>CAIXRH010000111.1 GCA_903921785.1 uncultured Pseudomonadota bacterium
GACCCGCCCGGTGAGCGCCCCCTGGCCGAGGGGATCGATGGAGCGCCTGGTGGCGTTCCTCCCCGCGTTGGATCAGGGGCCCTTTCACGTGCTCTCCGGCGGCTATCGGAGTTTGAACGAGCGGCTCGTCGGCTTCTACGAGCACGTGTACCGCTCCGGCCTGATCTTCCCGTTCGATTGGTCCACCTGGGCGCACGGCCCCGGCGCCGATCTGGTGGCTGGGGTGGGGATCGACCACGCGGACCAGGATGCGATTCGCCGGACCCTCACCGCCCACGTTCGGCACGACCGCTTCTGCGAGGGGCACCTGCTCGCGGTGATCGAGCGAGGCGACATGGCGGCGCTGGTTCGCCGTCTCGCCGCTCTCCAGGAGTCCCCGAGGTGGTCGTTTCGGGTGGGCACCTGGAACGTGGAGCTCCCGCCGCGCTCCCGCTCGGATCGTCAGCGCCAGTGCATCGAGGCCGGCGACGCGGACATCTGGGTCCTCACGGAGACGCGCGACACGCTCGACCTTTCCGAGGCGTTCCAGCCCGTGTCCACCACCGAGCGTCCCGGTGGCGAACGCTGGGTCACGGTCTGGTCGCGCCTTCCCCTGGTCGAGACGGTGCTGTTGCGCGATCCGATGCGCACCGCGGCGGCGGTCTTCGAGGGGCCCGCCGGACCGATCGTGGTCGTCGGAACAGTGCTCCCCTGGCACGCGGACCGGGGGCCCACCGGAACGGCGCGGAACTGGACGGAGCACCACCGGGTCATCCCGGAGCAAGCTGCGGAGTGGGCCGAGCTCGCGGCTCGCTACCCAAAGGCCACGCTCTGCGTCGCCGGAGACTTCAACTCCGACCTCGCGGAGACCCACATCTACGGCACCGCGCTGGGGAGATCGCTTCTCGAGGTCGGACTCGCCTCGGCGAAGCTCCTCTGTGCCACGCGGACTGTGGGCGGGCTCACCCACCCGCCCATCGACCATGTTGCGGTCAGCGGGACGGTCCGCGCCCGGGTGGTGGCGTCGTGGGAGGGAACGGTGGACGGGGAGCGGCTGTCGGACCACAGCGCGGTGGTCGTCGAGGCGAGCGGAGCGGGGTCGGCGTAGGGGCGGAGGTTGACGTGGGCGGTGCAGGGCCAACGCGGCAGTCTGCACGCGACTCGCGACGACCCGCAAACCCTCAGTCTGCAGCCATGCGATCAGTGAACCGGTTCGTGATTCTCGCCGAGCCCCGCGGCAGGCGGTGCATCGCCGGGTCGGCTCAACCGTTCCGCCTTAGTAAGTGGATGCTGGTGATTTCAAGCCAGCTTTGAAGTGTCGCCGTTTTACGGCCAATTTCATGGGCGATCAGTCACGACGTCGCCGTCGCGCCTCGGCTTCGGCCTCGCAGGGGAGCCCGTCGTCCTCCACGAGTACGTCTGCATCCCCGCTCGCGTCCCACGACTTGCCTTTCGCCGGAATGAAGGTGGATTCCAGGCTCACGCGCGCCCGGTAGACGTCGCATTGCACCTGGGCGTGCTTGGGTGGAAGGAAGAGCAGCCCTACGCCGACGCCGGCGGTCACGGCCCCCACGCCGATCGCGGGCCCGGTGGTTTGGCCGTTGTCAGCGTGGCCCGCCCACAAGGCCGCCGCCAGGGTAGCGAGGCCGCTGCCACCGGCCATCAGCGCGATCGGCAGGGCCTTGCGCCGTGGCACATCCACGTTGCGCGACTCGAGCACGTGGTCGATCCCAGCTTGGGTGACGCGAACCAGCAGCTCGTCGTCATCCTCCTCCCGCACGCGCCCACCCGCGTGCGACACGGCCGAGACCAGCTCGCTCCGCACGTACTCTCCGAGGTCCTCGTCCGACATCTGGAGCACCCCGCTCACCGTGAGGCGCAGCGTGCGCCCGTCGAGGCGCTCCAGGTCGAGCTGGTCGACTGCATCTCTCACCGCACGCGCGAGGTAGCGCTGTTGTGCGGCCACTGGGACCGCGGAGGTCTCGCGCTCCACCGGTACGTCGAGGGTCTTGAGGGGGGCAGCAACGGCAAGGGCGGTAAGGACAAGGAGCATGAAAGGCACTCTGGCGGGGGCGAAGTAACGCGAACGTGCATCGGCGTGCCGTAATAGCCCGATAGTTCAAGCCTTCCGCTCGCGCACGTGGCGGACAGGGGCCCGGCCCAGAAACACGAGTCCGGTCGCATCACCCCCCCATGAAGCTCACCTCAAGCTCCGTCGCGAGCCGCGTCTTCACGAAGGTTCCGAACTTCCGAAGCACGAAGAGCCCTTCGAGGCCACTGACGTGTTGTCGTGCGAGCTGGCCACGGAGTTTGCCGCGCTCCCAACTCATGCGGTCGATGGAGGTCTCGCGCGTTCCGCCCAGCTCGGTCCAGCGGCCCCAGGCCTCGCTCGCGTCCAGCCAGCCGTCGCCGTGGCCGCGGGCCTGCGCGAAAACGGCGAGTACGCGCACGCACTCGCCGCGCACGGACGCGGAAACATCGCCTTGGAAGAACAGCGCGCTGAGATGTTCCATGTCGATCTCCACGCTCACGCCCGGTCGCCCGAGATCGAGCCGGGGCGCCAGCGTCGGGGGGACGGTGCCGGGGACATGAGCGCGGAATGTGCGCATCTCGCCGCCCGTCCCCACGTGCACCCAGGCCTGGCCGTCCTTGAGCGCGGCGTCGCTGTCCCCCTCGGCGGTGAGCGGCAGCAGGAGGTCTCCGCGAATCTCGGCCACCTCCGCGAGAGCGTCGCCGTCGACAGGCCCATCGGCGATCACATCCCACGCGAACGGCCGTGGAGGTCCGCCCTCCACCAGCTCGACGTGGACGTTGGTTCCCGACAGCCGCACCCGGGTGCCCTGGCCTTCACGGGCGTCGAGCGAGCGCCACCCATCCCCGACGAACGTGCCGCCTCCGTAGGTCCGGTCTGGGGCCGTGAGCGCGCGCCAGCTCCATCCTTGCGGGCGCCACCGGAGCTCCAACCAGTGGGCTGGGCAACTCTCGTGCGCGACGCGCACCAGACAGGCTGGGGCGCGTCCCACGAGGGTAGCGGCTGCGAGGGGAATCGCCCGAACGGTGTCGGACTCGCGGAGCAGGAGGGTGGCCATCGTTGGTTCAGCCTATCGGACTCTCCACCCCGGCCGGCATGGGCTGGCCGGGGTTGGCGCGCTCGGGTTGACAAGGCGTGGGCATTTCTCGGCGGGGTGGTGCAGCCCAGCGCGGACCGCTCCTCGTGAGGCCACCGGGAGAAGCGGGGCGTCAGGAGCAACGTTCAGCCACCGGTTTCACAGATGTAGCCGTAGGTCGACGAGCAGCTCAGGATGTTCCAAACGCCCACCGGCCGGCCCGGGTAGTCGATGTACACCTCAGCGCAGTCGTAGGCCGAGGTGTTCACGGCGCCCGAGTACCAATTGGTGAAGGCGGTGGAAGCGCCGCTCGGCCAGGCGAAGGTGCCCTCGGAGAGGGAGTCGTTGATCCCGATGTAGAGGCCGTTCTGACCGGTAGTGCTGGGGCTGGCGAGCCCGTACGTCACGCCTTCGCTGACGATCCAGTTGTTCTCTGCGACGTCGTTGACCTCGACCATCCCGTAGCCCCGAGCGGAGCACCACGTCGCGGCGGAGGCATAGGTCTTCCCCGACGAGGCGTCACAGAAGATGTAGGAGTCATCGCCGTACGTCGCCGTGTGGCACCCACAGGCAGCCTCGCTGTCCAGGAGTCCGTCGCAGTCCTCGTCGGTCGCATCGCAGAGTTCGGCCGCGCCTGGGTGCACCGCAGGATCGCCGTCGTCACAGTCCGAACCGCCGCACAAGGGGGATTCGGACCCGTCGGCGTCGAGGTCGCAGCCGGCGGTTTCCACGCTGGCGTCGCGAACGGACGACGAGGCCGACCCATCGTCGGCGTAAACCTCGCATGTCCAGGTTTCGGCCGCGTCCACGTCCCCGCCGTTGACGACGCTGCTCGTCGCCCAGTCCGTCGCGCCCGCGTAGGAAGCCCCGTCCACATCCCACGCAAACACGTAGGTCAGCGCGTCCCCATCGGCGTCGGAGGACGTCGTGACCACCGAGCATGTGAGGTCGTCCCCCCGCTCGGGGCTGGCGGGCGTGACCTCCACCGTCGGGGCCGTCGGGGCCGTGTTCAGGACGGTCACGCTGCTGCTCGCGAGCGGGGCGCTGAGGTCGTCTCCATCGTCCGCCGTGACCACGACGTAGACCGTCTGGCCCTTGTTGAAATACGTGCTGCCACTGAGCGTGCTCGACGTCGGGCTCCCGCGAGACACGCCGTCCACGTACCAGTCGTACGTGTACGAGAGCGCGTCCCCATCGAGGTCGGCGGCGGTGATGGTCGCCGTGATCGTGTCGTTGGTGTAGGCGGCCGTCGGGCTCAAGGAGACGGAGGCCACGCTCGGTGGGGTGTTCGAACCGGTCGCGACGGGGGAGGTCACCGAGGGGCCGGACTCACGGCCGTCCCAGGGCGTCACGACGACATAGATGCTGTCGCCCTTCGCGAAGCGGTTGGCGAGGAGCGTACTGCCCGTGCTCGCCGCGCTGCCGTTGACGTACCAGGTGTAGTCGAAGGACACGGTGTCGCCGTCCACATCGGTCACCGCGCCGAGCGACACGGAGAGGGTGTCGTTCTCGGTGGGGGTGTACGTGGACAGGTCGGCGGACGCCAAGGTGGGTGCGGAGTTGGAGACAGTGAGCGCGGCGGACACCACTGGTTCGCCGGCCGCTTCGCCGTCCCATGGCGTGGCTGCGCACGTCACGGTGTCGCCCTTGGCGAACGACGAGCCGTCCAGCGTCGGCCCGGTGGCGACCGCTCCGCCGCCGACCGTCCACGCATACGTCCACCCCTCGGGATCGCCGTCCGCGTCCGCGAACCCCCAAGGGGCGCAAGTCAGCGTGGAGGTCTCGTACGCGACCGAGGGGTCGATGGTCACGCCGCCGGCCGTCGGTAGGCTGTTGAGGACCGTGGCGTCCGCGGAGAGGATCGCGTCCCCGTCGACCACTCCATCGTTGGGCACCACCTCCACGGAGACCCGTTGCTGCTTGCGAGCGCTGCCAGCGGGGAGGGTGTCGCTCGCGCCGGACTGGATGGCGGTCCCGTCCACGTACCAGGTGTAGCGGTAGTCGACGGCATCGCCGTCGGCGTCCGCCGCCTCCGCCACGGCCACCACGTCGTCGGTGACGTACGGTTGCTCCGGCACCAGGGACACGGCGAGGGCCACGGGCGCGGAATCCCCGATCTCGACCTCGGACGTTGCCGGCGTCCCCGCCTCTTCATCGTCAGACGGGGTCACGGTGACCGACCATCGCTGGCCCCGTTCGGTCCGCTCCGCCGGGATCGTGTCGGACACGTCAGATTGGGGCGCGGAGTCGAGAGCCCAGGCGAACGAGAACGAGACCGGGTCCCCGTCGGCATCGGTCGCGACTGGCACCGCTTCCAGGTCGTCGTCCGTCCCAGGGGCCGCGGGGGAGAGCGCGACCGTCACTTCGGGGGCGGTGTTGAGGATGGTTGCGCTGGATGAGGCGGCAGGTCCGTCGATCTCACCGTCGGTGGGGGTCACGGTGACCTCCCACACCTCGCCCTTCGACGTCTCCGATGCCGGAACGGTCTCGCTGGTGAGGTCGCCTCGCGGCAGTCCGTCCTGCTTCCAAGTGTAGGCGTAGGCCACGACATCGCTCTCCTCATCCACGGAGGGCGTATCGATCACCGCAACGAGGTCGTCGTCCGTTCGCGGAGAGACTGGGCCGATCGACACGATCGGGGCGGACGGCGCGGTGTTCTCGTCGTCCACGCGCACTTCCGTGGCGCAGGCCTGAAGGAGCATCAAGGCGAACGGCAAGGTGCGGAGCCCACGGCCGAGGTGGGCGTGTCGGGGCAAAAGCATGGCGTCGATCCCGGGAGTTCAGGAAGGGTAACGGAGCCCAGACGCTAGCCCTTGCCAGCCCTTGCTCGCGGATAGGGAGCCGACTTCATGGACCGGCCACACCCCGAACGAGCGTGTGGTTGCTTGTGCATCCCGCGCACGTCGCCATCGAGAGGCCCTCGGGAAGCCCGTCGCCGTCGAGATCGGCCAGCGCGGACACGCTGGGGGCGTCCGTCGCCCAGCGGCAGATCGCACCGTCCTCCTTCAGGGTCATCAGGGAGGTCCCCACCCTCGCGCGGACCGTGCGCGTATCGGGAATCAACGAGAGCGCGGGCAAGCTCCATCGCGTCACCCTGCGCGGCACGTACCCGTTTCCGGATTCGACCAGATCCACGTAGCTCTCGGTGAGCACCGCCACCGCGTCGGTACTCCCGCTCCTCCGCCAGGGCGCGACAGCGTTCTGAGCGTCGGTGATCCGGATCTGCTCGGTGTCGAACCTCCCTGCTCCGAGGCCTCGGCGCACCTTCACCCCGCCCTCGGAGGCCACCACGAGGTCCAGCAGCGTGTCGGCGTCCCAGCGCAGGAGCCAGGGCGCCCGGCTGGAGCTGAGGTCGGGTTGCTCCACCGGCTCCCCGGCGGCGAACGACCGGGGAGCCGTTTGCTGGAACAGCCTCAGCTCAGAATGATCGGCGTCGGGCACCAGGAGATCGGCGCGCCCGTCCCCGTCCACGTCGCCTGTGGCGACGGCCGCCCCCATCCGTCCGACCGCCAGGGTCTGCGGGACTCCGAGGCGCGCTGCGCCGTCCCCCCAGTAGATGGAGAGGTTCTCGTCGAGCTGGTTCGCGAAGACGGCATCAGTAAAGCCATCCCCGTCGAGGTCGGCGACCGACACCCCCACCACCTCCCGCGGCCCCAAGACCTGCTGCGCCGCCTCGGCACGCCAGGTCTGGTCGCAGGACGGGTAGCTGTTGTCAGGCTGCGTTTCGGCCGGGGCCGCTTGCTTCACCCTCCCGACCCAAAGTCCTCCGCCGAACGCGAGGAGCGCGACGCCGCCGACGGCAACGGCGATTCGGGAGAGGGGGGCACCGGCGCGGGGCGCGGCAGCCGGGGCTCCCGGCGCATTGCGGGGGGGCTCCGGGGGCCCATCTGGGGTGACGACCCGTGCGGCGAGCGGAGCAGTGCTGTCCGCGACGGCGCCCGGCAGGGCAGCGACGCGCCCTAGGAGCGCGGCACCGTCCACCGGTCGCCTCGCCGGATCGTGGGCGCCGCAGTCCGCGATCAACTCGACGAGGGCGTCGTCCGGCTCGCCGGCCGCCCGCAGCTCCGCCCGAAGCGCGTCGAGCGCCTCCTCGACGTAGAGTTCGCCGGGGACCCGACCCGTCCTCGCCCACGCGAGCAAGACCCCCATCGCGTATACGTCCGTGGCGGGCCGGACCGCCCGAGGGTCGCGACGTTGTTCGGGGGCCATGTAGGCGAGCGTGCCGAGCAGCGCGCCGGTTCGGGTGCGGGAGTGGCTCCAAGCCTGGACCTGCGCAATCCCGAAGTCCGCGAGCTGTATCCTGCCATCCTCGAACACCAGCACGTTCTGCGGCTTCAGGTCGCGATGCACCACGCCGGCCGCGTGCGCCGCGGCCAGGGCAGCGCAGAGGTCACGACCGACCCGACGCAGGAGGGCGCCGTCCAGCGGGCCGTGGGCCTCCACCGCGTCCGCGAGGCTGCCCGCGGCCCTGTCCATCACCACCCAGCCATGGCCGGCCTCCACGAACGCCGCCTGCGCCCGCACGACGCCGGGGTGTGAGACCCGAGCGGTCACCTCGGCTTCGATCTCCGCGACCCGGGCGCCGTCCAACTCCAGGGGGATGGCCTTGAGTGCCCGCTCCGCGTTTTCACGGGTGTCGATGGCCCGCCAGATCGTTGCGCTTCCTCCTTCCCGCAGGCAGCCGAGGAGCAGGTACCTGCCCGATCGCAGCCGTGAGCCGGCCTGCACGCTCACCGCCGTTCCCATCGACGAAGCGGGGTCAGCGGCGCGTGTGGACGGGGCCTTGTCATGGATTCCCAACGGTTATCGCGCCTGCTGCGGTTGGGGAGTCGTCCCTGCCCGGGCCGCCGCCCCGGTATGCACCCGAGCCGACTCAATCTCCGTGCGCAGGCTGACGCGTAGGAGTGGAGGTTCCTTGGCACAGGGTTCGGCGGTCTCCGGCCCGGCGTCGGGTCGGGACAGCCCCTCCCCACCCACGTGCATAGGCGCCCGGCCGCGCGGCCCCAGACGCCCCCACCCCCACACATGCCGACCCCGCGAACCGACACATGACGACGGGAGGGGGGCCATCCCCGGGCCCTCCCTCGCGACGGCGCGCGGCCGGAGCACCGCCCCGTCCGCCGCCGGCCTGCCCTTCACGATGCCCTGCCGCGGTGCCGCGTCGAGCGGAGCGCCGCCGGCACCGACCGTAAGTCAGCGTTCAACCTACACTGTCGTATCCCAGCGATTTTGCACGGCATTCATCCCACCCTGGCTACCACTTCACGGGGGCGCGATCGAGGTCCATCCTGCGTCCTCTCGAGGTCAGCTGGGTGACAGCGGGGGACGGGAGCTGGGCGAAACGACCTGGACGGGACA
>CAIXRH010000112.1 GCA_903921785.1 uncultured Pseudomonadota bacterium
AGCTGCCCGAATTGATGACCGCCATCGACTCGCGGTGCGCCCACCTGCAAGGCCACCGTGAGGAGGTCCGGAATCGCACCTGCTACCATTGGTGGCCGGCCGAGCCTCCATGCGCCGCCTGATCACTACCGAACCGTATCACACGTCCATGGACCGGGTTTCCGCGCCAGCCTATCGGCGAAGTGGGTCGGAACGGTTGTGACTCGCCATCGGTAATGCAACATTCGTGGCCACGGTGTGTCGGCGGCGCGAAGCGCCGGATGGCGACCGAGTGACGAGTCCGTGAGGAGCGCGGAATCCGCGGGCGCGCCGCGCGCCACACGTTACGTTGGCACGCGGGAGCCAACATGAAGATCACGGTGGTCGGCACTGGGTATGTGGGGTTGGTGGTCGGGGTCTGCATGGCCGACCTCGGCCACGACGTGACGTGTGTCGACAGCGACGAGGAGAAGATCCATGCGCTCCTCGCCGGGCGGGTGCCCATCTACGAACCAGGGTTGGATCAACTGTTGGAGCGCTCTGTCCGCGAGGGTCGGCTCCGCTTCACCCGCGACCTCGCGGACGGCCTCCGACACAGCCACATCGTGTTCCTCGCGGTCGGCACCCCCTCCGCCCCCGACGGCTCGGCAGACCTCAGCGGCGTCTTCGCGGTCGCCGCGGAGGTGGCCGCCCAGGCGCTCGCTCCGGTCACCCTGATCATCAAGTCCACGGTGCCGGTTGGCACTGCGGAGCGGGTGCGGGCCCACGTCGGGGAACGAACCACCCAGGCGATCGAGGTGGTGAGCAACCCGGAGTTCCTGAAGGAGGGGGCCGCGATCGACGACTTCCTCCGCCCCGATCGCATCGTCTGCGGGGTTGCCTCGGCGGAGGCGCGGGCGCTGATGGAGCGGCTCTACGCCCCGCTCCTGCGCACCGGCAAGCCGATCCTGTTCATGGACAACCGCTCGGCCGAGCTGTGCAAGTACACGGCGAACGCCTTCCTCGCGACGAAGATCTCCTTCATCAACGAGATCGCGGCCCTCTGCGACCTTGTCGGCGCCGACGTGGACGCCGTGCGGCGGGGCGCGGGGAGCGACAGCCGCATCGGCCAGCGCTTCTTCTTCCCCGGCGCCGGCTACGGCGGGAGCTGCTTCCCCAAGGACGTCCGGGCGTTGGTGGACACGGCGCGGCAGTACGGGCTCGGCCTGAAGGTGGTGACGGCCGTAGAGGAGGTGAACGAGGCGCAGAAGCACCGGCTCGCCGACATGGTGATCGCGCGCTTCGGCGCCGACCTCACCGGGAAGCGCATCGCGCTCTGGGGCCTGGCGTTCAAGCCGGAGACCGACGACATGCGGGAAGCGCCGTCGCTCACGGTCGTGCGACGATTGCTCGCGGCTGGCGCCACGGTGGTCGCCTACGATCCGGAGGCTTCGCACGAAGCCCGTCGCCTCCTGGGCGACTCCATCGAGTACGCGCCGCGGCCGATGGCCGCCGTGGAGGGCGCCGACGCCCTGGTGCTCGTGACCGAGTGGAACGAGTTCCGGAGCCCCGACCTCGCGTCGGTGGCGCAGGCCCTGCGCACGCCCGTCCTCTTCGACGGACGAAACGTGTACGCGCCGGAGCAGGCCCGGGCGGCCGGGTTGGAGTACCGCTGCATCGGCCGACCGTAGGCGCCGCGCGACCGCGCTGAGCCGGGCGCGCGCGCTCGCACCGGTTAGCCGCCCGCGTGCGCGTCGTGCTCGTCAACAGCTGGGCCCTCGCGGCGGAGCCCGGGGCGCAGATTCGCGCGGACGCGCTCCGCCGGGAGCTCGCGCACGGGCTCGCGGCCCGCGGTCACGAAGTCCACGTGGTGCAGGAGCTCCGGCACGCCGCCTCCGTGCAGGATGGCCCGGTCCGCTGGCACTTCGTCCCGCCGGACCCGGTGGCGCGGGTAGCCCGCGCCGCGCTCACGATGTTCGGCCGAGACGACGCCAACGTGAAGGCGCCGCTCGCCCACCTCGCGGCGGCGGTCGCGCCGCTGAAGGCGGATGTGGTCCACACCTTCGACCTCGTCGCGTACGCCGGGCTCGAAGCGCTCGGGCGCGACGTCCGCCGGCGGGGCGCGGCGTTGGTGGCTCACTTCCACGGCGGCGCCCCCGCCCGCCTCGGGCCGCTGCGGCGCATCGAGCGCGCCGCCTTCGCCACCGTGGACCGGTTCTTGTTCACCGCCCGCGCCCACGCCGAACCGTGGCTCCGCAGCGGCGCCCTCGCCGACGACGCCCGGGTGGTCGAGGTCTTCGAGACCTCCTCGGAGTTCACCCTCGGCGACCGCTCCGAAGCCCGCGCGGCAACCCGCCTGCGTGGCGCCCCCGCGTTCCTGCACCTCGGGCGCCTCGATCGGGTGAAGGACCCGCTGACCACGTTGGCGGCGTTTCGCAGCTTCGTGGCCCACACCCCGGGCGCCCACCTCACCTTCGCCTGGACCGACGCGCCCATGGAGGCCGAGGTGCGCCGCGCCGCCGCCGGCCTCCCCGTCACCTTCCTGGAGCGCGTGGCGCCCGAGCAGGTGGAGCTGTTGCTCCGCGCGGCGGACGCGCTGGTGCAGGCGAGCACGCGGGAGGTCTGCGGGCGCGCCGTGCTCGAGGCGTTCGCCTGCGGCACCCCGAGCCTCCTCACCGACATCCCCGCCTTCCACCGCCTCACCGACGGCGGCCGGGTCGGCGCGTTGTTCCCCGTCGGGGACGCCGCAGCGCTCGCCCAGGCGATGGCGCGGATGCCTTACGCCGAGCTGCGCGGCCCCGTCACCGAGCGCTTCCGCTCCAAGCTCAGCTTCCCGGCGCTGGCCGCCGCGGTGGACGACGTGTACACCTCGCTCCGCCACCGGTAGTCAGCGCGACGACTGGTGAAAGCTCGCGAAGACGAGGGCGCCGCCCCCGATGGACCCGGCCAGCACGAGCAGATCGACGGCCGTGCCGGTCGCGACCCTGGGGAGGAGGTTGGCGCCGACGATCACGCCGCCGCCGCCGAGCATCATCAAGAAGCGCATCAGAGGAGAGGATACCGCAACGGGGGGCGGGCCGGATCGATCGCCCTCGAAAACCTCCGGCGGCGCCCACGCCGACGTTTGTCATGGCTCGCGACGGTCCTGCCGAGGTGGGAGGGGGAACCATGTAGGCGTTTCCACTCGTCCGCCTGACTGGGGAAGCCGGCCCGGCTCTACCGGGGTAGTCCGGGGCGATGACGCTCGACTCCGCCCACCCCTGGGTCGCTGCCGCCCTCATGGCCACCGCGATCCCCGTCTTCGTGACGTTGCTCGGGCGGGCGGCCCCGTATGGCCGGCACAGCGCCGCCGGGTCCGGACCGACAGTGAGCGCGAAGCTGGGCTGGGTGCTCATGGAGTCGCCCGCCGCGCTGGTCTTCCTGGGGGTCTTCCTCGCCGGCCCGCACGCGGGGGAGACGGCGCCCCGGGTCCTCGCGACGCTGTGGTCCTTGCACTACCTGTACCGGGCGTTCGTCTTCCCGTTCCGCATGACCGGGCGCCCGATCCCACTCGCGGTCGCGTTCGGGGGCGCGTCGTTCAACGTGGTCAACGGCTGGCTCAACGGGCGCCAGGTCGGGGCGCTCGGGGACTACCCAGCCGCCTGGCTCGCGGATCCCAGGTTCGTGGCGGGTGCGGCCCTGTTCGCGCTGGGCTGGGCGATCAACCAGCATGCGGACGCCGTCCTCCTCAAGCTTCGCGGCCGTGGCGGCTACGCGATCCCCCGGGGTGGCCTCTACCGCTGGGTGAGCTGCCCCAACTACCTGGGGGAGCTCCTGGAGTGGCTCGGCTGGGCCCTGGCCTCCTGGTCCCTGTCCGGGCTCGCCTTCTTCGTCTTCACCTTCGCGAACCTCGCGCCTCGGGCCCGGACCCACCATGCCTGGTACCGCGCCACCTTCGCCGACTATCCGCGCGAGCGGCGGGCGCTGATCCCCAAGCTCTGGTGAGCGGCCGGCGCCCACCGCGACACGCCCGCCCCGATCCGGCTCGGAGGCGCCGCGAGGATCAAGGATCCACCGAAGTGGATCGTTTCTTGCATCCCCACGCGGCACCCCCGAGATGACCATGCGCACGCTCCTCCCCCTCGCCCTCCTCGCCACCGTCGCCTGCGGGGTGGATGGGGCCACGGCCAACGGCCAGCTCGGCCGCATGCAGTTCAGCCTCACCAGCGACTACTACCTCGACGAACACGACATCACCGACAACGCCATCGTCACCGGGCACGAGCAGTCGTTCCTCGTGGAGCTCACCGGCGTGGGCGCGGACGACGCGGGCAAGGAGGCCGACGAGATCGAGTACGTGATGGTGCCCGACGACGGGGTGACCCTGAACCAGTCCGGCCCCGACGAAGACGCGGGCAATGACGACGGCAACGCCGAGAACGTGTACTCCTTCTCGGTCGCGGTGGCCGACCCCGGCGAGTACCAGCTCGAAGCGCGCCTCCACGGCGAGACGTTCGACCGCATCGACCTCACGTTCGACGCCCCCGACGCCCTCGAGCTCGCCCTCTACACCCGCGACCCGTACGACACGGCGTTCTCCCGGATCGACAACGACCGGACCCTCCCGGTGGAGCTCGGCACCCAGCTCGCCTGGCTGCCCATTCCGATCGACAACGCCGGCGGTCGCCTGCTCGGCACCCTCGCCGCCGACATGACCGCCGACCCCCAGGCCTCCGTCGTCCCCGCGGCCAACGTGGACCACGTCAACGAAGACGAGGTGGAGACCTTCTTCGGCGCTCCCTCGCTGTACTTCGTGGAGGAGGGCGACGTGACCGTCACGCTTACGGACACGGCGAACCCCGCCTTCGGCACCGCGAGCTTCTCCGTAGACGCGATGTCCATCTGACCCGCTCCTCCCCGGCGTCGCACCGGAATACAAAGGCCGCATGGCAACGTGTCCGGTGTGCTCGGGCGACTCGACAGGCGGGCTCTGCGGCCCGTGCGCCGCGTGCGGCCCCGCGTTCTTCGCGGCGTCCCCGGGCGAGCGCCTCGCGCAGCTCTCGGCGGCCACGGTCCGCCAGGATGTCCTGACCGCCGCGATCCGTGGGGGCAAGCTCTGGGAAGACGAGGTGGGCCCCGCCGGGGAGGACCTGGGGCGGTCGATCCTGGAGTGGCTGCGCACCCACGGCGCCACCCTGGTCTGGGTGCGGTACCTCGCTGAGGACAGCCGGTGGGGCTGGCTCGCCCAGCCGCAATGCGCCGCCTCCGAGTTCCCGCGCGCGCTGCTCCGGGCGCCAGAGTGGTTCATGCGCCCAGAAGGCGCCGTGCCGCCGATCGACGCCTGGGGCCGCTCCGGCCCCGCCGACCTCGCGGCGCTCGGGTTCCGCTTCGGGTCCTGTGGGGTTCCGGCAGAACGTTGGCAGCGCGCCATCCCCTTCGGCGGCGGGTGGGTGGCCAGCCTCGCGGCCTCCCGGGGGACCGCACACCCTACGCAGGACAGCTGGCGCCCCGACGCGGCCCAGCTCGCCCGAAAGCCGCGGCGTTGGCCGATCCCCCGCTGGGAGGAGGGCTGCGCGGTGGTGTGCAGCCTCTGCGCGGAAGCCCTCCCCGCCCACGGCCCCTGCTCCTGGTGTGGCACCGACCCGGCGAAGGAGCCCCCCACCCTCGCCCCCGTCCGCGAGCTCCTGTTGGAACGCCGGCTCTGCCCCACCTGCGGGCTGGACCAGGGGACTCGCTTCGCCCCCGTGCGCTGCGCCGGCTGCGGCGGACCGCCGGCGTAGGCCTCAGCGGGGACGCGGCGGCCGGAGGTCGAAGCCGGCGAAGCGCGCGAGGAGCGCGCGGACCCCCGCGCGGCGGCCAGGAGCGGGCGGCGCGGTGAGCCCGAGCCAGAACCATGCGCCGACGCCGACAAAACTCCCCACGATGGCCCACACACCCTCGGCGCCGGACGCACGGTCGAGCTGCCGCCCCACGAGGACGAAGGGGGCGAGGATGAGCGCCAGCCGCACCCCACCGACCAGCCGTCCGAGGCCGTAGGCGACGACCGACCTGAAGAAGTCGAGCGCCAGCCCCGACGCGGACTCGGGGGCGCGACCCGACGGCGGAGCGCTCACCGCCTACTCGTGCCCACCGCCGTGGCCGACGCCATGGGTCTCCGGCGTATGCCCGGTCGTTCCGCCGCCTTCGTGGCCGCCCCCCTCGTGACCGCCCCCTTCGTGACCCTCGTGCTGGAGCTCGTGGATCTCGTGGTAGCCGTGGTTGGCCTCGTACCCCCAGTGCAGGGCGCGGTGCAGCCAGTCGGCGGCTTCGAGGAGCTCCTTGGCCTCCTTGGTGTCCTTGAGCACGTGCGCCAGCTTGTGGGTCTTCGCGAGCAGCGTCTCCAGCTTGGACATGAGCTTGAGCGTGGTCCGCATCACCGCGAGCTCCGCGTGCTCGAAGCCCCGCAGCAGCTTGGAGTGTTCGAGCACCTCGTGCACCGTGCTCCGCAACGAGCGGCCGAGCTCCGCCGCCTCCGGCTCCACGCTCTCCGCGAGCTTCTCGGCGGTGCCGAGCGCTTCTTCGGCGCCCTTCGTGAGGTTCTCGACCGCGGTCTTCACCCCCTGGGTCGCGGCCTCGAGCTTCGACGCATCCGCCGCCACGTTGGCCGTGCCGCTGACGCCGCCCGTGCCTTCACCGAGGGCGGTGAGGTCCGGCTTCATCCATCGGCTGTTCTCCGGGTTGAACCGCCAGCCATCCGCGAACTTCGACTGGAACTCGTTCCACGAGAGCTTGCCGCTCGGGGCGTCGCTCTTGTACATCTTCCACGCTTCGGACGGGGAGAGCTCCGGATCGCGCCAGCTCTTGGCAGCGGTGGTGGCCTCCTCGACGACGTCGGCGGTCTTGGTGGCGTTGGACGTTCCCTCGACGACATCCGCGGTCTTGGTGGCGTTCGAGGTGCCCTCGACGAGCTCACTCGCACCCTCGATGGCCTCCACGCCCTCCGCCACGTCCTTCACCGCGGTGAACTCCTTCACCATCAAAAGCGTCGTGATGAAGGCGATGGCGCCGTTGGTGAACCGCTCGCCACGCACCTCGTCGCTGAGGTGTTTCCCGGTGATCACCTCCGTGCCGAAGATGCCCTCGTACATCCCGGTGAGCCCGACGGTGTCCCCGATGCCGACGAGCAGGCCGATGCCGAGCGACGACCAGAAGCCGCCGCCCTGCGCCATGCCCTGCATCGTGCGCTTGATCACGTTGATCACGGCGAGAACGCCCATGACCACCAGCCCCACGACCATGGCGACCGCGAGGATCGTGGCGATCTCCACCCCGGCGAGCACGAGCAGCCCGACGATCACCGCCGCAGCGACGAGCACGAGCACCAGCACGCCAAGCGCCTTGAGCGCGCCCTTCGCGAACTCCCAGGCGCGGCCCCAGAACGACTCTTCGAACTGGGCGGCGGTCTTCTCCGCGGCCGTGTCCATCTTCTCGGGCGCTTCGGCGAGCTTCTCGTCGATGGTGTGGAGGCCTTCGTCGACCTGGGTCTTGACCTCGGCGACCGCGTCGTTGGTCTTCTCATCGGCGGCCTTGCGCACCTCGTCGACCGCGCCGGCGAGCGAGCCGTCCCACGCGGTGACGATCTCGCCGCCCGCGGACTGATGATGGGCGACGGCCTCGTTGAGCGCCCCGGTGACGCGCGTCTCCACGTCGGCGGACTGCTGACCACACGCCTGAACCGCGCCTTGGAGGCCGGCCTGGAGCTCCTGGGTGACGCCGGCGAGGCCAGCGGCGACCTCCGTCGCGGCGGCCTGGAGCTCGGCCTGGAGGCCCGTCTCGGCGTCGGCGAAGGCGGTGCTGGCGCCGGCGGCGGCTTCGTCGAGCTCGCCGATCGTCGCATCGACCGCCGTCGACACGCCCGTCGGGTCGGGATGACCGAGCGGACCGAGCGCCGCGCCGGCGCCGGTCACGGCCCCGTCGATGCCTTCACACATCTGGTCCGCGGCCTGCTCCGCCTCGGTGGCGGCGCCCTCCGCGAGCGCCTCGACCTGGGCCTTCGCCGCTTCTCCGGCCTGCGCGTAGCGGGCGGCGCCCGCGGTGCCCGCGGCCGCGACCTGCGCGGACAGCTCCCGGCCCGCGGCTTCGGCCGCGCCTGCGGCCTGCTCCACGGCGGCGTCGATCTGAGTCTCGTTCTGCTCGGCGAAGCTGTCGATCTGCTGGTCGACGTCGCCCTGCTGGTCGAGGAGGTGGCCCGCGAGCTCCCCCACCTTGGTGCGCGCCTGGCTCGCGAGGTCGGCGGCCTTCTCCCGGGCCTTCGTGGCGATGTCCGCGCCGGCCTGCTCGGCCTCCCCGGCGGCCTGGCTGGCCACCTCGCGGATCGCGGCCTGCACGGCGGTCTTCTTCTCGGCGTTCTCTTCTCCCGCCCACCGGCCCGCACGCGACTCGCCTTGGGCGCGGACCGTCGCGGCCTTCTGGTGCGCGGTGCGCTCGGCGCGCGCCGCTTCGGCCTCGCACGCCTGCTTCGCGTGGGTGGCCGCCGCCTCCGCCTGCTCCGTGAGCCGCGTCTGCTGCTTCTTCCCGGCCGCCGCCACGTCGGTGTGCTGCTGGATGCGCTGGGCTTCCACCCGGCCCTTGGCCGCGACGCCCGCCGCGCGGATGCGCTGCGCGGACGCGCCAAATTGAGCCGTGATCTGCTGCTGCGCCGCCTGGACCTGGGAGGCCACGGCGGCCTGCTGTGTGGCCACCGCAGCGTCGATCTCCGCCTTGCGCGCCGCACCTTCGGCGCGGATGCTGGCCGCCACCGTCTGCGCTTCGGCCCGGACCTGGGCCTTGACCTCGTCGGCGTGGCCGCCGAGCCGGCTCAGCTCCTTCTGCGCGTGGGCCTGACCCGGGCCGCTCCCGAGCGTGGCGGTGGCCAGAGATCGCGCCGATCCCCCGGCTCCGCCCGACGACTTCGGGGCCGCGCCGGCGCCCGGCGAGACCTGCTGGGCAAACCCGCCGAGGCCGGCGCCGCTCACGCCCGCGGACCCCTTCGACGCCGCACCACCGCCGACACTGCTCCCACCGCCGGCTGCGCCGCCGCCCGCGCCGCCGAGACTGGGGCCGCCCACACCGACCGCTCCACCCGCGCCGCTCGCGCCGCCACCACCCGCTGGGGGTGCAACCGCCTTGACCGGCGTCGCCCCGAGGCCGGCCCCGACCGCGCCGATTCCCGCCGTTCCCGCGCCGGCAGCCCCCGCGCCGGCCGC
>CAIXRH010000113.1 GCA_903921785.1 uncultured Pseudomonadota bacterium
CGGGGCCGCGCCCGCCGCCGCCGCGGACTGGACCGTCGGCCCCGCGCACTCCGAAGCGCGGCTCGGCGAAAGCGCGGCCGGGCGCACCCTCGTGGTGACCACCGCGACGGACTCGCGCGCCGCGCGGGTGGCCGTCTCCGTCGTGGCGGAAGACGGGCTGGTGGTCGCGGCGGTCACGACCGACGACGCGGGCGCGGCCGTCCTGCCCGACCTCGCGCCGGGCACCTACACCTTCCGGGTGGACGCGCCGAAGCGGACCATCGCCTACGTGGCGGACCTGAGCGCGGAGCGGGTGGACCTGGTGCTGCTCTCCAACGCCCGGCCGGAAATCCGTGGCGGGGACCTCAAGCTCAGCCAACCGCGCGTAGACGACTTCACCGGCGGCTTCGCCGCCGAGGTCGCGCGCCTCCGTGGCCTCCGGGCGACGTGCCCCGCCAGCGCAGCGGAGGCCGCGGCCCTGGCGGACGCGGTGCTGGAGCAGGCGGACGCGGTGCTCGCCGAACGGGACGTGTCGATGTACGCCGATCTCCAGACCTTCCTCGAGGACGCGGTGGACCAGTTGGTGGCGGCGGGGTGCGAGCCAGCAGCGGTCCCCGCGCCAGGGCCCTGAGTCCCCCTCATCCGGCGCTGCGCGCCACCGCCTGCCCTCGCCATTCTCGCCGCGGAGGGTCCTCGACCGCCGAGGGGTCAGGGGGGCAAGCCGGGGCTCGACCGCGGCCCCTCGACGACCCCTTCGCCCCTCGCCCCCGGGATAGACCTCGCGCCCATGCGACCCCTCCTGCTCCTCCTCGTCGGCCTCGCCGCCGCCGCCGATCCCGCCGCGCCCGCCCCCGCCGCCAACCCCGATCTCGCCGCGGGGCAGGCCGCGCTCAAGGCCAAGGACGCCCCCGGCGCCATCGCCGCGCTCTCGCGCTGCGCGCCCGCCGTGCAGGAGTGCACCTGGCAGCTCGGCTGGGCGTACTGGCAGAAGCGGGATTGGAAGAAGGTCGTCGACACGTGGAGCACGCTCCCGGCCGACTATCCGGAGCTCTCCGGCAACCTCGCCACCGCGCGCGGGCAGCTCACCGCCAGCGGCCTCGCCGCCGAGCTCAAGGCCACCGCGCCCGCCACGTTCACCAGCGCCGCGCCCGCCGGCGCCACGCTGCACCTCCGCGCCGTCGGCGACATGATGATCGGCACCGCGTTCCCCGAGGGCGCCCTCCCGCCCGACGGCGGCGCGAGCGCCTTCTCCGGCGTCGCCGACGCGTTGAAGGCCGCGGACTTCACCTTCGGCAACCTCGAGGGCCCGCTGTGCGACACCGACCAGCCGAGCGCCAAGTGTTCTCCCGATGCCAAGCCGGGGAGCTGCTACGCGTTCCGTACGCCGACCAGCTATGGCCACTGGTACAAGGACGCCGGCTTCGATGTGGTGAGCGTGGCGAACAACCATGCCAATGACTTCGGCGACGTGTGCCGCGACCAGACGCAGACGACGCTCGATACCCTGGGAATCCGTTACAGCGGCCGCCCCGGCACCGTCGCCACGTGGACGCAGGGCGGGCAGAAGATCGCGCTCATCGCCTTCCATGCCAACCCGGTCTGCAACGACCTGAACGACCTGACGACGGCGGTCGCGCTGGTCTCGGGGCTCGCCGCCCAGAACGACGTGGTGATCGTGAGCTTCCACGGCGGCGCCGAAGGGAGCAAGGCGCAGCACGTTGCCGTGGGTCACGAGCTCTTCTACGGCGAAGACCGTGGGGATCTACGCACCTTCACCCACGCGGTGGTCGACGCGGGGGCCGATCTCGTGATCGGCTCTGGCCCCCACGTGCTCCGCGCCATGGAGACCTACAAGGGCCGGCTCATCGCCTACTCCCTCGGGAATTTCTCCACCTACGGCCGATTCAACCTGTCCGGGCCGCAGGCCGTCGGCGCCATCCTCGACGTGACCGTCGGCGCGGACGGCAAGTTCGTGGCGGGGAAGGTGCTCGGCACCACGCAGGGCGGCCAGGGGATCCCCGCGCTCGACCCCGCGAATGAAGCCGCGGACCTGGTGCGGGTGCTCTCCGAGCAGGACTTCCCGACCTCCGGGGTCCGTGTCGCGCAGGACGGGAGCATCGGCGCCCGCTGAGGCGAGGGTCAGCCGCCGGGATGATCGGCGTCGAAGCTGAAGTTGAGCGTGACCTCCACCGGGGCGGGGGTGATGCCCGACCAGTCGACGGCGGCGATGGCGGTGCCGAAGCAGCTCTTCGGGCCGAACGGCACGTCGGTCTGGTCGACGACCCACACGTCGGTGAGCCCGGTGGCGTCGAGCTGGAAGCCGAGGTTCACCTCGCCGGCGAGCCCGGGGTCGAGGGCGGTCCACTGGCCGACGCAGGCGGTGATGTCGTCGCGGGCGACGTCGAGGCGGGCTTGGAGGTCGGCCATCAAGGCGGCGCCGTCGCGATGATCGCCCTCGCGGCGGTCGAGGAGCTGCCCAGGGGGCGGGTCGTCGGCGGGGGCGTCGGGGGCAGCGGGCGGGGCGTCGGATGGGGGTGGGGCCTCGGCCTCGGCTGGCGGGGGAACGGCGGCGGGTGCGGGAGCCGCGGGCCCGGTGCCAGCGCCTTCCGCGGCGGGGCTGCGCCGAGCGGCGGGTTCGGGCCGAGGAAGCGAGGCGCGGGCGCCCGGCTTCCAGGTCGTGGCGTGGAGCGGGGCGGGCGGCGGCGGCGCGGTGAGGCGGAAGCCAACCCAGGCGGCCAGCAGGAAGCAGAGCGCGGCCAGCGCGAGGAGCCGAGGGCGGGTCATGGCCCGAGGGTAATCACCGCCCGCGCTGGGTGGAGGGGCGGGGCGCCGACCTCAGGAGCAGGGGCGTCGCCGCGCTCGTGGCGTGGATGGACAGGTGTGTCGCGGCAAAACCCATCGCCGGCGGCGGCTTTCCAGCGCTCACCGAGTGATGGACGAGCTCGCGGAGCAGCACGCCCGCGTTCAGGAGCCCCTCCTGGAGGAGCACCTCCCCGAGCCGCGGGGTGCGCTCGGTGCGCATGCGCATCAGCCGGGCGAGGGACTCGGGGGAGAGCGTGCGGCGATGGATGACCTCTTCGCTGAAGCTCCGCCCGCTCTCTTCCATCGCCTCGTGCAGTTCCAGGGCCCGCGCCACCGTGAAGAAGCCGAGCTCCGTGCCCAGGACCAGCACGTTGGGCCGCGACGCTTCCTGGAGTTGCAGCGCCGTGAGGAGCTGCAGCTCCGTGATGAGCTCGCGTCGAAGCAGGAACCGACCGAAACGTTCTGCCATGGCTTACCGCCGCATACGCGAGAGATCGGCCGCGGCGCTTCGGGCTTTAGGCGCGCTTGGCCAATTCGGGATCAACGGGGCGAGAGAGCGCCTTGCTCCAGTCGATCCGACCCGTGAGCTGCATCAGCGCGAACAGCGTGATCACCCCGAGCACGGTAATCGTGAGCCCGGTGTAGCCGTCTGCGAAATGGGCAGCCGCGAAGCCGACCTGGTAGAGCAGCTGGGCGATGCCGGATTCGAGGAGCGCGAACCGCGCGCCGACGACGAGGCGGAGGTAGCTCACCACCAGCAGCACGCTCACCCCAGCGCTCACGGCGAACGCATACTCCACGGGCAGGCGGTCGGCGGTGTAGGCGAACAAGAGGTTGAAGGAGAAGAACGCGGCTGCGATGAACAGGTAGTTGATCGGGTGGACCTGCCGGTCCCGGAGCACGCCGAGCACGTAGATCCACAAGAAGAACAGGCCCAGGGAGAGCGGCGCCGAGAGGCTGAGCGACGTGGCGAGCTCGCCCGGCTGGATGTGGGTGGGCATGATCATCCCCACGCCGTACCCGGTGACGACCCGGGCGAAGTCCCAGTGCAACGTCCAGCCGGCGCCGGTCTGCTCCTTGGCGGTCGGAGAGAGCGTGGAGGTGGGGAAGTCCACGGCGGCGAAGTCGGTGTCCAGGGTCAGCGAGAACGCCTCGAGCTGGCCGATGCCCCGGGTGGGCTGGTAGCTCCAGCGGTCCGCGCCGCGGGAGCGGTACTGCACGCTCCAGGTCACGGTCTGCCCGGGGAGCACGTGCACCGCGGTGCCGGTCACGCCCGCGTTGGGGCGGAGGTCGCGGGCGAGGTCCACCCCGTCGACCACGAAGTGTACGTCGTCGTAGACCGCGTTCTGGTCGGGGAGGGTGAACTCCAGGTAGAGGTCGCGCTCGACGGCCTGCCGGTGGGTGTAGGTCCAGGTGCCGGCGAAGTCCACGTCGTAGAGCGGGAACCAGAGCAGCCCTCGCCGGCGTTCGTCGAGGTGGAGCTTCACCTTCAGGTCGCTGGAGGCCGGGTCGACGACCTGCGAGCGCGCCTCCTGGTGGTGCTCCACCTTCCGCTTCACCACCTCCCCGTTGGCGTCGGTGACGTCGCTGCTGGTCTCCACGTCCTCGGTCCAGGTGAGGGTGAAGGTGGGCGCCGCCTGCACCTGCTGGCTGCCCCAGAGGGCGGCGACGTCGCCGCGGAGGTCGGAGGCGGAGTCGGAGCTCCGCGAGGTGGTGACCCCGGCGAGGGCGAGCCAGGCGACCAGGGTGAGGATGAACACGGCGACGATGCCGAGGATGCGGGGGATGGGATGCACGAGGGCTCCGGGGTGCACGTCCGGCTTAGGCCGCGGACATGCGCAGCCCGCGATCGAGCGGTGCGCGGGTCGCGGCGAGGATGTGCAAGCTCGGTGCACGCCGCGGCGGCCGGATTCCGGTTACCCTCGCGGACATGATGACCAACCTGAAGCTGCCTGCCCAGGTCTCCCTCGTCCACGCTTCGTCCGTGCCGCCGCTCCTGGTGAAGGGTCGGTGTGTGGCCCAGAGCGGGGATGAGCTCTCGCTCGAGCTGCCGGAGGGCGTCGAGCTCCCCGCATCGAGCAACTTCATCCTCGACTTCGCGGGGGATGCGGGGATCAACCGCGCCATCGTGGCCTACCTCGGCCGTCGCGATGGCAAGGTGCTGGTGAAGATCACCCGCGTGCCCACCGCCGACAAGCGCGAGTACCCCCGCATGAACGGGGGCATCGTGCTGAAGTACCACGTGCTGCCGAAGGCCAACCTCGAAGAGGCGGTCGATGCCTGGCTCAACGGCGGCCGCGCCGTCGCGCCCGAGCACGAGCCCGACCCGTTCATGAACTTCAGCGTCACCGGCCTCGCGTTCGACGACGTGGAGACCTGCACCGACGGCGACCGTATCGCCCTCGTGCTCACCATCCCCAAGGAGCCGCACGCCTGGCGGGGCACTGGCCACGTGGTCCGGGTGTGGCGCATCCCGATCGACGAGCGGGACGACACCATCGACGCGACGCACCGCGTCGCCGTGGAGTTCGTCGACCTTCCCGACGAGGCCCGCGTGGCGCTCGGGCGGCACACCGAGCGTATCCAGGAGGCGTGGCTGTGATCCGTGATCGACTCAAGAGCGCGGTGAAGCGCGTCGCCATCAAGGCCTTCGGGATGGAGTGGGAGGCCGAGGAGCTCGCCCCCAACGAGAGCAACAGCAAGCGGGCCGCGCCTGCCGAGGTCGATCCGAACCTCATCCCCCGCGTGGTGGACGGCTCGGGGGACACCCCGCCGCCCAAGCACCGCGAGCGCATCGGGCGCACCTGGCTCGCCTCGCAGGTGATCAGCGGCGTGCCCGGCGTGATCTTCGACATCCGTCACCCCAAGGAGGTGGTGGCGGGGATGATCCCCCAGGCGATCCTCGTCCCGGGCGAGCAGATCAAGACCCGCCTGGATGTGCTCCCCGCCAAGGACATCCGCATCACCATCTACGACCAGACGGGGAGCGACGCCTCCGAGCGCCTCGCCGCCTGGCTCCGCGAGCAGGGCTGGGGCGTCGCGCGCATGCTCCAGGGCGGGTACGCCGAGTGGATCGAGCACGACGAGCCGGTCACCCGTCCCGAGCCCCCGCCGGGCGGGCGCTACCACCTCGGGCAGCCCGTGGAGCTGCGCACCGGCGAGCGGGGCGTGGTGCAGGCCGCCTGGGCGGACGCTTCGGTCGCCCGCTACACGCTGCTCCTCGACGATGGCCGCGTGAAGGGCCCGGTCGCGGAGGCGGAGCTGGTCGGGTGAACCGCGGCGTGCGGGCCGGAGGAGGGGAGGGGTGATCGGTCCGCTGCTGGCGTTCGTGGTGGGGATGGTGGCGCCGGCGTCGGCGTCGCCCGGCCTCGTCCTGCCTGCGGCCCCGACCGTCGCGCCCGGCAGGGCGGCAGCCGCCCCGGCCGACGCCTTGTCCGCCGCGATCGAGGCCCGCTCCCAGGGAGACTTGCGCCGGTCCGCGTGGCTCTACGAGACGTGGCTGGCCGGCAAGGGCGGCTCGTCCGGGGTGCGCTCGGCGGCCCAGTTGGCGCTGGGCCTGGTGTACCTCGACCTCGACAACCCCAACGCCGCCAGCGCCTTGTTCTCCAAGGTTCGCGGCAGCGGATCGGCCGTCGCGCCGTGGGGTGCGTGGTATGAGGCCCTCGCCGACCACCGCCGCGGTCGCCACTCGGTGGCCGCGAGCGAATGTGCGTCGTACCGGAAGAAGTGGCCCACCGGCCCCCACGCGGATGAGTGCCTCGTGCTCATGGGGGACGCCTACGTCGCCGCCGGCGAGCGCGGTCCAGCCATCGGCGCCTACCAGACCTACCTCGACGCCCACCCCGACTCGCCTCGGGAGGAGACGCTCCGCCTCGGCATCGCCCTCGCCGTGAGCACCACCGCGCCCGAGCAGGCGATCCCCATCCTCCAGCGGCTGGTGCTCGATCATCAGTACCACTCGACCGGGGAGACCGCGAAGAAGCGCCTGGACGAGCTGGCGAAGGCCGGCTTCGCCGCCGCGCTGCCGGACGACGGGATCACCGCCTGCCGCATGGCCGCCGAGCGTAAACGTTGCGGCTTCGAGGCCGACGCGTGGGCGCAGTTCCAGGCGCTGGAGGCCCGCGCGGCCGACGACGAGACCATCGCCGCCTGGATCGAGGACCACGCCGACCAGTTCCGCTGGGGAACGAGCCAGTACGCCGAGGTCGCGCGCCTGCTGGGCGAGGAGTACGCCAAGAAGCCGGACGCCGAGCTGGCGTGGAGGCGGTACAAGGCCCTGGGCCGCGCGGGCGACTGGAAAGGGGCGCTGCAGCAGCTCCAGGACGGCGCGAAGAACCACGTCGGCTCCGGACGGTTCCGCTCCAAGGAGGAGATCGCCCGCGCGGCGCTCATGGCCGGCGACTACGCGGTGGCGCGCGACAACTGGACCGCCGTGGGGAAGGGCGGCGGCGCCCTGGGCAAAGAAGCCCGCTGGCTCGCGGCGTTCGCGGCCTTCCGCCTCGGCGACGACGCGGACGCTCTCGCCCGCCTCGGCGCCATCTCCGGCGACGACTGGACCGCCGACGCGGCGCGCTACTATCGCTACCGCACCCTTGCCCGCATGGGGAAGACCGACGAAGCGGCGAAGCTGCGAGAGACCATCCTCTCGTCCGATCCATGGAGCTGGTACGCCGCGTTGTTGCTCAACGACGACCCGCCCCCGGCCACCGAGGTCGCCCGGGACGGAACCTGGCCCGGCCCCTCGGCCCCGAAGCTGCCGCCGTTGCGCCGCCCCGAGCCGCTGGTCCCCGGCCTCGCCCACCCGGTGAGCACCGCCGGCGCGGCGCCGCCGGCGAACGTACGCTGGTCCGCGCTGGCGTGGACGGGGCAGGGCTTCGCCGGCGGGCCGGCCGCCGACGCCACGATCACCACCACCGGGGGCGGCGGCTCCACCCTCGGGGAGGCGCCCGCCTTCGCCCCCGGCGCCACCCTCACGCCGCCCAGCCCCCGCGACTGGGACGAGCGCCCCGAGGCCTACCGCCCCAGCGCCCTGCTCGACGCGGCCGAAGGCGCGAAGCTCCTCGAAGCGCTGGGCAAGGACCACGCCGACCTGTTCCCGGACGCCCAGGCCGCGGCGGACCTCGCCCGCGCCGGCGCGTTCGACCTCGCGGCCCCGCTCGTCGCCCGGATGTACGACGCGATCGACCCAGCCGTCGGCGGCGTCGCACACCCGGAGATCACGCTCTCCGTGGCGGAGTGGCGGCAGGTGTTCCTGCTCGTCCGCGACAACTACCACGTGGCCCGCTTCTCCTGGGGCCTCCACAAGACCACGGATGCGCCCGAACTCCGCCGCGCGGCCTGGCGGATGACGTACCCGACCGCCGAGGCCGACGCGCTCTGGCGGCATGGTCAACGCTACGACGTCGACCCGCTCCTCGCCCTGGGGCTCATGCGCCAGGAGAGCGTGTACCGCCAGTGGGCGCTCTCCCCTACCGGCGCCATCGGCCTGATGCAGGTGATGCCCCGCACGGGCGCCCGCATCGCGGCCCGCATGGGCGACGCCACCTACAGCCCTGACATCCTCCAGGACCCCTCTACCAACGTCCGCTACGGGGTGTGGTACCTCAGCCAGCTCATGGACCGCTTCGGCGGCGCGTGGCCGCTCGCCGTCGCGAGCTACAACGGCGGGCCGCACAACGTCTCGGCGTGGCTGCGCCCCTGGGGCGACCAGATCCGCATGGACGACTTCGTGGAGCAGATCCCCTACCCGGAGACCCGGGACTACGTGAAGAAGGTCACCGGCTGGTACATGGCCTACGTGGCGCTCTACGGGGCTCCGGAGGACCGCGTACGGATCCCGATGACGATCACCAAGGACGATCCGACCACGGTCAACTTCTGATGGCGGAGCCGTTCAAGGAGCGGGTGAACGCGGAGGCGGTGGAGCGGATCGCCACGCGGGTCGCGGCCGCGTGGCCGGCGTTCCCGGCGGGGGCGTTCGTCGCCGCGGTGGTCCCGAAGCTGGCCGACCTCGAGCTGAAGGACCGGGTGGCGCTCGTGGCCGACGCGCTGGCGGACCGCCTCCCGACGCCGTTTCCCGAGGCGCTGCGGGTGCTCGTCGCCGCCCTGCCGGACGCGCCGAATGGCGCGGTGGACGTGGGCGGCGGCATGTGGGTGTGGCCGGTGCTCACGGTGGTGGAGCGGCGCGGGGCGGGCGAGCCGGAGGCGAGCCTGTCCGCGCTGCGGGAGATGACCAGCCGCTTCTCAGCGGAATTCGCGGTGCGGCCGATCCTGGTCGCGCACCCTGAGCTCGCCTACGCCACGCTTGCCGAGTGGGTGGGCGACCCGAACGTGCATGTCCGCCGCCTGGTGAGCGAAGGCAGCCGCCCGCGCCTGCCCTGGGGGCAGCGCCTGCCGGCGGCGGTGAGCGACCCGACGCGGGGGCTCGCCCTGATCGAGCGGCTCGTGGACGATCCGGAGCCCTACGTGCGCCGGTCGGTGGCGAACCACCTCGGCGACGTGGCGAAGGACCACCCCGAGCGCGCGGTGGCGGTGGCGCAGGCGTGGATCGCGGCGAACCCGGCGCGGGCGGCGGTCGCGCGGCACGGGCTCCGCGACCTCCTGAAGAAGGGCCACGCCGGCGCGCTCGCGCTCTTCGGCGAGGGCGGCGGCGGGGTGCGGGTGAGCGGGCTGCGCGTGACGCCAGCCGAGGCCGCAGCCGGCGGGAAGGTCGAGGTGCGCGCGGAGATCGAGGCGCTCACCGCGGGCGCTGTCCGGGTGGACGTGGTGTGGCGCTGGCCGGGCGCCCGCGGCGGCACCGGCGGCAAGACGTTCCGCGGCGCCGTGCGCCAGCTCGCGGCGGGGGAGACGTGGTCGTTTCGGA
Organism: uncultured Pseudomonadota bacterium; assembly: GCA_903921785.1. GTDB lineage: Bacteria > Myxococcota_A > UBA796 > UBA796 > SXON01 > SXON01. Next base: position 9,644 of record CAIXRH010000113.1, read on the forward strand.
GCGCGCTCTCCCTGCGCCCCGTGAGCACGCGACCGCTGCGCCCGGGCGAGCAAAAAGTGTGGCTGCGGGTGGGCGGCGAGGACGTCGGGCCGGCAGGGTTTCGGCTTTTGGGGTGAACGTCGCCGCGGCGCCGCGATGCGCGCCGGACGATGCCCGGGTCCAGGCGGGGCCCAGCGCATCGCCCAGATCGGGCTCAAAATCTGCGTCCTGACGAACCCCGTGCGGCGGTACCTGCGATGGGTCGCCGGGGTGGCGGCGGCCTACGGCTCGTACCGATACCCGACCCCGCGCAGCGTGCGGAAGTGTACGGGGTTGTTCACGTCGTCCTCGAAGAGCTTGCGCAGGCGCATGACGTAGTTGTCGACGGTGCGTTCGGTGGGCGAGCGGTCCATGCCCCAGGCCATCTCCAGGATGTCCGCGCGGCTGAGCACTTCCCCGGGGTGGGTGACCAGGAGCTCCAGGAGGGACGCTTCGGTCTCGGTGAGCTCGAAGCCGGGGAAGCCGGGGCGGGCGGCCTCGCGGGTGTCGAGGTTCACGGACCAGCGGGCGACGGAGAGCAGGCGGCCGGGCTTCGGGGGCACGGCCGGGACCACGGAGGCGGGGGCACCGGCCACCGGGGCGGCGGCGCGGCGGGTGAGCGCCCGCACCCGCGCGACCAACTCGGGCATGGCGAAGGGCTTGGTGAGGTAGTCGTCCGCCCCCGCTTCGAGGCCGGCCACGCGCGCGGGGACCTCTCCGCGGGCGGTGAGCATGAGGATGGGCGTGGTGACGCCGCGGCCGCGCAGCCGCCGCGCCACCTCCACGCCGTCGATCCCGGGGAGCATCACGTCGAGCACCAGCAGGTCCTTGCCGTCCGCGTGGATCAGCGCCGACTCTCCGTCCTCCACGTGCTGCACGGTGAACCCGGCATGCTCCAGGTTGAGCCTCACCATGTCCGCGACGAGGCGCTCGTCCTCCACCAAAAGCACCGACACGCTCATCTCGATCTCCGGGCCCGCGAGGACCGATAACCGGACGGGGGCGGGCGCGCGCCCCGGGGCCAGGGGGGCGCGCTGGGGCGAAACGTGCCCGGCGGCCGTGCACAAGTCGCGGAGGTTGGGGAACCCCGACGAGTTGTGAGCGTGCGGAGGGGGGAAACCGCTCACAAGTCGCGGAGGTGGGGTCCACCTCGGGGCGTTGTGAGCCTGGCGGGGGCGCGCTGGGGCGAAACGTGCCCGGCGGCCGTGCACAAGTCGCGGAGGTCGGGGAACCCCGACGAGTTGTGAGCGTGCGGAGGGGGGAC
>CAIXRH010000114.1 GCA_903921785.1 uncultured Pseudomonadota bacterium
GCCATTCTCGCCCCGGCGGCTCCTCGACCGCCGACGGCTCCGGGGGGCAGGGCGGTGGGGCGCCTCCAGCCCCTTGACCCCTCGCTTGTTCACTTCGCGCAGAGCTTCACCGTCGTGGCGCCGAGCTCCGGCAGGTAACGCCAGCCGCCGGTCGTCACGACGCTCTCGACGCCGGTCGTCGCGTCTCCGGGCACCACGGTGAGGGTGCAGGGCGCGCAGGCGGCGGTGGGCGCTCCGTGGACCGTGAGCGAGTGGATGGCGGTCGGGCCGCCGGTGGGCAGGGCGGCCTGGGTGCGCCAGTCGAGCACCGTCAACGCGCGGGCTTCGGCGCCGGTGGCCACCTGCCACGCCATCCCGTCGCCGCGCAGCCCGCCCGTCCCGTCGGCGACGTCCGCGGCGAGGGTGCCGGCGGTCGTGGACGCGGCGATCGTGCAGCCTTCGGCGACGACGGTGAACGACCAGGCTTCGATGGCCTGGGTGGGGGCCGTCAGGGTCACGGTGGCGTCGAAGGGGGTGTCGACGCCGTCGGGGCCGTCCACCTCGGCGGGCGCGCTCACGGCGAGGGCGAGGCCGTCGCCGCAGGGGGGCTCGGCGGTGCGGGCGACGGCGGGGCAGTCCTCCGTGGTCACCGGGGGGAGGTAGGGCGCCGTGCGGGGGCCGATCGCGTACCAGACGGCGGGGACGTCGCCGAGGTTCATATCGCCGTCGGGCACGAGGTCCATCGCGGCGGCGCACACGGGCGCCGGGCCGGACGCGAGGATCGAACGAGCGAGGTACACGCCGTCGGAGACGTCCACGGCGCCGTCGCCGTTGGCGTCGCCACCGAGGGGCGAGGCGGCGGGCGCGGCAGGGTTGGCGCAGGTCGCGACGGGGGGCGTCTCGTGGGGCGCCTCACTGGTTCCCGGGCAGCCCGTTGTCAGCCCGACCGTGGAGGATAGCAGGAAGAAATGTCGGACTCGCATCGGGGGAGCGTCGCCCACCTGGCGCTTGTCGTCAACCTGCTCGGGCTCTTCGCATGCGATCCGGGGGCGCCGCCCACTCCCGGCGCCCCGATCCAGGCGCGGGAGCTGGCCGGGCCCTTCGGCGGTGCCCGTCGTGCTGCGTTCGTGCTCGAACCGCACGCCGGCTACGAGGATGTGCGCCTCGCCGGGCACGCGGGTGCAGCGGCCGGCCCTCCCGGCCCCGATACGGAAACCACGTATGTACTCGACCAGCTCGCCAGCCCCGTCACCGCCGCGCGGTTCGACGGTTCGCTCGGCGAGCGGATGGAGACGCTGCTCGACGCCGCAGGGAAGGAGGGGCGCCCCGTCGCCACGTACGGCACCGGTGCGCTCACGTTGACCGAGCTCGTCGGCGACGACGTCCACGCCGGGGCCTGTGAGCTCCCGGAGATCGTCTCCACCGTCGAGCACGGCGGGGAATCCTGGGAGATGCGCCTCGGCGTGGCGATGATCGAGAACTTCATCGGCGGGCTGGAGCCGGCGATGGGCACGCTGCCCGAGGCCTGCGAGGCCGACCTGCTCGACGCCGCCGGCGACGTGGACGCCGCCAAGGCGTGCTCCACCACCGATGAGGCCAGCTTCTTCGCCGAAGGCACCGACTGTCGCGCCTGCCTCGGGGAGTCGTCGGGCGACTACGCCGGCTGCGTCACGTCCGCGCGCTGCGCCGAGGAGGCGCCGGTGCTCGAGTCGCGCTCCGGCACCCTGTGGACCCGCTACGAGGCCACCCTCCTCTCCTGCGCCCCCGATCACACCGTCCCCGCCTACGTCCTCGCCCTCCCCGACGAGACCGGCGCCCTCCCCGGCCCCTTCGACTACGGCCGTTGGGGCTACGTGTGCGCCCCGTTCTGGGACGGCTCGGAGGTGGTCTACACCTGCCAGGGCGGCGACGACACGCTGCGGGTGGGCGCGATCGGCCTGGTGGAGGGCATTCGCCGCGACGGGGACGACACGCCCTGGTACCGGCATCGCAGCTGGTATTCTCCGCGGATCACCTTCGAGGACGGCACCGAGCTGCGCTGGGCGTGGGAGGCCTACACCTCCGGGGGCGTGATCTCGTCCCCGGTCGACCCGCCGGACACCAACGGCGACGATGTCGTGGACGCGGGGGACGACTACTACGGCTACCAGTACGTCTCCTGGGGCCTCAACCCCGTCGAACTGCGGCCCGACGGCACCGACCCCGACGTGCTCGACGACACCTTCGCCCGCGACTGGTCCGCCGCGCGCGCGGTGAAGACCGCCACCACCCAGGACGGCATCTCCATCCTCATGGCCAACCGCTCCCGCTGCGCGGACGGCGCCTGGGACGATCTCGACGGCGACGGCCGCTTCCGCTGCACCCAGACCGAGGCGCCCGTCGGCGGCTGGCTCGGCGACCTGCCCCACTTCCGCTGGGACCCGCGGGCGGGCTACACCTACCCGATGCCGGTGGTCACCCTTGGCTCCACGGGCCTCCCCGACCCGGAGATTCCCGGCGGGGTGGTGGTGCAGGTCGCGAGCGCGCCCATCCTCGGCGACCCGGACTGGGAAGGCTGCACCTGGGACGACACCTTCGTCCCCGACCGCGCCGTCCTCCCTGACGCGCCGCTCGACTACGCCGGCGCCGGCTCCCTCACCGCGGACACCTGGCGCTTCGGCGGGCACCCCGAGCAGGACCTCCGGGTCCTCCTCTACACCAACCACCCCCGGGGCTTCTGCCCTGACGGAGCGGCCCAGTGAGGGTCCTCGCCCTGCTTCTCTCCGCGTGCAGCTCGCCGGTCGAGGACGCCGCGACGGACACCGCGACGGACACCACCGCCGACACCGCAGCCATCCCGACCCCCGCGGGCGGCGCCTTCGTGGTGGAGGTGGCCGAGGCGTGGTCGGGCGACTGCGAGTTCACCGACGACGCGACGGGTCAGGCGCCCGAACAGGAGTGGACGCTGGCCCCCGACGGCGACCACATGGTCCTCTACCCGGACTTCTGGTCCGTGCTCACCTGCACCCTGTCCGGCCTCGCGTTCGACTGCGACGACGGCAGCTGGGCCACCTCCCGCATCGACGTGTCCCGGCGAATCCAGGGCAGCTTCTCCGGGGCGGACGGCGTCGACGGAGAGCTCGTGGTCGCGCTGGACTGCAAGAAGGACGGGTGCGACCAGCTGCAGAGCGCCTACGGGCGCCACCTCGAGTTCCCGTGCACGTCCACGGCGCCGTTCAGCGGCGTTCGGCGGTAGTCCACCGCGCCCGAACCCGCGCACACACCTCCGCGACCCGACGGTCGGCGTCCGGGAGCACGCCGTCGAGGTTGATGAAGCCGTGGGGCAGGCCGGTCGCCTCCAGCGCCTCCACGTGCACGCCCGCCGCGCGGAGCTTGTCGGCGTAGTCGCGGCCGTCGTCGCGGAGCGGGTCGAGGCCGGCGGTGACGATGATCGCGGGCACCTGCCCGAGGGGGTCCGCGCGCAGCGGGGAGGCGTCGGGCTCGGTCCAACGGGTGGTGTCGGGCAGATACGTGGCGAAGAACCACTCCACGTGGGCCGAGGTGAGGTAGTAGCCCTCGGCGAAGGTGCGGCGTGACTCGCGGACGCTCGGCATGTCGGTGCCGGGGTAGAGCAGCAGCTGGAACTTCGGCGCGTCGCCCCCTGACATGCGGTTGCTGAGCACGGCGGCGAGGTTGCCGCCGGCGGAGTCGCCCCCTACCGCGAGCCGTTCGGGGTCGAGCCCGAGCGCGGGGGCTTGAGCGCGGAGCCAGCCCCAGGCGTCCACCACGTCGTCGACCGCGGCCGGGTACCGGTGCTCCGGGGCGAGGCGGTAGTCGAGGGACACGACCACGCAGGCGCCTTCGCTGGCGAGGCGGGAGCAGAAGCGCTCGTACCCCTCCGGCGATCCGGTCACGAAGCCGCCGCCGTGGAGGTAGAGGATCGCGGGCGCCGCGCCCGCCGAGGGGGCGACCCCGCGGTAGACCCGGGCGCGGAGCGTGCGTCCCGCCAGCGGCACCTCGATCGGCGTGATCGGCATCGGCAGGGGCTTCGCGCCGAGCACCCGGTCGATGAGCTCGATGACCGCGCGTTGTTTCTCGGGCGGGTCATGCTCGTGGCGGCCGCGGTCGAGCTTCAAAAGGGTGAGGAACCAGCGGGTGCGCAGGTCCACCGGCTGGCCGTCGATGGTCTCCGGCACGCGCACCAGCGGGCGGATGACGGCGTCGGGGAGCCGGCAGGCGCGGACGAGGGCGCGGATGCGGAGGGTGTCGAGGACGAGCACGGGCGCACGTAGCGCGGGCGGCGGCCGGAACTGGGGGTTGAGTGAGGGTATCAGCGGCGGCGGCAGCGGGTACACCGCGAAGACCCTCCCGGACGCCCCCATGCGCACCCTCCTCCTCGCCCTCTTCGCCCTCACCGCCTGCGGCAGCGAGACCCCTTCCGACTCCGCCGCCGACATCGACACGGGCACCGGCACGGGCGCCGACACCGACACGGGTACCGACAGCGCCACCGACACCGGGGACGACAGCGGCGCCGACACCGCCGACTGCACCCCGACCCCCGAGACCTGCAACGGCGTGGACGACGACTGCGACGGCGACATCGACGAGGCCGGCGCGGTCGGCGAAGCGCGGTTCTACGCGGACGTCGACGGGGACGGGTTCGGGGATGTGTCCGCGGCGCTCGACGCTTGCACCGCACCGGACGGCTACGTCTCCACCCAGACCGACTGCGACGACCGGGACGGCGACGTGCACCCGGGCCAGACGGAGATCGCCAATGACGGAGACGACAACGACTGCGACCCCTCGACCCAGCTCACGATGAACCTCTACGACGCGTTCTCGACGACCACCAACCCCTCGGGCGAGTGGAGCTTCGGCTACGCCACCGACGCGGATGGCACGGGGTTCACCCTCTATGCGGACTACGCCGAGTTCGACGCCAGCGTGGACTACTGGACGACCTCCGGCATCGAGGGCGCGCGGGTGTACCGCAACCACACGGCCTCCGACTGGGTCTACGCGACCACCACGTTCGCGCCGATGTCCCTGGTGCTGCATCCGGGCGCGGCCGGGGAGTACTCCGCGGTGCGCTGGACGGCGCCGGCCGCTACGCAATGCCAGGTGGACGTCACCTTTTCCGGGCGCGACTCCACCAGCACGCTGGTCGGGGTGTACTTCGGCGGGGTGCGGATGGACGGGGGCGAGGTCTCCGGCTTTGGCGCCACGGTGCCCCTGGTGGGCTTCTTCAACATCGCCGCGGGCGACTCGGTCGTGTTCACCGTCGGCCCGAACGGCGCCTACTACTTCGACTCCACGGGCCTCGCGGGCACGCTGAGCTGCCGCTGAAGGGCGTGCAGGCGCGAGGGCTGGGGCGACTGGCGGTCAGGGGCACCCGCCGCCGGTGCTGCCGGTGCCGCCTGCGCCGCCGGACCGCCCGCCCGTCCCTCCGGCACCGGAGTCGAACCGCGACGAACCTGGGCACGGCTCGGTCACGGTGGCGTCGGTGTCGTCGCACTCTGAGCCCCAGGGCTGCACGGCCTCGCCGTCGCCGTCCTGGTCCACCCCGGTCACCTCCACCGCTCCTGCGTCGGCGCAGCCCTCCTCGGCCGAGGGCACAAGGAGCGGCCCGATCGACCAGATCGCGTCGGCGTTCTCGGCGTCCACCCGACCCTCCGCGTCCACGACGACGCCGAGGGTCACGGTGGCGCCCACCGGCGCCGGCACCCGGAAGGAGCCGAGGGCGTCGGTGGTCGGCGACGCGGCGGTGCCGTTGCTGAGCCACACCCCGACCTCCTGTCGGTCGACCGGAGATCCGTCCCGGTGCAGCGTCACGTCGATGCAGCCGTCGCCGCTGGCGGGGGCGTCGCAGTTCCAGTACGAAAAGTGTTTCACGTCCGCGACGAACCGGTCGTCGAGGATCTCGCCGCCGCCGGCGTCCCCCCAGAGGCCGCTCCCCTCGTCGAAACCATACAGGCGAAACTCCTCACACTCCGGCTTCCCCGCGCCGATCGTCGGGAACGAGAGCTCCACGGGCACGATCGGCTGGACCTCGATCCCGTCGTGGGAGAGGCTCACGCTCACCATCCCGTTGCTCACCAGCGGCACCAGGTCGCCCCCGCGGCCGGTCGTGAGCAGCCCGCCGGGCGCGGCGAGGAGCGAGAGCGAGGTGTTCAGGAGCGCGTACGCGACGTCGACCGCGCCGACGACCCGCGCGCCGTTGATGTCCACCAGCGAGTCGGGGGTGAAAACCAGCATCAGCCCATCGGACGTCGACACCGTGCCCCCCGCCACCGCATCCGGCAGCGAGGCGTGGCGCAAGGCGACGAGGTGGAACGTGGCCTGCGTGGTCTCCCCCTCCTCCGCCAGCACCGAGGCCTGCGCGGGCGCCGCACCGTCCGCGCGGATCGACACGGGGGCTTCGCCCGTCGGGAGCCCGCCCAGCTCGAAGCTGCCCTCGGCGTCGGTCGTGACCGTCGTGGTGTAGACCGTCACCTCGGCGCCCACGGCGGGCGTGCCGTCGTCGAAGAACACATGGCCCTGGACCACGCCCGGGGGCAACGCCGAAACACGGCTCTCGATCGCGCAGCCCAACAGCAGAATAGGCAACATCGAAGCCCGGGGAGGAGGGAGCAGGGTACCTCCGACTCCCGTCCATCCGCGCGGAGATTCGACGGGCCCGCGATCGGAGCGCGCCTACGCCGGCGTCGCGGCCCGCGGCCGGGCGGAGACCACCGCGCCGGTCACGAAGAGGAGGCCCACGGCGCGCACCAGGAAGCCGCCCCAGGCGAGCCGCCACTCGCTGGGGCAGGCGCTCCACCACGGGAGCTTGGACACGGCCCACGACGTCTCGTCCCGGATCACCTTGGCGCTCACGTAGTCGGCCGCGATGTCGTGGAGCGCGGCGAAGTCGGTCAGGAGCGACAGCAACATCACGACGCAGACGAGCAGGGTGAGGGCGCGGAGAGGGCGGTTCATCGGGGGAGTGTAGCGAGGGGATGCGTCGCGTGCCGGCCTCCCGATTCCGGCGGAGGCGGGGCGGGCGCGGATGCGAAGGGTCGAAGGCGGAGGTGTCGAAGGGCGGCCCAGGAGGACCGGATTGCCCTCCGGCCGCCGTCGGCGGTCGAGCAGCGATCGGCGGCGAGAATGGTTCGGCGGGCGCCTGGAGCCGCCCGGGGCGGCCGCCCGGTCCCCGCGCCGCTCACAACGCGCCGAGGTTCGGGAACCTCAGCGACTTATGCACGGGGGAAGGCGCCGGATGGAGCAGAAGTCGTCGAGGTTGGGGTGACCTCCGGGAGTTGTGCTCCGTCCGGGCCGCCCGGGCCGCCCGGGGCGGCCGCCCGGCCCCCGCGTCGCTCACAACGCGCCGAGGTTCGGGAACCTCAGCGACTTATGCACGGGAGAAGGCGCCGGATGGAGCAGAAGTCGTCGAGGTTGGGGTGACCTCCGGGAGTTGTGCTCCGTCCGGGCCGCCCGGGCC
>CAIXRH010000115.1 GCA_903921785.1 uncultured Pseudomonadota bacterium
CCCATTCTCGCCCCCGCGGCTCCTCGGCCGCCCACCTCGGCCGGACGGAAAGGCGGTCGAGCGCCACCCGCCCCTCGACACCTACTCGTTCGCGTTGAGCCGCACCGTGAACGTCGCCCCCTTCCCGGGTCCCGCGCTGGACGCCGTGAGGTCGCCCGACGCTTCGCGCGCGATCGCCCGCGCGAGGTAGAGCCCGAGGCCGGTTCCGGAGGGAGTTCCTTGCTTCCGGCCGCGCTCCCAGGGGTGGAAGAGGCGGGCGGAGTCTTCGGGGTCAAATCCGGCGCCCTGGTCGGTCACGTCGAGCTGTACGAGGCGGCCTTCCCGCCGCGCCGTGAGCTTCACGGGTTTTCCCGGGGCGTACTTCATGGCGTTGTCGAGGAGGTTGTCGATGACCACCCGGAGCGCATCCCCGGGGAGGGTGATGTTCGCCTCTCCGGCGGTGCCGAGCGACACTTCCACGCGCTCGCGTGGGTGCAGGGCCCGGCGTTCGAGCACCGGCGCCAGCCACTCCGACAACGTGCGCGTGGCCTTCGGCGACTCCCCGGTGAGCACCGCCTGACGGATGAGCATGCTCTCCACGAGCCGCTCCAGGCGATCACACGCGTCGAGCCCGCGGGCGAGGTGCGGCGCGGCGATCTCGGGGGGCAGCACGCCGCTCTGGAGGCTCTCCAAGAGCGCCTTCAACCCCGCGATCGGCGTCTTCAGCTCATGCGTGCTCGCGGCGAAGAGCACCCGCATCCGCTGCGCCTGCCGCGACTCGACCATGCTCGCCCGCCAGCCGAGGCCGAGCAGGAGCAGCGTCGTGCTCAAGAGCGCGATCGACTCCCCGGCGATCATCTTGCTGCGCCGGGCGTACATCAGCGCCGCCTCGGACGCCGGCCCGAACAGCTGCACCTGTTGGTCGTAGCTCTCCATCGTGAGGCGATGGAGGAGGATCGACCACCACACGCACAAGGCGAAGGTGAAGGTCGCGGAGAGCAGCAGCATCACGCGGGGCGATAGGCGGGGCACGCCCACCGCCTATCCGCGGCGACGCTTCGCGAGGAGCAACAATGGCGCGAGCGCGAGCGCCGCCGTGACCGGGGAGGGGGCGTCGTTACAGCCGCACCCGCCCGTGGGGGGCTCGCCAGCGGTGTCGCCGTTGCCGCCGCCACCGCCGCTGTCCTCGCCCGCCGCCGTGTCCGCGCCGCCGGTGTCTCCGCCGCCGGTGTCCCCGCTCCCCGTGTCATCCGGGGTTCCCGTGTCCTCGCCACCGGGAGGGGGGAGGATGCCCGGGACATCGCACCAGACGCGGGTGCCGTCTTCGCAGCGGGCGCGCATCTCGCTGTCGATCCACTCGAGGTAGGCGCTGACCCTCGTGTCCACGCCGCCCACCGACTTGCAGTCGCTGTCGTCATACGCATGCGAGGTGATGCCGATCTGGCGCATGACCACGGGCGAGTCGGTGGTGACGTCCATGAACGTGGGCCCGCCGGAGTCCCCGTGGCACTTTCGCACCGAGTCCCGGGTGGGACCGACGAGCATCTCGGCGTCGCCGACCTCGCCGAGGGTGCTCATGCCCCACATCTTCTCGGCGAACGTGCCCGGCGCCGGCTGCGACTTGGCGTTCTGCTGCCCCCAACCGACGATGGCCACGTCGGCCCCCTCCACCACCTGGTCGGCCTCGGCCTCGGTGATGAGCACCGCGGGGTCGACGTCGAGCACCGGGGTGTCGAGGAAGACCAGCCCCACGTCGGAGTTCTCGCCGATGCCGGCACCCATGGAGAACAGGTCGAAGTCGGGGTTGAACACCCAGTCCCACGCCTGGACCGCGTCGTCGGGCCAGGCGGTCAGCGTCTGGCTGCCGTCCCACTCGGTGAGGTCGGCCTGGCGGGACCAGCGGAATTCGGTGTTGGAGACGGTGCCGTAGCCGGAGGTGAGCGTGTCCGGGTCGAGGCAGTGGGCGGCCACGAGCAGCACGTCGGGGGCGATGAGCGTCGAGGAGCAGAGGAGCCCGTCGTACTGCATGGCGCCGTACCGCCCCATGTCGATGTACCCGGAGAACAGGAGGCCCCCGGTCATCGGGTAGAGCGACGCATCGGCCGCTTCGCCGTTGATGATCGGCGGGGGCGCGGCGGCGAAGGCGGTGGCGACGAGGGCGACGAGCATCGGGGCTCCTGGGCGGCGGCCCACCATAGCCGAGGATAGGCCCCGCCGCGATGCGTACCCTCGCCGTCTTCTGTGGCTCCGCTGTCGGGGTGAACCCGATTTATTCCTCGATCGCCGTGGCCCTCGCCGAGGAGCTGGCGCGCCGGGAGATGAGCCTCGTCTACGGCGGCGGGGGCGTCGGCATCATGGGTGTGCTGGCCGACGCCGCGCTCGCCCGGGGCGTCCCGGTCTACGGGGTGATCCCGGCGCACCTGGAGGAGAAGGAGGTCGGCCACAAGCACCTCACCCGCCAGGAGGTCGTGCCCAGCATGCACGTACGGAAGGCCCGAATGGCCGAGCTCGCGGACGGCTTCCTCGCCCTCCCCGGCGGCGTCGGCACGCTGGAGGAGCTCTTCGAGGTGTGGACCTGGGGGCTCCTCGGCCTGCACGGCAAGCCGGTCGCGATGCTCGATGTCGAGGGGTTGTTCTCGCCGCTCATCGCCGCGGTCGACCACCTCACGGCGCAGGGCTTCATCCGCGCCCCTGACCGGGACTTTCTCCTCCACGGAGCCGACCTGCCCGACCTGCTCGACCGTATGGCGGCCTGGGAGCGCCCCACCACGTTCAAGTGGATGCGGAGCGTGGAAGAGACCTGAGGGGTAGTACGTAGAGAGGGGGTCCCCCCTCCCGGCCTGACGACGGCGTCGCGAGCCATGACGGGCGTCGGCGGCGAGGGGCGCGACGGCGGGCGGCGTGGTTGGCCCGGACGCGGATGTAGAACGAAAGATTGGCGTTGAAGCAGGGTCGTACCCACGGCTGGAACACCCGATGCGGGAATCGCCGGGGGCCGCGCGCTATCCGCCCGTTGTGCCATCTCCCCTCCGCACTGACACCGAGCTCCCCGTCGACGTCCCCTGGGTCTACAGCCGCGAACCGTCGGAGCGCGTGGTGGGGACGTGTGAGCCGCTCCGGCTGGTGGTGGAGGCACGCGATCACGCCCACCTCGTGCAGGCCATCGTCAACGCCCACCGCACGATCCTCGAGCTCGCGGCGGAGGTCGGCCAGGTCGCCGAGTTGTTCAAGGCGGCGCGCTGGCCACCTCCGCGGGCCACCCGCCCCGGTGTGACGCCGGTTCCGGCCTTTCAGCTCGTCGTCACCCCTGCCCGCGGCCTCGGAACGCTGATCCCGGTGCGAGCCGTCGAGCTCGCCCTCCGGGTGCAGGGCTACTCCCCGCACGGCGAGTCGCGGCTGTGGACCCTGCTGCGCCATCCGGCGAGGCCGTTCCCGGTGCTTTTGCCTTCCGGCGGGCGGATGGACGAGGTCACGGCGTTCACGGCGTTGCGCCACGCCGGCATGTCCGCCGAGGCCCTCGATGCCTTCCGGGGGACGGTGGGGCGGGGCTGACGCGGCCGCGCGAAGGTCGTGCCGATCCGGGCGTCGGCGGCGAGGGGCGCGGCGGGGAGCGGCGTCGCGGGGCTGAGGCGGCGGCCTACGCATCGCGGCGATCGCGGCGGGGGGCGCCCGCCCGAAACCTCAGCGCCGCCCTGGCATCCCCCGCCCCGTGGTCCCCCTGAACCTCCTCGCGCTCGCGGCGTTCGTGGACGAGCTCCAGGGCGGGGTGCCGGTGGTGGGGGCGCCTGAGCTCGGGGAGGGGCTCGGGGTCGGCGAATTCGGCGTGTTCGCGGTGGTGCTCGCGGTCCCGACCGCGGTCAGCCTGCTGGTCGAGCCCGCGATCCTCGCGTGGAGCGACCGCGCGGACCGCCGGCGGGTCCTGGTTTTCGCCTACCTCGCCATGGCGCTGTTGCCGCTGGCCGCCGTCGCCGCGCCGACCGCCGCCGGGGTCGCCCTGGCGATCGGGCTGTGGGGCGCCGCGACCGGGGTGGCGAGCGGGATCGCGCAGGGCGCGATCGCCCAGCACCCCGACGGGGCGAGCGTCGGCCTCGCTCGCTGGCTGCGCGGCGCGGTGCTCGGGGACCTGGCGGCGCCCGTGTTGCTCGCGGC
>CAIXRH010000116.1 GCA_903921785.1 uncultured Pseudomonadota bacterium
ACCCCCCCGCCCGCGCCGCCCCCGGCCGCCCCGTCCGCCACCGGCGACATCGGCATCCCGGACTGCGACGCCTACGTGAAGACGGAGACGGACTGCCTCGCGAAGATGGACCCCGCGGCGAAGGCCGCCACGGAGGCCGCCTTCAAGCAGTCGGTGGAGTCCTGGCGCATGGCAGCCTCCAACCCCGCCACCAAGGACGCGACCGGCGCCGCCTGCAAGGCCGCCCTGGATGCGCTCGGCACCAACTGCGGCATGCCCGCAGGCATGACCATGCCGACCGGCGGCGCAGCTCCGGCGGGCGGCGCGGCTCCGGCCGGCGGCGCGGCTCCGGCGGGCGGCACCACGGGCTCGGCGGCCCCGGCGGGTGGCACCACCACCACGACCACCGCAGCGGCGGGCGGCGCGTCGGCCACGGTCACCACCAACGGCACGACCACCACCGTCACCACCACCACTCCCGACAAGAAGACCACCACCGTGAAGGCCCCGGTCGGTCAGGCGCCCGTCACCACCACCTACGGTGGCGGCAAGGACGACGACAAGAAGGGCAAGGGCAAGGGCAAGAAGCACAAGTAAGCCGGCGCCGGGGCGGGGCCTCGTGCTCCGCCCCGACCCTCCTCGGTTGCCCCACGTTGGCGCCGCGACGGGGTCCGCTCAGCCCGCGTGCGCCAGCGCGCCCAGCGCACGGCGGGTGAAAACCGCAGCCATCTGCCGCCGCCACGCCGTGTCTCCGTGGACGCTCCCCTGCGGGCGCGTCTGCTTGTGCACGAGGTCCGCCACCGCGTCGATCGCGGCGGCGTCCAGCGTGCGTCCCAAGAAGGCGTCGAGCCCCCGCACCGGCTTGGGCTGCGGGCTCACCGCCCCCACGACGATCTCCAGCGCCGTCGGGGTCGCGCCCTCCCAGGTGCCGCAGACCGCCAGTCCCAGCTGCGGGAAGTCGATGCTGTCGCGGGTGCGAAGCTTGGTGTAGCTGCCCCGGAACCCGTCGCCCGGCAGCGGCACGACGATCTCCGTCAGCAGCTCGCCCTTCTCCACCGCGAGGTGGTCCATGCCGTTGAAGCGGTAGAGATCGCGCAGCGCGAGCTCCCGCGTGCCCGAGGGACCGCGGAATCGGAGGCGCGCATCGAGCGCCAGGAGCACCGGCACCGTGTCGCTCGACTGGGTGGCCACGCAGGTCTTCGGCCCACCGACGACATGGCACCACGTCCCCTCGGCCTTGAGGCAGTACCCAAGGGACCGCCGCCAGAACTCGGTCTGGTTGTAGAACATGCACCGCGTGTCGAGCATCACGTTGCCGCCGAGCGTGGCCATCGTCCGCAGCTGCGGCCCGGCGACGCTCGCCGCCGCCTCCGCCAGCGGGAGGACGAGGCGGCGCACGACCGGGTCGGCCGCGAGCACGTCGAGCCGCGACGTTGCGCCGATGACCAGGTCCCCGTCCCGCTCCACCACGCCGCCAGGGATGCCGGAGAGCCCCACCAGGACCTTCGGCGCGAGGAGCCCGTGCTTCACGTTGGGGAGGAGGTCGGTCCCGCCGGCGACGTACACCGCGCCGGGGTTGTCCTGCCAGAGGCGGAGCGCCTCGTCCCAGTCCCCCGCGTGGCGGTAGCCGAAGCCTTGCATCCGAAGCATCAGACACCTCCCGCGCGGATGGCCGCCAGCACCCGGTCGGGCGTGAACGGGATTCGTTTGAGGCGGATGCCCACGGCGTCCGCGATGGCGTTGGCGATCGCCGGGATGATCGGGTGCAGAGGGCCCTCGCCGGCTTCCTTGGCGCCGTAGGGGCCACCGGGGTCGATCGACTCGACGATCTGGGCGATGAGGTCCGGCGTCTCCTTGGAGGTCGGAAGCCGGTAGTCGAGCAGGTTCGGGCCGGAGTGGAGGCCGCGCTCGTCGAACGTGTGCGCCTCCATGAGCGCCTCGGCGTAGCCCATGTAGACCGAGCCCTCGATCTGCCCTTCGACGATCTGAGGATTGAGCGCGCGCCCACAGTCGTGGGCCGCCCACACCTTCTCCACGCGCACGATGCCGGTCTCCGGATCGACGGTGACCTCGCAGACGTGCGCCGTGGCCGAATACGCTGGCGACGCCCCGATGGTGCCGCCGCGGTAGTCGCCGCCCACCTTGCGCGTGCGGTAGCCGCCGCTGGACGACAACGGCGTCCCCGCCGCCGCCTCGGCGAGCACCAGCGCCTCCCGGGCCGAGACCTGCCGCCCCGGCTCCTCGGCGTCCGCGTAGAAGCCGTAGCCCTTCTTCACGCGCTCCACCGGCACCTTCCAGGCCTTCGCCACCGCCTCGCGCAGCTTCGCGCCCATCGCCGCCCCCGCCTCCTGCGCCGCGATGCCGCACATGAAGGTGACCCGGCTGGAGTAGGAGCCGAGGTCCACCGGGGTGAGCTCGGTGTCGCCGGAGACGACGGTGATGTCATCCGGCGAGACCCCGGTCTCCTCGGCGATCACGTAGGCGAGCATGCCGTCGCTGCCCTGGCCGATGTCGTTGGCGCCACAGAAGACGGTGAGCTTGCCCGAACGGTCCGCGCGGACGAGCACGCCGGACTGGGGCATGTCGTTGGGGTAGATCGGGTAGGCCGTGCCCGAGATGTACATCGAGGTGGCGACGCCCAGGCCCCGCCCGCGGGGGAGCTTGCCCCGGCGCTCCTTCCAGCCGCTCGCCGCCTCCACCCGATCCAGGCACGCGAGGAGCCCGGTGGAGGGCACCAGGAGGCCGTTGACGGTGCGGTCGCCGGCCACCACGGCATTGCGTCGCCGCACCTCGATGGGGTCGAGGCCGAGCTTGTCGGAGAGCTCGTCGAGCGCACACTCAAACGCGAACCGCGGCTGCACGCTGCCGTGGCCACGCTTGGGGCCGCAGCAGGGCTTGTTCGTGTACACCCGCCGGGAGCGGAAGTGGTAACTCTCGAAGCCGACCGGCCCGGTGAGCAGTTGCCCCGAGTAGTAGGTCGTGACCAAACCGAAGGAGTGGTACGCACCGCCATCGACGAGAATGTCACTTTCGACGGCGGTGATGCGGCCGTCCTTGGTGCCCGCCACCTTGAAGTGCATGTCCATGGGGTGGCGACCGCGATGGGCGTAGAAAACCTCCTCGCGAGTGTAGAGGATCTTCACCGGCCGGCCCGCCTTCTTCGACAGGGCGGCCACGCAGAACTCCAGGTCGAACGGCTCTGACTTTCCGCCGAACGCCCCGCCGAGGACCGGCTGGATCACCCGCACCTCCTCCGTGCGGACGCCGAGCACCTTCGCCAGCTCGCGGTGGAGGTAGTGCGACACCTGCGTGGCGGACCAGACCGTGAGCTTCCCGTCCGCAGACCACTGGGCGACCGCGCAGTGCGGCTCGATGGCGGCGTGGGTGCTCCCCTCGTAGAACCAGCGACCCTCCACCACCGCGTCCGCCTTGGCGAAGCCGGCGGGGACGTCGCCGAACGCGAGGTCGACCTCCTTGCAGACGTTGTTCTCCCACGGGCGGCCCTTCCAATCCACCTCGTGCACGAGGGCGGCGCCAGGGGCGATCGCCGCCTCCGCGTCCTTCACGATCGGGAGCGGGTCGTACTCCACGACGATCGCGGCGAGGGCGCGGTTGGCGGTCTCTTCATCCACGGCGGCCACC
Source organism: uncultured Pseudomonadota bacterium (assembly GCA_903921785.1). Lineage (GTDB taxonomy): Bacteria > Myxococcota_A > UBA796 > UBA796 > SXON01 > SXON01. Next base: position 3,622 of record CAIXRH010000116.1, read on the forward strand.
GCGGCGATCCCCTCGCCGATGTACCGCACCTTGCCGATGGCCAGCGCGGTCTCATCCGGCGTCCACGGGATGACGCAGTAGGCGGTGGGCAGATCGGCGCCGGTGACCACGGCGAACACGCCGGGCATGGCCGCGGCCGCGGACACGTCCACCTTCAACAGGCGGGCGTGCGCGTGCGTGGAGCGGAGGATCTTCCCATGGGCCATCCGAGGAAGCCGGATGTCGTCGGCGTAGATCGCCTCTCCGGTGGCCTTGGCGATGCTGTCCGCCTTGCGACCCCGGGCGCCGATCACCGAGAAGCCCTCGGCGGGCTCGCCGTAGCGCACCGGCACCTGCCGTTCACACCCGTTGGCGGCCAGCTTCACCGCGTCGAAGATCTTGGTGTAGCCGGTGCAGCGGCAAAGGTTGCCGGAGAGCGCCTCGCGGATCTCGGCGTCCGTGGGCTGGGGCGAGCGCGCGAGGAGCGCCTTGGCGCTGAGGATCATCCCGGGCTGGCAGAAGCCGCACTGGAGGGCCCCGGACACGTCGAACGCGCGCTGCACGGGATCGGGACCCTCCGGCGTGGACACGCCCTCGATCGTGGTGACCTCACCGCGGACGGAGTGCGCCAGCGTAAGGCACGCCAGGGTGGGCTTCCCGTCGATGAGCACGGTGCACGCGCCACAGTCGCCCTTGTCGCACCCTTGCTTCGTTCCGGTGAGCCCCGCGCCGTAGCGGAGGGCCTCGAGGAGCGTCCACGCCTCGGGGACCGCGAGGGTCAGGTCCTCGCCGTTGACGCGCAGCTGGAGGAGAGACTTCATCCCGCGCGGCTAACCCGGATAGGCTCCGGCGGATGACCCTCGTGTGGCTCCTGCTCGCCGCCGCGCCGGACTCCGCAGTCCGCATTCCGACGGGCGTATTCCCCATGGGCGACGAAGACATGCCCGACGCGCGGCCCGTGAAGCGGGTCACCGTCTCCGCCTTCGCGATCGACAAGACCGAGGTCACCCTCGCGGACTACGAGCGATTCGCCACGGGGGCCGGGTGGAGCGACGACCGCTGCTGGTCCACCGAGGGGAAGACCTGGCGGCTCACCCACCCCACCGGCTCCGGGGCCACGGCCCGGGCGTCCGGGCGGCCCGGCGACCATCCGGTCGTGGCGGTGACCCTCTGGGAAGCGGAAGCCTACTGTGCGTGCGCGGGCGGCGCGCTCCCCACGGAGGCACAGTGGGAGCGGGCCGCGTGCGGCGTCGAGCCGAAACCTCCCCCGCCCGCCCAGGACTCCGGGGTGGCCTGGTGGTATGACGAGGGCAAGTACGGGAGCCTGCCCGGGGTGTACACCCATGCCGTCACCGTCACATCCCCGCCGAACACCTTTGGCCTGCTCGACATGTTCGGCAACGTCTGGGAGTGGACCCGGGACACCTACCGTGCCGACGGCTACGCCAGCCTGGCGGCGAAGGACCCGATCGCCACGGCCGCCTCGCCCTGGCACACCATCCGCGGCGGCTCCTACATGAACCTCCCGTCGTACGCTGGATGTTCGCACCGGGAGCCGATGCGCCCGGCCGAGCCCCGCCTGACGGTCGGCTTCCGCTGCGTGTACCCGCAATGATCGCGGCCCTTCTCCTGCTCGCCGGCTGCCCACAGACGACCGACACCCCCCCAGCCGAGCCCAAGCCCGGCCCGGGCGGACCCGCCGGGCCCGACCCCGGCCATGGGCCGGGAGGAGGGCCCCAGGGGCCGCCGCTTCCGGTGCAAAGCGGCCCGCCCGGCCCCCCGCCGGTGCCCAAGGTGCCGGTTGAGATCGTCCGTGGCACGGGGGGCTATGCGGGGATGCTCCAGGTGCCCGCCTCGTCGGTGCGCGCCGGCGGACGCCGCGGCGCCATGCGCCCGCCGCCGGGGAGCAAAGAGCTCCCGCTCCCGACCTTCACCTGCTCCGCCGACGAGATCGACCACGACCAATGTCCCGGTCTCGACCACGAGCCTCTCCCCTCCAAGCCTGTCCAGGTAGCCAAATTCTGGATCGACGAGTTCGAGGTCACCCGACGAGACTACGGAAGATTCCTTAGTGATACAGGGTATCGTCCGCCCCACGTGGAGGAGGAGTGGGCCGAGAAGGAGTGGAACTGGGATGGATCGACCCCGCCGGCCGGCACGGAGGACCACCCGGTCGTGCTCACGAGCTGGTACGACGCACGGGAGTACTGCCTCTGGCGCGGCGCCCGCCTGCCCACCGAGGCCGAGTGGGAGCTCGCCGCGCTCGGCCCGGCCGACGACGAGTGGGCGTACCCCTGGGGCAATGACTACGCCGAAGGGAAGATGAACCGCGGCAAGGTGGAGCCGCCGAATTATGACGACAGCGACGGATATCTCACCACGGGGCCCGTAGGGAAATTTCCCGATGGAGCCAGCCGATATGGTGCGCAGGACATCTACGGCAATGCCTGGGAGTGGGTTGCCGACATCCGTATGCGGAATTGGGATGAGGTGCGGTTCGACGACGAGGCAGCCTCCCGCGGGCCCTACACCACCACTCTCGGCCTCTATGCTGGCGCCCGAGGGTTCAGCTACTTCGCCGATCCGCGCATCAACCTCGCGATGGATCACAACGCGTTCCCCGTGGAACTCCGCCGGAAGACCAGCGGCTTCCGCTGCGCGAAGGACGCAGGACCGGAATGAAACAGGCGGATCGCCTCCTCGCTGGCCTCGCGGGAGCAGGCCTGTGTTTTTCCCTATGGTGGGGCTTCGCCGGCACCCGAGAGGAGGGCGTCGGCTCCGGGTGGACCCTCGGCCGGCCCGTGCTGGTGCTCTCGAGCGCGGCGCTCTCCGGCCCGCTCCGAAACGACCCCGCGTCGATGGACCTCTCGGGGAACCGCGCGGCCGAGGCGCCGAGCCCCCTGCGGATCGGCACCACGCTCACCCTCGACGCGACGCTCCCCGACGGCGGACAATTGCTGCTCCGCACCGGCCGCGTGCCGCGGGGCTCGGCGGCCCCTCAACACGGGCCCGGCGGCCCGGCGGGAGCAGGCCCGGGCGGGAACGGACCGATCGCGCGCGACAGCGGCGCGGGCGGTGATGACGGCAACGACGAGTCGTCCCCGACCCTCACCTTTGATCGTGGGCCTTCTGCCGCGCTGCACGGCACCGGCGGTCTGGTCTGCGACCCGCTGCCGATCCTCGACGGCGCGCTGCACGCGACCGTGAAGGTCGCGCCCGACGGAGCCACCGTACGGGTCGGCGACCACGAAGCCCGGTGTTCGGGGCGTCGGCTTGAGGGACCGTGGATGTTGCGCTCGGGGGTGGAGCGGATCCACATCGCCCAGGTGACGAGCACCACCCCGTCCGGCACGACGGTGCTGCTGGGATCCGGCCCCTGGTACACCCGCGCGTGGGCCGGCGTACTCGCCGCAGCGCTTGGCGGCCTCGCCGCCGCGTTCGCCCCCCTGCCCCGCTCGGCGAGCGCTGCGCTGATCCCCCTGGCCTTGAGCCCGCTCTTCGCCCTCGTCCGCACCGGGCGGTGGCTTGAGTCGATGCGCCTCCTGGAGTTTCCGGAGGCCCTCGTGCCGATGCTCGCGGGGGCCATCCCCTCGGCGATCGCCGCTATCTTCCTGGTGGCCCGGCGACACACGCTGCGGAACACGCTCCTCGTCGGCGCGGCCCCACTCCTGGTGTCGCTCACCCTCTGGCTCCGGTACCGCGACGCCCGCGGGTGGAGCCTCCTCGCGGCGGCGTTCATCCCCCTCGCAGCGCTCACGTGGGCCAACGTCCGGAAGGTGCGCGGCCTCGGGCTGTGGTCCTGGGCGGCGGTGCTCCTGATGCTGGGGCTCGCCGAGACCGGGGTGCGGCAGACCCGCGTGGGCGACACCTGGGTGCGCACCGCCGGCTACGAACGCGCCGCGAAAGAGTTCCAGGAGCTCCTCGAGCTCCGGCAGTACCGCACGTACCCCTCCGAGGGGTTCCCGGTGAAACCACCGGAGCCGCGGCCGGGCGTCCACCGCATCGTGGCGTTTGGGGGCTCGAGCACCGGCGGTGCGTTCCAAATGGACAACATCGACCTGTTCTGGCCGAAGAAGCTCGAAGATCAGCTCGCATCGCCGGATTGGGAGGTGGTGAACCAGGGCGTAGGCGGATGGAACACGCTCCACATCCGCCTCTACGCGGAGAGCCAGCTGGCCCGCCTCGCCCCCGAGATCGTGGTGCTCTATGTCGGCCACAACGACCTGATGTCTGGGGGCGCGGCCACCCACAAGACGCTGCTCTCCCGCTACCAGGCGCCTCCCAATGCGACCTTCACCGCGGTGGACGACGCCCTGAACGCCTCGCGGCTCTTCGTCGGCTTCAAGTTCCTGCTCCTGAGCTGGCGGGGGGACTCCGCCGCCGCCGTCCCCCTCACGGACGCCAGGGAGAACCTGGAGGAGATCATCACCCTCAGCAAGGCGATACACGCACATGTGTTGCTTGTATCAGAGGGAATGAACCCCGACGCGGCGCCCATGGTGCCGTACGCGAAGCTGGAGGCCGAGATCGCCGCCGCGACGGGAGAACGCGCCTTCGACGCCGCCGGAAAATTCGCGAAAGAGGCCGATCCCGACGACTTCCTCGACGACTGCCACCTCACCATCGGCGGCCACGAGCGCCTCGCCTCCTGGGTGCTGTCGGAGCTCCGTGCCGCGGGCTGGGTGGCCGGCGGCGACGCGCCCCCCGCGCACTGAGGCGCCACGGAACGCCTCCGTCGACGTGCTCCACCGCGCCGACACGCTACCTTGCCCCCATGGACGAGCAGGAGTGGGATCAGCGGGTGGCACGGACGCGGGCCGAGGCGGCGGTCTTCCTGCCCTTCGTGGGGCGGTGGGTCGGCCAAGGGCGGGCGCATGGGGAGCCGTTCGAGGGCAGCCTGGAGGGCGCCGCGATCCTCGACGGCAGCTTCATCGAGGTCGTCGAGCGCTCGACCGGGCACGAAGACCGGTGCTTCTACCGTTTTGAACCTGAGGATGGAAGCCTCCGCGTCACCCACCTGCTCGCGGGGGCAACCCTACGGGAATATCCGGTAGAGCGCACGGAGAACGGGTTGGTTTGGGTCACCCCTCCTGGCGAGCCGGTGGTGGAGTGGCGCTTCGGCGCCGACGAGCTCCGGTGCGAGGTGCTCTGGCCCGGTGAGCCGGAGCCCGAGGTGGTGATGCTCTGGAGGCGCACCTGATGGCCGGAAACAGCTTCGGACGCCGCTTCGTGGTCACCACCTTCGGAGAGAGCCACGGCCCGGCGCTCGGCGTGGTGATCGACGGTGTGCCCCCCGGCCTCGCGCTCGATCTCGACGGCATCGCCGCCGACCTCGCCCGACGCCGACCCGGGCAGGGTCCCCTCACCACCCCCCGGCGGGAGGAGGACGCGGCCGAGCTGCTCAGCGGGGTGTTCGAGGGGCGCACGCTCGGAACCCCGATCGCCTTCCTCTTCCACAACCACGACGCCCGCTCGGAGCCTTACGCGGCACTCCAGGACGTGTATCGACCGTCGCACGCCGACTACACCTGGGAAGCACGCTTCGGCGTTCGCGACTGGCGGGGCGGGGGCCGGGCCAGCGCCCGCGAGACCGTGGGGCGCGTCGCCGCCGGTGCAGTGGCGAGGCAGGTCCTCTCCGGAGCTGGCATCGAAGTCGTCGCCTGGGTGGACCGGGTCGCCGATGTATCGGCATGTGTCGATCCGCAGAACGTCACCCGCGCGTCGGTCGACGCCTTCGCGGTGCGTTGCCCGGATTCCGCCGCCGCACCGAAGATGGAAGCCGAGATCCTCGATGCACGGTCCGCGGGTGACACGGTGGGGGGGGTCATCCGGTGTGTCGCTCGCGGGGTCCCTCCCGGGCTCGGCAGCCCGGTGTTCGACAAGCTCGAAGCCGACCTCGCCAAGGCGATGCTCTCGCTCCCCGCCGCCAAGGGATTTGAGTCCGGGAGCGGGTACGCCGGCACCCGGCTGCGCGGCAGCGCCCACAACGACGCGTTCATCCCCGGACCCGACGGTCGCCCGCGCACCTCGACCAATCGGTCCGGCGGCGTACAGGGCGGGATCACCAACGGGATGCCCGTGGAGTTCAGCGTCGCGTTCAAGCCGGTGGCGACGATCTTCTCCGAGCAGGACACGGTGAACCGCGCCAACGAAGCGGTGAAGCTGGCGCCCAAGGGGCGACATGACCCGTGTGTGCTGCCCCGGGCCGTGGCCCTGGTGGAGGCGATGGCGTGCCTGGTGATCGTCGATCATTGGCTGGATCGCCTACAGACGCCGTGAACCGCGGGGAGCCCCGCTCGACAACCCCCTCCTCGTGCCTACAGCTGGGCTCCAGCCCGGCTAAGAGGACCCCGTGACCCACTTCTCCACCTTTGGCATCGACGCGGCCTTGTGCCGGCGTGTGCTGTCCGTCGCGCTCGGGCGCGGGGCCGACGACGCAGACCTCTACTTCGAACACTCCGGCAGCACCTCCGTCGCCTTGTCCGACGGCAAGGTGAACCGCGCCAGCACCCATGTCGACCTCGGGGTCGGCGTGCGCGTCGTGGTCGGCGACCAGGTCGGGTACGCCTACACCGAGGAGCTCACCGAGGCCTCGATGGTGGAGGCCGCCCGGGTGGCCGCGGAGATCGCGGCGGGCAACAAGCATGTGTCGCCGGTGGCCCTCACCGAGCGCCGCCTGGCAGACCGGTACCACGCCGACATTCCTTGGGAAGGGGTCGACCTCGAGACCCGGGTCCGGCTCGTGCGCGACTGGGAGCAGCGTGCGTTCGCACGCGACTCGCGGATCATCCGGGTGGAGACCTCCCTGGGGGACAGCTTCCGGCACGTGCTGGTCGTCCGGCCCGACGGGCGGATGGTCTACGACTACCAGCCGATGACGCGCGGCTGGGTGGTGTGCACCGGCAAGGACGGCGACAAACGAGAGTCTTCCAGCGCGAACCTGGCGCAGCGCGCCGGCCTCGAATTCTACGACGAAGCGCGTGTATCGCGCATGTGTCACAAGGCAGTCGACGACACCCTGCTGCTCTTCGAAGCCGCGCCCGCGCCCTCGGGGGAGATGACGGTGGTCCTCGGCGCAGGTTCGTCCGGCATCCTCTTGCACGAGGCGATCGGGCACGGCCTGGAGGCCGACTTCAACCGCAAGGGCATCAGCATCTTCGCCGATCGGGTCGGCCAGCGCATCGCCCCCAAGGGGGTGACGGTGGTCGATGACGGCACGATCCCCAACGCCCGCGGCACCATCAACAACGACGACGAGGGCAATGAGGCCCAGCGCACCGTACTGGTGGAAGACGGCATCCTCCGTGGCTTCCTCCACGACGAGATCAGCGCCCGCCACTACGGGGTGTCCCCCACCGGCTCGGGCCGGCGGGAGAGCTTCCGCCACGTGGTGCTGCCCCGCATGCGCAGCACCTACATGGAGAGCGGCACCCACAGCCCCGAGGAGATCATCGGCAGCGTCTCCCGCGGCATCTACTGTGCAGACTTCGCGAACGGCCAGGTGCAGATCGGCGCCGGCGACTTCGCCTTCTACGTGCGCCGCGGCTACCTCATCGAGGACGGGAAGCTCACCCGTCCCATCAAGGACGTGAACTTGATCGGAAACGGCCCCGACGTGCTCGCCACCATCGAGATGGTCGGCAACGACCTGAAGATCGACGAAGGCGGGTGGACCTGCGGCAAGGACGGGCAGAGCGTCCCGGTGAGCCAGGGCATGCCCACCGTGAAGGTGTCGAAGCTCTCCGTCGGGGGGGCCTCCGCATGAGCGACCTCCTCGACCTCGCCCAACAGACGATGGAACGCGCCCGGCGGCTGGGCGCGAACGAAGCCACCGTGTCCGTCTCCCGGAGCAGCGAGCTCTCCCTGGTGCGTCGTGCCGGGAAGATCGAGCAGGCGACCAAGGCCACCAGCCGGTCGCTGTCCGTCTCGCTCCTCGTCGACGACCGCTTCTCGACCCACAGCTCCTCCGACCTCCGGCCCGACGCGCTGGAGGCGTTCCTGGTCCGGGCGATTGGCGCGACCCGCGTGCTCGAACCCGAGCCCGAACGCCGGCAGCCCGACGTGGCCCTGTGTGGCCGCGGCGTGTCCGAAGCCGAGCTCGACGCGGTGGACGCGTCCTTCCCCTCCCTCACCGTGGAAGATCGCCGCGCGGCTTCCGAGGCCCTCGAGGCCGCGGTGGACGCGCTCCCCGAGCGCAAGCAGGTGCTCAGCGCCACCATCTACGTCGGCGACTCGTCGGACTCCGGCGTGCGCGTGATGTCCAACGGGTTCTTCGGCGAACGCTCGGGCACCGGGTTCGGCGCCGGCGTGGAGATGACGCTGGAAGAGCCCGGCGGCCGCCGGCCCGAGGCCACCGCCTGGTACTCGGCGATGCACCGCGCCGACCTCCCCGGTCCGGAGGTGCTCGCGGCCGAGGCCTGGAAGAAGGCCGCCGAGCGGCTCGGCAGCAAGGCGATCGCCTCGGGGAAGTACCCGATGCTGCTCCAGAACCAGGTCGCCGGGCGCATCCTCGGCGTCCTTGGCGGCCCGCTCTCGGGCAGTGAGCTGCACCAGCAGCGGAGCTTCCTCGCCGGTCGGGTCGGAACCGCGATCGCGAATTCGGCGCTCACCCTCCGAGATGTGCCGAACCTCCGCCGCGGCCTCGGCTCCCGCCCCTGGGACGGCGATGGCCTGGTGGCCCGGGAGATGTCGGTCATCGAAGCCGGCGTCCTCCGGAACTACTACATCAACACCTACTACGGGCGAAAGCTCGGTGTCCCGGCCACCACGGGCGGGCGCAGCAACTGGGTGGTCACGCCGGGCACGCGAACCCCCGCCGAGATCCTCGCCGATGTGCCCTCCTGCATCGTGGTGACCGGGTTCCTCGGCGGCAACAGCAACGGCCTCACCGGCGACTTCAGCTTCGGGATCCAGGGCTTGCTCGTCGAGCGGGGCGAGGTCGTCGCCCACCTCTCCGAGATGAACGTCTCCGGAAACATCGAACAGGTGCTCGGCCGCATGGTCGAGCCCGCGTCGGACGTGTGGACGTGGTCCAGCACCCGCAGCCCGTCGCTGTTCTTCGACTCGATGCAGTTCTCGGGGAGCTGAGCCGCGCCTACGCCACCCGCGGCGCGCCCGTGGGCGGCGTGTGGCTCTCGGGCAGCAGGCTCGCGATGCGGGTGTGCGCCTGATCGACCGTGGCGGTCTTCCCCGGGTAGTCCCGCGGACGGAACGGAGCGCCGAAGGTGAGGGTGGCCCGCCCGGGGGTGAGGGCCGGCGCATCGCGAGGGAACATCCGCTCGCCGCCCACCTGGGCCAAGGGAAGCACCTCGACGCCCTCGATGAGCAGATAGCGGGCCGCGGCCCGAAGGAACGGCTGAAGGCGACCGTCGCGGGAACGGGTGCCCTCCGGGTAGAGCAGGACGAGGTACCCTTCGTCCATGAGCCGACCGCAGTCGGCCATGGTCTCAAAGGCCACGGCGGCGAGCTCCCGGGGCGTGAGCGTGTCCTGCTCCGACGCCACCGCGCTGGACTGGGCAGTCTTCCTCGTGTTCAGTGCGATCGACGCCATGCGGCGCCAGGGGTCGGTGTAGACCTTGGGGCCAGCCACCGCGACCAGCCGGTCGGCCACCTCCGCGAAGCCGGCGCGCACCAGCACCGTGTCGGTGACCTGGGTGTCGGTGTAGGAGAGGTGGTTACAAAGCACCATCCGCCGCTGGCGCGGCTCGGCGAGGAAGGCCTCGAGGTGTTCGGCCCCGAAGACCTCGGACTCGGCGACCACCCGGTTCATGAACACCCGGGTGATGGCCCGGGAGAGCGGGTCGGCAGGGTGGAAGCGCCATGCGTCCCCGGCTGCGGCGAACGTCTCCCGCATACGGGTGATCGCACCGTCGTCCGTCTGGTCGAGGAGCGTTTGGAGCTCGCCGCGAAGCGACTCTCGCGCGGCGTCGGTGTCCTGGAGGTGCTGGGCGACCCACGCGGCAAGCCCGGTCCGGATCATCGGGGTGGAGAGCGACGCGAGGAGCTCGATCGACAGGTCCATGCACCGCGCCGATAGCCCGGCGGCCCCTCACCCGGCTACATCGACCCGTGCCCCTGCCCCCCGAGCTCCTCCGCGCCGACCTCGCCCTCGACGCGGTGCAGCGTCGCCTCGACGCGTCCCACCACCTCAACCCCATGGACGAAGTGGAGGCGCGAGCCCGGTTCTTGAGGGGCGGCCCCGTCCGCTTCCGCTACCACCCGCTCCGGGATGCCGACGAGCTGCTCCGCGCCTGTGACGCGGTTCGTCCCCCCGAGCACCACCCGCTCGGCAGGGAGCTGGTCGACGCCACCGTGGAGCTCCGCCACGCGGTCCTCGCGCTCCGGGACCGCACCTCCGCCGCCTTCGACGCCCTGAACGCGGTGAGCGGCTGGTACGACGAGGTGGGGGTCCCGCCCGACTTTCAACCGGCCGTGCGCGCCCCGGACGACTCCGTCGTGCCGATCGAACAGGTGGCCCAGACCTTCCGGAACGTGCTCGCCGAGCGTGGCCTGAACCGGTGGACCGTGCGGCAGGACCCGGTGATGAGCGCCCGGGTGGTGGTCGATGCCCCGCGGGCCGAGGTGCGGCTCAACCCCCGCGCAACCATCTCCGAGACCGACCTCCGGGCGCTCGTCGCCCACGAGCTCGACGTACACGTGGCACGCGCAGAGGCGGGTCGCCGGCAGCCCCTGCGGCTCTTCGGAAACGGCCTCGCCGGCTCCCTGGCCACCGAGGAGGGGCTCGCGTTGCACGCCGAGGCCGCCGCCGCAGGGCTCCCAGCGGGCGCGGCGGACCGGCTGGCGCTGCTCGCGGCGGCGGCCCGGCGGGCGAAGGAGCAGGGGTTCACCGGGCTCTATCGGGGCCTGGAGCCGCTCATCGGCGCCAACGGCGCCTGGACCACCTGCCTCCGCCTCAAACGCGGCCTCGCCGACCCCGAGGCCCCCGGCGTCTACGCCAAGGACCGGGTGTACTGGATCGGCTGGTGCACCGTGACCCGGTGGATCCAACAAGGCGGGGAACGCCGCTGGTTGGGCGTCGGCAAGGTGGGCACCCAACACCCCGTCGCTGCGTGGATCGCGGCCGGGTGGCTCAATCCACCTGGATGAGGTTGCCGAACCCCGGGAGCTCCTCACGAAGCAGCGCTTCCACGCCCATCTTCATGGTCATCACCGAGCTCGGGCAGCTGGAGCAGCTGCCCACGAGGCGCACGTAGACGTCGTTCTGCTCGATACGGAGGAGGGCGATGTCCCCGCCATCGCCCTGTAGCGCCGGGCGCACCATCTCGTCGAAGAGCTCCTGGACCTGCTCCATCGAGAACGCCGCGGGGCCGACGGTGTCGGTGGGGGCCTCGACGACGGGCGGCGGGGCGTCCACCTCGAGGGCCGCGGACGGCGCCGCCACCACCTCGGGCTCCTCGCCCTTCTTGGCCTTCTTCGCCTTGGCCTTCTTGGGGGCCGGCTCCACGGCCTCCGCCACCTCGACGGCCACGGGGGCCTGAAGAGCGGGCGCCGCTTCCACCGGAGCCGCCACGACGGGCTCCGGATCGGGCGCCACGACGACCGGCGGAGCGACAGGCGCGGTGGCGGGCGCGACAGGCGCGGTGGCGGGCGCGGCGGCCCGGGCCGCGGGAGGCTCGACCTTCACCGCCGGCTCCGAGCGCCATGCGGGCGGAGGAGGCGGCGCGGCGGCGGGCTTCACCTCGACCCCGAGCAGCCGCTTGATGCCGGACTTGAGCGTGCTACGAATCATCCGAACCCCGTTTCGTTCCGGCCAGTATAGCCACCGGCGGCGGGACGTCCGGTAAGCTGGTCCACCCGCCGGAGGTGATCGGCACCAACGGGGCCGGTCGGCGCGGAGCTTGATAGAGCGCGAAGAGCACGGGTCGCAGATGTCCCTCCCCCACGTCCGCATCGTCGCCGCCGAAGTGGAGGTCAACGGTGCGTTCCTCATCACCCAGCGCCGCGCCGAGGCCGAGCTCCCCCTGATGTGGGAGTTCCCCGGCGGCCGCGTTCGGGACGACGAGAGCGACGGGGAGGCCCTCCGCCGCTCCCTCCGCGACCGCCTCGGCGTGGAGACGCAGGTCGGGCACCGGGTGCTCCACGTCACCCACGCCTACAGCACCTACACCCTCGACATGGTGGTGTACCGCTGCGGCGTCGTGGGTACGCCCAAGCCGCTGCGTGTGGCCGATGTACGCTGGGTGCGTCCCGAGGCGTTCGGCGACTACACGTTCCCCGGCGCCGACCAACTGACGGTCGACAAGCTGCTGCGCGACACCTGATCGCCCGCGCCCATACGGACCGGCCGTGACCACCGCTCGCCCGGCGAGGACGCTGCGCCGGGGGGGGCGGGCTGGCGAACCATACTCATCACGCACGGACCGTATCAGGGGCTCGGCGGCGGAGATGGAGCGGGATCCGGCGTGGTGGGCGCGGCCGGCGCGGCAGCCGGCGGCTGCGTGCCCCCGTGGCTCCCCGGCGGGTTCTGCAAAACCCGCGGGAGCCGGCGCATGTCGCCCATCTCGGAGCGAGAAGGGTCGCCGGGGAACGACTCGACCAGCTTGCCCTTGCGAGCGAGGTCCATGTCGACGATGCGCAGCAGGTCGAAGGTGCTGTCCTCCGGACGCACGACCACGTAGATCCGGCGGTCACCGCGCCAATACCAGGCCTTCAGATCGTTGTCCCACTTGCCCTGACCGAAGCGGACCTTGAGGTTCTGCCGGAGGATGTAGGAGGCGGCGTCGCCCTCGACCCGCACCGACGCGCCATAGAGCCCGAATTCGGCCTCGAAGTCGAGGATGCAGACGACCGGCACCCCGAGGTACCGCGCGTTGTCGTCGATCATCCGGTTGTAATGACGCGCGTTGCCGTGGGTGTCGGTGAGGTGGCCATCCCGCAGGCCGGCGGTGGCGCCGCCGAACGCCACGCCCGCAAAACCCCCGTCGAGGTCGATGGCGGAAGGGACCGAGGTCGGCGGACCGGTGAACGTGAGCGTCCAGGTGGGCGCGAGGGTCTTTCCGGTGTGGAGCAGCGCGCCGACGGCCTGCTTGTCGAGCGTCGTGCTCGCGCAGCCCGCGAGACCCGCATCCCCGGCCCCCTTGGCGCGCGCCCGGACGGTGCCATCCAGGTTGAACGTCACCGTGACCGAAGCGGTGGCCCCGGGGGCGACGTTTGCCTTCGCCGCGCAGTCGGCGATGAGCGGCGCGCGGTAGCGCATCGTCAGATCGGCCTCCTCAAGGTCGGCGCGACGGTCCTTGTAGGTCTCCATCTCTCGGATGTAGGCCTCGGAGGCGGCCTGGCTGTCGTTGGTCGGGGCTTCGGGGTCCCCTCCCTCCAGCTCATCCCCAGGGCGGGCGAACGTGATGCCGTCCCCGATGGTGGTGACGAGCTCGGGCGGCGGGGTCCGCACATCCTTGGCGAGCGCCAGGGAAAGCATCAAAAGCATGGAAGCCTCAGGTCGGCGAAGCGGGGAGGGCGATGCGCTGGCCAACCCGCACGGGGTCGCCCGGCTTGCACGTGAAGGTGACCTTTCCCGGGGGGAAGAGCAGGACCACCGTGGAGCCCATCTCGAACCGCCCGATCTCCGCGGCGCGCGCCAACCTCGGGGCCGGCCGTACGTCCCGCTCCACCGTCTGCTTTCCGCCGGTGTTGCTCACGATCGGATCGAAGACGACCCGGATCCGCCCGACGCCGAACGCGCCCACCATGACCAGCGCAACCTCGCCGACCGCGCTCTGGAGCATCGCGCTGAGGCGTTCGTTCCGAGAGAACAGGTACGGAATCTTCCGAGTGGCCGCGGGGAAGACCGGCCACAGCGCGCCAGGTACGTATTGGAACCGATCCACGGTCCCGGCGACCGGGGTGTGGACCCGGTGGTAGTCGCGCGGGGAGAGGTAGATGACGATGTAGCTCCCCCCCTCGTAGCCCTCCCGGCCAGCGAGCAGTTCCTTCGCCGAGAAGTGCTGGACCTCACTTTGAGGGATACGATCGTTCTCGACGATACCGCAGGCGTACACCTTCCCATCGGCGGGGCTCACAATCGCCTCCGGGTCCGGGTCGATCGGACGGACCCCGGGGCGCAGCTCGCGGGTGAAGAAGTCCACCAGGCTGGTGTACGATTCGAGCGGAGCGGCGGCCTCCGACACATCCACCGCATACTTCCAGACGTACCACCGGAGCGCGAGCCGGAGCAGCGGCCCCGGGAGCCGCGCCCGGGCAAGCGCGCCCATCCATCCCGAGACCGCGTGCTTGGGCACGAGCGAGAGCGCGGAGACGATCAGGGCGTCCTTCATCGCGAGGGCGATAACCCGCGATCGGGGGAGGGCGCCGCCGCGGACCGCGCGCGATAGCGGCCCCCATGCGCATCTGGTCCTGCGCCCTGCCGCGCCCTGTCGTTCCCTCCGGGCGCATCCTCCGCGTGGTGGAGAAGGTGTGGGCGGAGATGCAGGGCGATCCGCGCCACGCCGGGCCGATCCTCTCCCGATCCCTGCGCGCCGAGCGGAGCCTCGGCAGCAAGGAGCGCCCCGTCGCCGGGGACCTGCTCACCGGCCTCATCCGCCACGAACGTGCCCTCGCGCGGATCGACGCCGACCCGATCCGCGCCTGGCTGCGGCTCACCGAGGGCGACCCGCCCGACCTCGACGATCCGCCCGACGCCTACGCGATCGCCACCTCCATGCCCGACGACCTCGCGGCGGAGTGGTGGCAGCGCCTCGGCCCCCGAGCGTGCCGTGGAGCACGCCCGCACCCTGGCCGGACGCGCGCCCGTCTGGCTCCGCGCCCTCCGCGAACCCGGAGAGCTGCCGATCGCGCACACCCGGCGCGGCGCGGCGATCCGCCTGGAGGCGGGCGCCAACATCCACACCCTGGAAGCGTTCAAGGCGGGCCGGATCGAGGTGCAGGACCTCGGCAGCCAGCAGATCGCCGAGGCGGCGTTCCTCGGGCCGGGCTGCACCGTGCTCGACCTCTGCGCCGGCGCGGGCGGAAAGTCGCTGACCCTCGCCGCGCTGGGCGCCCGCGTCACCGCCTGGGACGTTCGCCCCGCGGCCCTCCAGGAGCTCTCCTTCCGCGCCCGACGCGCCGGCCTCGACATCCGGGTGGCCGAACCCCGCGGTCGCTACGACGTGGTGCTGGTGGACGCACCTTGCAGCGGCACGGGGGTGCTCCGACGCCACCCGGAGAACCGCTGGAAGCTGCGTTTTCCAACTGATATCCAGCGTAATCTCCTGAGCCGTGCGCGACACATCGGCGGATGTGTCGTCTACGCCACCTGCGCCCTCACCCTGCGGGAGAACGAGGAGGTCGCCGGCGAAGGCACGACCCTCTGGCCCGCGCCAGGGGAGAGCGAAGGCTACTTCTGGAGCGTCCTCCGCTGACGTCGAGGGGCGGGGGCGCTCCACCGCCCTTCCCACCGGCGGGCGCCGCGGTCGAGGAGCCACAGGGGCGAGAATGGCGCGGGGGCCGCGCCTCAGCGCGCGGACACGCTCCGCAACGTCGCCCCGCAGAGCTTGTAGAACAGCCGCGCCGCGACGTTGCCATCCCACGGGTCGTCGCCGATCTCATTGACGTCGAACCCGACGATCTGCCGATGGCGCGACAGCGTGGCCAGGAGCACCTGCACGTCACGGAAGGTGAGGCCGCCGGGCACTGGCGTGCCGGTGTTCGGGCAGAGCCCCGGCTCCATGCCGTCCACGTCGAAGGAGACGTAGACCTGTGGCGGCAGGGCCTCGACGATCGTGTCGACGATGGACTGCCACGTCTCGCCGCCCGCGAGACGAGCGGCGACCTCCGGGTCGAAGAACGTGGTGATCCGGGCGTCGCCACGGATCCGCGCCACCTCGGCGCTCCCCACGTCACGGATGCCCACCTGCACCAGCTTCGCCACCCCGGCTGCCTCCGCGAGCACGTTGTGCATGATGCTCGCGTGGCTGTAGGTGAAGCCCTCGTAGGCGTCACGCAGATCGGCGTGGGCGTCGATGTGGAGCACACCGACCCCCGGGAACCGCTGAGCCACGGCCTGGATGGCACCGAGCGGAGTCGAATGATCGCCGCCGATGAGGGCGGGGATGGCGCACCGGTCGAGAATCTGCTGCGCCGCCGCGAAAACCGCCTCGTTCACCGCCGAAGAGAGCTCGTTGACCCGCGACGCCGCCTCGGGCGCATCGCCGCCCGATTCGATGACCTCCAACGCGTCCGCCTCGGCGAGCGCGTCCCACTCGCGGAAGCGGGGATCTTCCGGGAGCATCGCGATGCCTTTCCGCCAGAAGTCGCCGTACTCCAGGTCGAAGAGGTCCACCTGGAGGGAGGCCTCCACGAGCGCCGCCGGCCCCTCGCGGGTGCCCCGGCGGAAGCTGGTGGTGGCCTGCCACGGCACCACCTGCGCGACGATCCGGGCGTTCTCGGGGGTGAACGGGAGGCCGAAGAGGGCGCCGGCCGCGGCCGGGGCGTCGGGGTCGAATTCCATGCGGCGCCGCTAACGCGCGGCCGCTCCGGCGCCCCGACGACACCCGTCGGGGCCCCTGAACCACGCCGATGTATCGTGATGTATCGCCGCGGCGGCTACTTCACGTCCACGAACTCGTAGCCGAGCTTCGCGAGGCCCCCCGCCACGTCGACCGTGGTCTTTCCGCCCTTGCCGTCGTCCACCTCGACCGTGCGCGGCCCGACCACCACCACGATCATCCGCTCGGTGGCGAGGAGGCGCTTGGAGGCCTCCAAGGTGGCCGCGCCGTCTACGCCGTTGACGTTGGTCGCGTAGGACTGCCAGGCGTTCTCGGGGACCCCGAACTGCGGGACCGCGAGGAACGACCCCGCCGTCGCGGCGTTGGTCTCGAAGTTGCCGGGGAGCGACTTCACCAGCGAGTCCTGCGCCAGCTTGAGCATCTCCGCGGAGGGCGGCGCCGCGAGCTGCTTCTGCAGCTCTTCGAGCACCACCGCCACGGACTCGGCGGTCTTGTCGGCCTGGACGCTGCTGCGCGCCTGCACGATGCCGTAGTCCCGGCTGTCGCTCATGCCGGCGTAGGCACCGTAGCTCCAGCCCTTCTCTTCGCGCAGCGCCATGTTGAGCCGTGAGCTGAACATGCCACCGAAGAGATTGACCGCGACCTGATCACTCCAGTAGTCCGGGCTGTTTCGCGCCACGGCGAGCGATCCCACACGAAGAACGCTCTGTACCGCGCCCTGTTTCTCGTGGAACACCACCCGCGGCTTGAGTGGAACCGAGGGAGCCGCTACGGAAGAATGGGTAGCCTTCCCCTTCTTCCAGGCGCCGAAGCGCGCCTCGAGCAGCGGCTTGAGCCGCGCTTCGTCGATGTTGCCGGCCACCACGAAGGCGGCGTTGCCTGCATGCCACCAGTCCCCGTAGGCCTTGGTGAGATCGGCGAGCTTCAGCCCCTTCACGCTCGCTTCGGTGCCCACGGAGGGGGTGCCGTAGGGGTGATCCGCGCCCCAGAGCTGCTTGAGGAACTCCCGCCGCGCCATGTCGTTGGGCTCGGTGGCGCTGGCCTGGATGGCGGCGATGGTGTCGCCTTGCACCCGGGAGAAGTCCTTCTTGTCGAACTTGGGGTGGAGCACCACGTCGGCCATGAGGTCGAGGCTGGGCTCGAGCTCCGCGCCGCCGAGGGAATCGAGCGAGACGACGGTGTTCTCGTCGCCCGCGCCGATGCCCAGCTCAGCGCCGAGCCGCGCCGCGTCCGCCGCGATGGTCGCGCTGTCCCGCGTCTTGGTGCCTTCATCGAGCATGTTCGCGGTGAGCGCGAGCAGGCCCGCCTTGCCCTTCGGGTTCGCCTCCCGGCCGATGGCCAGGTTGAGGCGCACGCTGACCAGCGGCAGGTCGCCCTGCTTCACCAGGTAGACCGGGATGCCGTTGCTGAGCGTGAACCGGGTGGCGGCCGGGGCCGTCCACTTCCCTTCGGGGCCGGGCTTGGGCACGGCGGCGCGCCAGGCGTTCGGGTCGGGCGGGGGCGTCGTGGCCGCGACTTCCATGATCGGCTCGGGCTTCTTCGGCCCGCAAGCGGCCAACCCGGGGAGGGCCAGGCAAGCGAGCGACACCAGGGAGACGGTGAGATGTTTCACTTGCCACCTCCTTCGGCCTTGGCCTTGGGTACGACGTCCACCACCACCCGGTTGTCCTTGCGGATCGCCTCCGAGAACGCCTTCTGCAGCGACTCGGGCGTGACCGCCTCATACCGGGCGAAATCCTTGCCCAGGTACCCGGGATCGCCGGTGTGGTGGTTGTAATAATCGAGCGTGTCGGCCTTGCCGGAGAAGCCGCCGATCGACTCCAGGCCGCGGAGCACGCGGGCCTTGGTGCTGGTCCAGGCGCGGTCGATCTCCTCCTTCTGCGGCGGCGCCTTGCGGAGCCCCTCGATGACCGACCACGCTTCGGTCTCCAGCTTTGCGGGGAGCTGGCCGGGCTTGCCGACGATCTCCACCGCGAAGACCGAGCCGAGGGTGAGCGGGTACTGGTACGCCTTCACCGACTGCGCGATCTGCTGCTTCTCCACCAGCTCGCGGTACAGGCGGCTGGACTTGCCGTCCGCGAGCACCTGGGCGGCGAGCTGGAGCTCCGCGTCGCCCGGCTTGAACACCGGCGCGGTGACCCAACCGAGGTAGACCTTGGGGAGCTCCACGTTGTCTTCGAAGTGGGCGCGCTTCTCGGCGGTGATCGGGGGCGCCATCTGCGGGGTGACCGTGGGCTCGGGGCCCGCGGCGAGCCCGCCGAAGTACTTCTCCACCGTGGCCTTGATCGTGGACTCGTCGTAGTCCCCACAGATGACGAGCGTGGCGTTGTTGGGCAGGTACCAGGTCTTGAAGAAGCCCTTCACGTCGTCGAGGCTGGCGGCCTGGAGGTCCTCATGGCTGCCGATGACCACGCCGTTGTACGGGTGCGGCGCCGGGTAGAGCAGCTTGTAGAACTGCTCCTCGGCCACGCCGTAGGGCACGTTCTCGGTGGACTGCTGGCGCTCTTTCCGGACCACGTCCCGCTGGTTGTCGAGGCGCCCCTGGGTGAGCGTGTCGGTGAGAAAACCCATGCGGTCGCTCTCCAACCACAGGGCGAGCTCGAGCTGGTTGCTCGGCACCGTCTCCAGGTAGTTGGTGCGGTCGAAGTCGGTGGTGCCGTTGACGAAGGTGGCGCCTGCGCCCTCCATCATCGGGAAGAACTGGTCCTCCCGCACGTTCCGGCTGCCCTGGAACATGATGTGCTCGAAGAGGTGCGCGAAGCCCGAGCGCCCGGGGACCTCGTACCCGGCGCCGACGTGGTACCAGATATCGGTCGCGACGAGCGGGAGCCGGTGATCCGGCGAGAGGATGACTTCCAGCCCGTTTGCGAGCGTGTATTTCTCGAACGGGATGCTGGGCGGGGGATCGGCGGCGAGGGCCACGCCGAGGAGGGTGAGGAGCACCGGACCTCCAGAGGTGGCGGGGAAGTATCGCCCAGGCCGCGATCGGCCAACAATTGCGACACGGCCGCACAGGGACCTGACCGGCGCCTACTCCACGCAACGCGCCCGGACGCCCATGTACGCCTGGTTGATCGCGTTGGAGACCCGCACCGCGAGCACGTTCTCGCCCGGGTGCAGGAGCGCGGTGATCTCCGCCGGGTCGGCCTCCACGAACTCGGCGCAATTGGCCTTGTCGTTCACGCAGCCCTCCTCCTGCCAGTCGCCGCCCCAGTGGCCGACCTCCGTGCCGTTCACCCAGACCCAGAGCCCGTCGTCGGACTGGAGGTCCAGCCAGATTCCCGGGCCCACGTCCGAGAGGGTCAGCGGGACCCGGTAGGCCTTGTCCGAGCCGGACGGGCAGTGGCCGGAGTCGGGGTTGCTCACGGTGGACCAGTCCTTCAGGTCGAAGTCGACCGACCAGAACGCGCGCCCGCTGCCATCGGTGAGATCGGCCTCCGTGGCAAACGGCATGGAGCCCCACCACTGGCCCTCCGTGAGGCCGGCGCCTGCACAGTCCACATAGTCGCCTTCGTCGGGGATCACCACCGAAGATGTATCGACACTTGTATCGATACTTGTATCAGATGTATTGGAGTCCGGAACGACGTCCCCGGTGTCGGTGGGCTCGTCCTGCGGGGGGTCCTTGAGCGCGGTGACCCCCTGGTCGGAGCAGGCGGCGAGGGCGGCGACGAAGAGCAGCGGGGCGAAGCGCGCGGCGGACATCCGGCGAAGGTAGCACGGGCGGGAGTCGATCCGTTCGGAGGGGAGCCGGGGCGGCGCCTCGCCCGCACCCGCAGACCCTCGGGCGACCGGGAGGGAGCAAACCGGGTGCCCGGAGCGGCTTGCCCGTGCAAATTTTCGTCTGTGTCCCCCCTCCCGGCCCTGCTCCACCGTCGCGAGCCACCACAACCGTCGGCGGCGCCGCCGCTACGGCTTCCACTTGCGGTGGGCGATGTGGGCCCCGATCTTCTTTCCGGGGCTGGGGAACTCGATCATCCGCTCGGCGAGCCACTGCATCCACTCGCCGTAGAAGACACCCTGCTCGGCGCGCCGCGCCACCACGAAGGGCTCGAGCTTCGTCCAACTCCCGCGGATGTAGCCACCCATGAGGTCGTCCACGAGGTGGAGCGGGAGGATGCGGTGGTACACCAGCACGCCGAGGCTCTCGTAGACGTGACTCAGGGAGAGCACCGCCGAGAGCATCTCCGGATTATCACGGATGATCGCCGGATCAGCGCGATCGGGGAGCTGCATGATGAGCCGCACCGAATGGCTGAATCCGGGCGTCTGGATCGTGTGCACCAGCTCGCCGGCCGTAAACAGCGCCCGCGACTTGCGCATCTGGCGGATCTGCAAGAACCCGAGGCTGATGGCGACGATGACGGACACGGCCGAGGCCATGTTCGCGATCGTCCCCAGGGCGATCATCTTCATCTACAACCCCGCGAAGATGCCGAGCGGACGGCCGACGCGCGCGGCCCAGGCGACCTCGTCGTGGGTGGCGTTCGGCTCCCACCAGTGCCAGAGGTCCTCGTCGAAGGCGTAGCCCTCGGCGGCGAGGGTGTCGCGCATCTGGGCGGTCTCGCAGTAGTTGTCGGCGCTGTCGACGTCGTCGTCGTGGGTGCCGTCGCCGTCGGCGTCGGCGCAGGTGGTGCCGTAGCCGCCCGAGTCCAGGTAGATGGCGGTGTCCCGGTGACCGGCGCCGGTGTAGCGCTGGATCATGGTGTCGTTGTCGGCGCCGATGCTGCCCCAGCCGAGGGTGCCGCTCATGCTGGCCGCGAAGGTGAACTCTCCCGGGTAACGATCGGCGATGTGCAGGGAGATCAGCCCGCCGAGGGAGCTGCCGAGGAGCCCCACGCGGTCGGGCTCGCCGTAGTGCGCCTGGATGAGCGGCCGCACCGTGTCCTCGACGAAGGCGGCGTAGGCATCCCCCTGGCCACCATACCAGTCGCCCGTGTCGTCGATGTGGTCGGGGACATGGGTATATTCGTCGAACCGGGCGGCGGTGTTGTCGATGCCGACGATGAGCAT
This sequence comes from uncultured Pseudomonadota bacterium, assembly GCA_903921785.1. Classification (GTDB taxonomy): domain Bacteria; phylum Myxococcota_A; class UBA796; order UBA796; family SXON01; genus SXON01. The sequence goes on from CAIXRH010000116.1 coordinate 25,074, forward strand.
GCCGGGGGGCGCGCTGTCCTGGAGGTGCCAGCCGCCCCAGATCGCGTCGGGGTCGAAGAGGTTCTGGCCGTCCTCGGCGTACAGCGCGTGGGTGACCGGCTCCGCGGGCACGAGCACCCGCACCGTGCGCGGGGCCATGGCGCCGTCGCCGACGGAGAACCAGCGTTCGAGGTGTGTTTCGTCGCTGGCGAACAAGCTGAGCTCGCCGTTTTCGTCGTACGTGAAGCGGCGCGACCACGGGTCGGCCACCCAGGCCGCTCCGTCGGTGAACTTGTAGCCGCCGTTGCGCCGTGCGTCGTGCACGAGCGCCCAGCATAGGCCGTCGCCGCAGGTCATCGGCTCGCCGGCCCACGCGTCGAAGTCGCCGGCGACGGACCACGCGCCGGTCGCGGCGTAGGCGAAGAACAGGCCCTCCTTGGTCTCGGCGGGCCACCCGGAGTCCGCCGAGATGCGGAGAAACGCAGCCTCCCCCTCCGCGTGCAGGGCCGCGACGAGCTCCTCGGCGGTCGGCCGGGTGTCTGCCGTGTCGTCCGGACAGTCCCACGTGCAGGCAAGCTCCGGCGTGTCCACGGTGTAGCCGTCGCACCCGAGCAGAAGGGGGACGAGGCCCCTGATCATCCGGCGATGTCCTCGCCGCCATCCACCCGGAGGATGTTCCCGTTCACCCACCGCGCGCCGGGCCCGGCGAGGAGCACGAGGAAGTCCGCGACGTCCTCCGGCGTGGTGAGCCGCCCGCCGGGGTTGCGCGCCAACGCCTTCTCCACGAGCGCCTCGGACCCGGGGATCTTGCGAAGCGCCGGCGTCTCGGTGACGCCCGCGAGGATCGCGTTGGTGGTGATGCCCTTCGGCGCGAGCTCCACCGCGAGCTGCCGGCAGGTGGCCTCGAGCACCGCCTTCGCCGCGCTCACCGGCCCGTAGCCCGGCCAGACCATGTGGGAGCCGCTGCTGGTCATCGCCCAGATGCGGCCGCCTTCGCCGAGGAGCCCCGCGTCCACCAGGTCTTGCGCCCAGTACACCAGCGAGCTGCCCATGACGTCGAGCGTCATCTCCATCTGCTTGCGGGTGACCTGCCGCGGCCCGGAGAACGGCGCGAGGGAGCCGAACGCGAGCGAGTGCAGCAGGCCGCGGACGCTGCCGGGCGGGCAGAGCTCGCGCAGCTTCGCCACGATCTCGGCCCGACTGGCGTCGTCCGCCGCGTTCTGGTTGAAGAAGTGCACCTGACGGCCGGTGGCCGACAGCTCGGCGAGCAGCGCGTCGATCGCCGGCTGGGCCGCGCGACGATCGAGGTGCACCCCGACGATGTCGAAGCCCACCCGGGCGAACGCACGCGCCGCCGCGGCGCCGAACCCGGAGGAGGCGCCGAGGATGACGACGGTGCTCATGGACCCTCCGAGGCTACTTGCCCGCGGCCGGGGGGGCTTCCGCCGCGGGGGCGGCGCCCTCGGCGGGGGCCGGGGTCACGCTTGCGCCACCCGCCGCGGCGGCGGTGGCGTCGGTGATGGTCGCGGCCTTCTGGAGCTCCTCGATGTACGCCTTCACCAGGTCGTCGCGGAGCTGGCCCTTGATCTTGTCCTTGACCTCATCGACCGGCACGGACTCGCGCTTGTCCTCGATCTCGATGATGTGGAAGCCGAACTTGGTCTCCACGAGGCCGAGCAGATCGCCCTTGTTGCCGGCGAAGACCGCGTCGGCGAATTCGGGGACCATGCGGTTCTTGTCGAACCAGCCGAGATCGCCGCCATCCTTCGCGGAGCCCTTGTCGATGCTCTTGGCGGTGGCGATCTCCCCGAACTTGGAGCGATCGGCCTTGAGCGCCTCAAGCGCCTTCTCAGCCTCGGCCTTGTCCTTCTTGTCGAAGAGGATGTGGCGGGCCTTGACCTGCGGGCGGGCGAACTGCACCGCGTGGTCGTCGTACCACTTCTTGATCGCGTCGTCCGTCATACGGGCGGTGACGGTGCGCTCGATGAGGGCGCTGGCGAGGGCGCCGCGCTCGGCGAGGGCGATCGAAGACTTGACCTTCGGGTCGTCCTGGAGCTTCTGCTTGAGCGCCTCCTGGTAGAGGACCTCGCCGATGACCACGTTCTCCTTGACCCGGTCCATCTGGCCGCGGGCCACGATCTGGTCCTTGGTCTCGGCGGGGAGCTGGTCGAGCTGGGCGTCCACCATGCCCTGGGTGACGTTCTGGCCGTTGACGACCTTGAGGACCTCCCCAGTGCGTTCGACCTGGCCGGGCACGGGGGGAGGCGGGGGCTCGCAGCCGACGAGCAGGAACGTGACGAGCGACAGCATGGAATCCTCGGAAGCCCGCGCTCCTTACCGGTGAGGACCCCGTCGTCAAGCGGCGCGACGTATCGAGATGTCAGGCGCCGCCCAACATCCACCGCACGAAGAACACTGCGGCGAGGATGCCGAGGAGCTCGCTGAGCAGCCCGACGGCCACGGCGTGCCGCACCCGCTTCACGCCCACGGTGCCGAAGTAGACCGCGAGCACGTAGAACGTCGTCTCCGTGGTGCCCTGCATCGTCCCGGCGAGGTGGCCGATGTACGTGTCGGGCCCGTAGGTGCGGGTGATGTCGGAAGCGAGGGCGAAGGCGCCGGAGCCGGAGAGCGGGCGGAGGAGGGCGAGGGGGATCACCTCCGGGGGGACGCCGACGACCTTGGCCGGGATGGCGAGGATCGAGACGACCCAGCCGAGCGCGCCGCTCGCCCGGAACATCGCCACCGCGACCAGGATCGCCACCACGTACGGGATGATGCGCGTCGCGGAATTGAACCCTTCCTTCGCGCCCTCCATCAGCGACTCGTAGACCTTCACCTTCCGGGTGGCCCCGAAGAAGACCATCCCCCCGATGAGCACCGGGAGGATGTAGTAGGTGGCCTGCGGGTCCACCGCGACCCAGGCGCACAAGCCGAGGAGCCCGGCCGTGAACGCCCCGAAGGGGAGGAAGTCGCGGGGGCGGAGCGGCTCGGATTCCACGATCTCCGTCTCGCCGCCGGGGAAGAACCGCGCGAGCCACTTCGCGAGGAGCACGGCCACCAGGGTGGTGATGTGGCTCGCCGCGATGGTGGTCGGGAAGATCGCCGCCGGGTTCTTGCTGCCGAGCGCCGCGCGCACCGCCATCATCCCGGTGGGCAGGACCGCCAGCCCGGTGGTGTTGATGGCGAGGAAGAGCACCATGGCGTTGGTGGCGGTGCCCTTGTCCTTGTTGAGGGTGTCGAGCTCCTGCATCGCCTTGATCCCGAACGGGGTGGCGGCGTTGCCGAGGCCGAGCATGTTCGCGGCGATGTTCATCACCATGGCGCCCATGGCGGGGTGCTTCGCGGGCACGTCGGGGAAGAGCCAGAGCATGAACGGGCGGATGGCGCCGGCGATGAGGTCCAGCCCCCCGGCGGCCTCCACGACCTTCATCAGGCCAAGGAACAACGTCATCATCCCCACGAGGCCGATGGCCAGCTCGACGCCCTTCTTCGCGGCGTCCACCGCGCCGTCGGAGACGAGCTTCATCTTGTGCTCGTCGTTGAACCGGACGACCGCGGCCCCGTCCGGGGCGATGGTGCGGACCGTGGCCGTCGGCGGTTCGCCCGGGTTCGCGGCAGCCTTCACCGCGGTGACGGTGCCGGAATACTCCACCCCGCCGACCTCCACGCGCGCCTCTGCGCCCACCTTCACCAGCGAGTCCACTTCCAGGGGGACCTCGTTGTCCCAGCCCTTCACCGCGGCCTCGTGGCCGGGCGCGCCGGTGAAGCCAGCGACGACGACGCTCAGCAGGACCAGGGCGGTGAAGACGATGTTCATGGCTGGGGAACCTATGGCCTCGACGCGTCAAGAGCGAGCCGCATTCGCGCGCGAAGGGGATTAGGCTCCCCATGTGAAGCGACTCCTTCAAGACTGGGCCATCGCCATCGGCGTGGCCCTCGCGCTCATCGCGGGCGCCTCCGTGCTCGACCATGTCAACCGCCCCTCGGGCACCGCTCCGCCCCTGGCGTTGGTGAACGTGGCTGGAGGAAAGGTCGATCTCCACGAGTACGCCGGCAAGGTGGTGGTGGTGAACTTCTGGGGGAGTTGGTGCCCGCCGTGCCGGGCGGAGATTCCCGAGATCAGCAAATGGTCCGCGGAACATCCCGACATTCCGGTGCTCGGGGTGGCGGTGAACAGCGGCGGCGGCGCCCGCCTGAAGTCCGACGCGGAGAAGCTCGGCATCACCTACACCGTGCTCGAAGGCACCAACCAGGTGGTGGACGACTGGAAGGTCGATGCGTACCCGACCACCTTCGTCATCGGCGCCGACGGCGACATCAAGGCCGTCCGTGCCGGCCGCATCGACCTCGACGAGCTCCAGGCGCTGGTCAAGCAGGCGGGGTAGTCGAGGGGGGAGGAGGCACATTTTGCCCTGCCCTCCCGGCCCCGCTCCACCGTCGCGAGCCAGGAGCGGCGTCGGCTAGGGCGCCGCGGGAGTTTGCGCCGGCCGCGGCACCCGCGACGCCCGGCGGTCGTCCCAGGTGGTGCCCCAATTCAGGCCGATGGACCACTGGTTCCCGGGGTCGGGGAGGGCGGGCGCGGCGTTGTAGAACTCCCAGCCGACGTAGGCGCCGAAGCCGAGCCAGATGCGGCGCCATTCGGCGCGAACGCCGCCGTCCAACGTGTAGAGGCCGGAGTCGGCGCGCCGGAACACGGTGTAGAACGACGTCTCCAGGTCGGTGAGGTGGTCGCCGACGGGGATCGGAACCCGATTGCCCCACTCCAGCCAGGGCTCCAGCGCCGGCGTGCTGCCGTCGAGCGGGTTGGCCAGCGCCATGCCTACGGCGACGTGCATGGAGCCGAACCCACCGCGGAGGCCCGCGCTGAGCCGCAGCGGGTCGGGCACCTGGTAGCCGCCGTCGATCCGGAAGGTCCACTCCCGCCAGTCCACCCGCGCCTGCCCGGCGAACCCGAGGCGTCCGGCGCGCCCCGACGCCGCCGCGGTGTCGGACTGCGCGAACGACGGGCCGACCGACACCTCCGCGAACGCCGGCATCCACGCGGTGGTGAGCCCGTCCTGGTACGCCGCCTCCTGCGCGGGCGCCACGGGAGGCGCCGCGAACGCGGGGAGCGACAACGTGACGAGCAGCAGCGACATCCGGGCCTCCGCACCAGGGTATCCGGTGCGGTGGCCGCCGGAGCGCTGAGGGTGGGTCAACGCGCAACCGTGCGCTCGTTGCCGGTCGGTTGAAGCGCCGAGGGTGGGGATGCGCACCCGCATCGCTCCGACCGGCGCGGCCCTGGCCCCCCAAAGCCGGAGCTACGCCGTCGGTTTGACCCGCACCGGCTGCGGCCCCGCGGGGCCCGACGCGACCGCCGTCGCGCCCAGCGGCAGCCCTGCGCCGCCCGCCCGCGCCAGCGCCTTGCCGCCCTTCGCCGCGCCGCCGTCGTTGTCCATCGCCACCAGGATCCGCTGCGCCGTCGCGCCGATGAGCACCGCGGCGGTGGCATATACGGCGGCCTTCACCGGCCAGATCGCCATGTCCGTGCCCCCGAGGACCGTGTGGGCGACCGCGAGGACCCATGCGCCGAACGAGAGCGCGTGCAGCGCACGCCACACCTCCGGCCGCCACGACGCCTTCGTCAACGACGACACGACCAGCCCGCCAAAGCCCCACATCGCGATCGTGCCGACCGTGATGACCCCGCGCATCGTCGGCGACACCAGCGGGACCAGCACCGCCATCGCGGGAATCCCCCCTTCCGGCGCGAGGACCGCCGCCAACGCGTGGACCAACGCCGCGCCGAGGCCGACCACCGCCCATTGTTTGTGCAGCTCCGCCGCGCTCGCGATGTGCAGCCAGCCTCCAGAGCCCTTCGCGGAGACGCTCACGCCGAAGAACATCGCGAACCAGAGCGCGCCGTAGGCGACGAGACCCGTCACGCGGCAGGCCCACCAGAGGAAGGGAAGCGAGATCAACATGCGACGGCTCCGGGGTTGCTGGTCCACCAACGGCCTTCATCATCACCGAGCCACGCGGTCTGTCCGGGTCGCTCGAAACGTTCGGCGAGCTCCGGACGGACCAGGATCGCCTTGGCCCAGGTCTCCGCCTGCGTGGCCGTTCGCGCCGTGGTGGTCACCGTGTGCACCGGGCCGAGCACGGGCGCGCCGGTGGCGGGGTCGAGCAGGTGGTGCACCAGCCGGCCATCCTCAGCGAACCACCTACGCTCCAGGGTGGAGGAGGTGGCGACCGCGGCGTCGACGAGCTCGATGGCGCCGCCGTCCGGCAGACCGATCGCCCAGGGCGGGCCGAACCCCCGCAGATCGCCGGCCCCGTCCACCAGTCCGGCCTTCGCGCCGGCGGCTCGCAACCACACCACCAGCTGGTCGACCGCCCAGCCCTTGCCGATCCCGCCGAGATCGAGGCTCCCCCGGCCGTGCAGCCGCACGCGGTTGCCAGAGACGTCCACGACCAGCACCGAGCGGCCCGTCGGGGCACGACCGCGGCGACCGGCGAGCGTGTCGAGCGGGGCGCCGTAGCCCCAGGCGGTCAGCTCGTCGCCGAGGGTGGGGTCAAAGGCGCCGTCGGTCTCCTGCCGCGCCCGGATCGCCGCAGCCGCGACGCAGGCGAGGATCGGGTCCTCGCAGGTGCGCTCGCGGTTGAGCCGGGAGAGCGCAGAGTCGGGGCGGAAGCGGGAGAGCGCGGCTTCGATCTTCTCCACCTCGGCGACAGCGCCGTCGAGGAGGTCGCCGCGGTCGGTGCTCACCCACCACTCCCCGCCCATCGCGTCGAACGCCCGCTCGGTCATGACGCCCTCGACCGGCGGACGACGACCCGGGGCCGCGGGCGGGAGCGCACGACGCCCGCCGTGGGTGGACGCTCGGCTGCGGCGACCAGCACCGCTTGCGCCTCGGCTTGTTTCGCTTCGGCTCGGTCCATGTCGGTGGCCACCACGGCGCTCACCCCCAGCCCGAGCAGCACCGCCACGCCGAAGACCACCGAGTCGCGGACGCTCAGCTCGCGGAGCACGCGCGGGTTCGGCGCGGGTGCCGCCGCGGCGGACACCCCAGGCGAGGCGGCGGACGCCGGACGGGCGTCAGTCATCGTCGCGCTCGCCACCTTCCCCGCGCTCGCCACGTTCGGCGCGCTCGTTCTCACCGCGCTCACCGCGCTCGCCGCGTTCGCCCCGCTCTTCGCGCTCACCGCGTTCGCCGCGCTCTTCGCGCTCCCCCCACTCGAAGCCCTCTCGCTCCTCCTCCTCTTCGCGCCACTCGCCGCGCAGGGGGCGCCCACGCTCATCCACGTAGACCACCGGCTGCTCCGCGCCGGGGTCCGCGGGGGCCGCCGCCTCGGCGTTCACCGCGCTGGCGACGTCCGCATGAGGGTCCGCCGGCGGCCCCTCGGCGGCCCCGCCGCGCGCCGCGAGCACCGCCACCATGGCGATCGCCGTCGCCACTCCCGCCACCGCATAGGCCAAGGTCACGTTTCGATCCATGGATGCCTCCTGGTCACGCTCTCAATGTGCGTCGGCCACGTTGGGATTCCCTGAGTCGACTGTTGGAAGTGAGGCCGCGTTGGCCAGCCGCTCGTCCCACCACCGCAGGACGCGTCGCTCGACGTCGCGCACCACGAGCACATTCCGCCCGTTCTCGCTCTCGGCCGGCGCGTCCACCGACTCGGGGAGCCGGGCGAGGCGCTCGCGGCACGCGCGGGCCAGCCGTTCCCGCCCCTCGGGGAGGGCGGCGAGACGCGCGAGCATCTGCTGCACCTCGGGCGCGGTCGCGCTCGGGCGCAGCAGGTACGCACCCGCGTCGCCCAGGTCGATCACGCAGTCTTCGACCGGGTTGTCGGGCAGCACGAAGCCGTAGTGGAGCAGCAACCGCCCGTTGGACTTGGCCCCGTACGTGTCCCGGACCTCCGCGCCACCGGCAACATCGACGTCGGCGCGCACCTGGACCGAACCGGTCGCGTCCAGGAGATTCCAGGTCGCCTCCGGCGCGGGGGCGTGGTTGAGCAGGTCGGCGAGCGGCACCAGCGTGGGCACCCGGTCGGGGCTGAGCGCGAACGCGCGGCTGGCGACCAGGGTCCGGGCGAACGCCCACTCGCCCCACTCGAGGTCGGCGAGGCCGGGCGCCCCGCGGCGAAGGCGGTCCCACTCGACCTCGAGGCGCTCGCGCCGCGCGACCAGCAGGTCGTGACACATCGTCCCCCGGAGCCGCGCGAGGTCGGCGTCCGCGAAGAACAGCGGATGATGGGGCATCGCGGCGGGGAGGGTGTCCGTGTAGGGCGTCCACGCGGGATCGCGGGTGCGCGTCGCGTGCACGAGGAAAAGCGCCAGCAGCACCTGGGGGTGAGCCGCGAGGTCCAGGTGCTCCGACACGAATCGGCCCGGCGGCGTCGCCGCGACCCGGTCCCCGGTGATCAGACGAGCGCGCGGAACCGAGAGCAGCACCTCTCCCGCGGCGATCGGTCGGCCGGCGAACGCGCCGCGCTCGCCGGCCGTGGCCTCGAAGCACAACGGCCCCACGGCGCCGCCCGCCGCTTCGACCCACTCGATCGCGCGGAGAATCGCGTCGTCGGCCCAGCCCTGGGCCGCCAACCTACTTCTGCTTCTCTTTCTGGTCCTCGAGGAAGGCCTGCTTCACGGCGTCCGAGACGCCTGCTTTCGGCGGCTTCACGTCGTTGAGGGTCGCGGGAGCCCTGCCGGAGTCGAGCGCGGCCTGGGGCGTGGCGGCCTGATCGGGCTGCGCGCCATTCTTGGACTTGGCCGAGAGGGTCTTGTCGGGGACAGGGGTCATGCCGGCAGCGTACGCGCCTCCCGCGTCCGAATCAACGACGTGGGTCCTGGCTCGCGACGGTGGAGGAGGGCCGGGAGGTGGGACCCCATCTCTCCTCCCCTCGCCGGATACGAGGCCTGCGTGCTCCTCCTCCTCCTCGCTCCGCTGCTCGCGGCGACGCCGGCCGACGCGCTCGGGGCCTGGCACACCCGCTACGCAATCCTCGGCAAGACGGGCCCCTACGACTTCCTCCGCACCCGCTTCGGCTGCCTGGTCGGTGTCCCGCGGGAGGGCGGGCCCACCGTGCTCCGGTGCGGCGGGAACCCCGTCCCGGACGCCGGACAGACGCCTCCCGCGGACATCCCGGGGCTGATCGCCAAGGCGGCCGAGGACAAACGCCTGGGGTGGGCGGTGAAGCGCACGCCGACCTGGGTGGGCACCTGGCGCGAGGTGACCCTCTTGGAGTTCGTGCCAACGCGCACGGAGGGCAGTCGCGGCGGCCGGGCGGCGGAGGGCGCAGCGGCGTGGGACGGCGCGACCGGCGTGTACGGGTGGGAGCGGAAGCTGCCTCCGCCCCTGGCCAACGCGCAGTGGATCGACTGGCGCCCGCCCCCCGACCTCGACGGGACCTTCCTCACGATCGGCCCACGCTCGCTCCCCAACTACGCCCAGCCGAAGGCCGAGCTCGACGCGGCGATCCAGTCCACGGTCGAGCGGTACCTCCGCGGCGAGCCGCTGCCGACGGGCCTGGCCGAGGTGCCCGGGGGGCCGCTGCCGCACCTCCCGCCCACGCGCTTCGCCTTCTTGCTGACCGTCTTCCTGCAGTCCGGCCTCGAGGACACGCTCGGGCTGTCTTGGGACTTTCGCGAGCTCGACGTGCCCGTGGCGCTGTTGGACCAGGTGCTCCGCTTCGAGTCCCGGCTCCCGGGGGGCCGCACCAGCCTGCTCATCACGGTCACCCAGTGGGGGGCACGCTTCGAGCTGGGCGCGGCGGGCCGCCCCTGCTCGGCGTGGACGCCCCGCGCGTGCCGTCGGCCCGCAGACACGGTGGAGTCGGTGTCGGCGTCGCTCGGCATGCCGGTGCGTCGGGAGGGGTCGGCGGCCGCGCTCGACGGGGAGCTGAGGGACGGAGGGACCACCCCGGACAGCGCCCTCGCCGCGGGGAACGGGGCGTGGCGCCGGGAGTGGATCCTCGGCACGCAGCTCGAACCTTCCCCCAAGGCGTGGCGAGGGTCGGAGCCCCTGGTGGTGATCGCGCACCCCAAACCGCCGCCGCGCAACCCCTCGTACGACCCCTATCCGCCCCCGCCGGAGGAGCGCTTCGCGGTGCCCGCCGCGGCCGTGCTCACCGGCGCCCGCGGCCGCTGGACCGTCCACGGGCGCCCCTCGGTCTTCCCGCTCGACCTGGACGTGACCCGCACCCAGGCGGTGACCCTGGAGTCCGTCGCGTTCTACGGGGACTCACCGCCGTTCCCGGACGACGAGGGGCCCGGCCCGCCCGAGGTGACGGACGCGCGCAAGGTGAAGGGGTGGACCTGGCGGTTCACCGGGGAGCGCCCGCGCTGGGTGCGGCTGCGGTGGATGTCAGGGGCGCACGTGCTCGCGACGGCGATCCTGCCGGTTTGAGCTGCGGATCGGCGTGGGCGTGCGCGACGCAGCGCCATTCTCCCCTCCGCGGCTCCTCGACCGCCGACGCCCACCGCGCGGCACGCCGGCGCTCCCGCGCCGCTCCCTCGCCACCCCGACCCTACGCCCTCCCCGCTCCGGCCAGGGTCATCCGCACGCAGGCGCCGCCCAGGGGCGAGGTTCCGAGGGTGACGTCGCCGCCGTGTCGCCGCGCCACCTCGCGCGCGAACGCCAACCCCAGGCCGAGCCCGTCGTGATCGCGACGCCGCGCTTCACTCCCGCGCCCGAACCGCGCGAAGACGGCCTCGCGCTCCGCCTCCGCCACCCCCGGGCCCGCGTCGTGCACCTCGACCACCGCACGTTCGCCCTGGGTGCTCACGCGCACCTCCACCGCCGCGCCCGGCGCGTGACGGGCCGTGTTGCGCAGCAGGTTGCCGATCGCCAGCTCCAAAAGCGGCACGTTCGCGCGCAGCTCCCGGTCGTCGGTGACCGTGACCGTGGGCGGCGGAGCGAGCCGTTCGGCCTTCACCGCGGCCTCCACCAGCTCCCGCGCCCGGGTGATGGTGCGCGAGCGCTCGGCCTCCCCCGCGTCGAGCCGCGCGAGCGCCGTGAGCGCTTCGACGATGCGGCGGAGGCGCTCGACCTCCTCGCGGGTGGAGACGAGGGCTTCGCGGTAGGCGGGCGCATCGCGATCCCGGCGAAGGATGACGTCGATCTCGCCGAGCATCGCGGCGACGGGCGTGCGCAGCTCGTGCGCGGCCTCCTGGGTGAACCGCGCCTGGGCGGCCCACGCGGCGTCGAGCCGGTCGAGCAGGCCGTTGACGGCTCCGAGCAGCGCGGCGACCTCCTCAGGGGCGTCGGTGGTGAGGCGTTGGCCGTGGCCGAGGCCAAGCACGGCCTCGGCCTCCTTTCGCGCTCGATCGAGCGGTACGAACGCCCGGCGCACCGTCGCCCGGAGCACCGCCGCCGCGCCGACCACCACGAGCAGGCTGAAGACCGAGTAGGCCGCGGCGAACGGCCCCACCGTCTCCGCGACGCCGAGCTGCGGGGCGAGCGCGGCGACCACGATGTGAACCTCATCCGGACCTTCGCCACGCTCGGCGGGGAGCAGCAGCAGCCGGCCGGTGCCCGCGTTGACGTACACCGGCTCCTCCCTGTCCAGCGCGCGGGTGAGCGCCTCAGCCGGAACCCGAGGATCTCCCCGGGAAACCACCCAGGCCTCCACCGGTGCGCGGCTGTGCTCCACCCGGTATTCGTCCACCACCTCGGGGTGGACGTGCCCGTAGGCGGACGCGAGGAGCGCCGAGTCGAGCGCGCGGGTGGCGGTGAGGTGAAGCGTCGTGCCGGTCGCGACGCCCAGCGCGAGCAGGCTGCCGAGGAGCACCGCAGTGCCTCGGGAGACCACCCGCGCCGCGACCGAGGTCACCGTTGCCGATCCTCGATCACGTACCCGACGCCGCGGACGGTGTGGAGCAGCGGCTGGTCGAAGCCCTTGTCGACCTTGGAGCGGAGGTAGCTCACGTACACATCTACCGTGTTCGTGCCTGGGTCGTGCGTGGTGTCCCACACGGCCTCGAGCAGGCGGGTGCGGCTGATCACCCGACCGCGGTGCTCCACGAGGTACCGCAGGAGGTCGAACTCTCGGGCGGTGAGGCGGAGCTCCGTGGCGCCGCGTTGTACGCGGCGAGCGGCGACGTCGATCTCCAGGTCGCCGACCCGCAACACGTCGACGCCGCGAGAGCGGCGGGTCACCGCCTCGATGCGAGCGAGGAGCTCGTCGAACGAGAAGGGCTTGACGAGGTAGTCGTCGGCGCCGCCCTGCAGGCCCTCCACCCGCTCCTCTACGCGGTCCCGCGCGGTGAGGCAGATGGCGGACAGCGTGACCTGCTTCCGGCGCACCTCGCGGATCAGGCTGAGCCCGTCTCCGTCGGGGAGCATCCGATCGACCAGCAGGAGGTCGTATTCGGCCAGGTCCACGGCCGAGCGGGCGGCGGCGAGGTCCGCCGCGACGTCCACCCGGTGGCCTTCGTCGCTGAGCCCCCGTTGCAGGAAGCCAGCGATCTTTCGCTCGTCTTCAACGACCAGGATCCGCATCAGCGCTCCTCGCGCTCCTCGCGCTCTTCGCGTTCTTCCCGCTCTTCGCGCTCGCGGGCCTCGCCGCGTTCGCCCGCCTCACCGCGTTCGCCGGCCTCGCCGCGTTCGCCGGCCTCGCCGGCCTCGCCGCCTTCCCCGGCGCCGAGGCTCCGCTCCAGCCCGTCCACCAGCTTTTTCCGATCGGCCGGGGTGAGCGCCGCTTCGGGGTGCATCAGATCGTAGCCGCCCATGGGCATCTCCCCCTTGGACACCTCCTCGCTGGCGTCTTCGGCGGCTTCCCAGCCCACGTCCCACTCGGTGAAGTTCAGCGTCTCACGCCCCTCGTCCACGTGGTTCTGCACGAACCAGGAGACCGGGGCGATGTTGCTGTACCAGGGCCACTTCGTCTGGTTGCTGTGGCAGTCGAAGCAGGCGCCGACGACGAGCTTGCGCGTCTCCGGGGAATCCCACTGAGGTTCGACGTCCTTGGTGGGGTTGGTGTGGTCCCGACCGTAGGGCACCAGTTGGATGCCGAGGACCAGACCGACGATGCCGAGGATGATGCGCTTGCCCATGAACTCTCTCCGTACTCCCCAACCGTAGGATGGCCACCTTGGACCCAGCCGGGGTCGAACATTGGAAGATGATTGGAACCCGCTTCAGGGAGCGGGCGCCGCCACCGGGCGGGCGTCCTGCGCCTGCGCCTCCTCGAGGGTGAGCCCGAGGTGCCGACGAAGCGAGGCGTTGTGGGCGCGGATCAGCTCATCCGCCACCTCGAGGGTGTAGTAGTGATCCACCGTGCGGTGGTTGACGATCTGCACCCACACCGGCGACGAATCGGGCGCGCCGCCGGGCTGCGGCACCGTGTCGGTCGGCCCCAGGGAGCCGTCGTTGTCCGCGAAGCCGGCGCCGGCGGTGATGAGCAGCGCCACGACCGTGAGCGCCGTGTTCGTGCCTTTGGCCTTGTCCTCTTCCCGATCAAACCGGGCCTGCATGCCGCGGTCGTGCGCGCCGGCGGCGAAATCTTCGGCCGAGACCATGTGGCCACCACCGTCGAAGACCGCCCACTCCACCGGGGCCAGCTTCGGGTCCCACCGCTCGGTGAGCACCACCCCGGCACCCACTACGGAGAAGGACGAGCGAAGCCAGCGTTCCGACGAGTATTCTTCGACGGCTGCGGGCGTGGCCGCGAGCGCCGCGGCGAGCAGGAGCACCATCACCCACCTCTCAACCGCAAGGTAATCGCCGGGCGCGCCGCGACCGGAGAGACCGGTGGATCGGTAAGGTCGTGCCGGACGTGAGTCAGCGCGGCGGCGGCAGCCGGGAGAATTCGGCCACCAGCTGCCGCCCGACGAGGGCGAGCTGCCCGTCCGGCGCCCAGAGCCGCTGGGTGGTGTCGGCGCATCCGTCGGACGCCCCTTCGACCTCCGACTCGAAGCGCCACCACGCCGAGCCGGGGTGGGTGCGCAGCGGCGTGTGCACCTGCACCAGCCAGAGAACCGTGGACGCGGGCGTCGGCGCGTGGGTGAGCGCGAGCACCGGGGCCGGCCACGCATCGAGCATCGCGACCTGGGTGAGCGGGTCGGCCGCTCCCTCCCGGGGGCGCACCCAGCCGCCGGCGCCGGGACGATCCGCGCCGGAGGAGGGGATCGGGTGATCCCCCCAGCGATAGACGAACTTCTTGGTGAACGCCGGGGTGAGCCCTTCGAGGAACGGGAGCTCTACCCTCCCCTCTGGACCCTCGGCCACGGGCGCAGACGCGGAAGCCACGTGGATGCCCGTCGCCCGCGGCACGGCGAAGATCGCCATGACCAGTGCGCACACCCGCTCGCCCTGCATCACCCGCGCTTCAAGGTGCGAGGTGGCCTTGCCCTGGTGGAGCACCCGGGCGATCACCTGCACTTCGCCCACCTCGGCGGGGGTGACAAAATCCATGGTGAAGCTGCGTAACGGGCGATCGTCGCCCACCAGCTCCCCGCAGGCCCGCAGCGCGAAGACCGCGACCAGGCCCCCGAACGCCGTGCGGCCCTGCCCCCAGTCGGCGGTGACCTCGGCGCGCCAGTGGCCCGGCCGGATCGGGTGGAGCGCGCTGGCCTCGGCAAAAGCGGTGGACGACATCGGCCCCGCGTATATCTCGACCGGATGCCGCGCCCCGCCCGTCCGCTCACCCCCGAGTCCGTCCGCGCGGCCGTGCTCGACTACGTCCAGCGGTTTCCCGGATCGGTGGCGAACACCCGCCGACGGTACCTGCTGAAGATCAACCGCGCCGTCACCGAGCTCGAGCTGGAGCGTGAGCCGCTGGTCGCGGCGTTGGAGGCGGCGATTGAAGTGTCGCTGCGCTACGGCTACCTCGACGACGCGAAGTTCGCCGAGGGCCGCGCGCGCCGGGCGCTCGCCCGGGGGGTTGCGCCGGCGCGGGTGAGCGCGGGCTTGTCGTCGAAGGGGGTGTCTTCCACGGTGGCAAGGGCGGGGATCGCCGCGGCCACCGAGGGCAATCCGCAGGTGGAGGCGTGCGCCGCCTACGTGCGCCGCCGGAAGCTCGGGCCGTGGCGCCCCCCGGAGAAGCGTGCTGCGGAGGCGATGAAGGACCTCGCGAAGGTGGCCCGCGCGGGCTTCCCGTTCGACGTGGCCCGGGCCGCGCTCCGGGCCGACGCGCTGGACGACCCGCCGGACGACGCGTCCGAGGAGTGATAGTTCGCCCCCATGGCGACCCCGCCCCCCACCCTCTACGGCTGGCAGAACGAACCGCTCCCGTTCACGATGGCGGTGCCGCTCAACGCCCCCAAGGCCGTCGGCGTGGTCTTCCCCGGCGCGGCGTACACCCAGGATCGTCCGCTGTGCACCATCGCCAAGGACGTGATGGTGGCCGCGGGCGCGGAGGTGATCCTCTCCACGCGCTACTACGGGATGGACCCGAAGCTCAGCGCGCTCACCGGCGACGACCGTGAGGCCTGTCTCGCGACGGACAGCGGCGGCTACGCCCGGGGGGCGTTCACCCGCGCGGCCGGAAAGCCGGTCTTGCTCGCGGGCAAGTCCATCGGCACCACCGCCCTCGCGCACGCGCTCACCCAGGTGCCCGACCTCGTGGCCGGCTGGTCGGTGTGGCTCACCCCGTTGTGGAAGGACGAAGCGGTCTTCAAGGCGATCGCCACGGCCGGCGCCCGGGCCTACGTGCTCATCGGCACGGCCGACCCGCAGTGGGACCCCGCGATCCTCGAAGCGCTCAACAAGAAGGCGATGAAGGTGGCGAAGTCGCTGCCCACTGTGAAGGTGGTCGACGGAGCGGACCACGGGATGAGCGTGGCGGGCAACCCGGTGGCCACGGCGGCGGTGCTCACGGAGCTCCGTCCGGCGTTGGCGGCACACTTCGCGGCGGCGATGGCGGCGGCGGCGGCGGCGGGCACGGCGGTCGGGGCGCCTGCTTCAGGGACGACACCCCCGGGAACGACGACGACGCCGACCCCCACGCCTTAGGGCGCGCCGGGAGCTCCGTCCGGGTGGGCGGGGGGTCCGCGATCGAGCGGGTCTTTTTGGGGCACGGGAACCGCCTCCCCGGAGCGCCGGCCGCCTCCGCTCCCGCTCCCGCGCGGGCAGCGGTCCCTCGGGCAGCGGCCTCCGCCGCGCGTGCCCGACCCGGAGGCTCGCTCCCCGGCTACTTCATCACCACCTTGTACGTGAACTTCACCCCCTCGGGTGCGCCCTTGTAGGGGTAGAACCGCCAGCTCAGGAGCACGGGCTGGACCACGGCGAAGACGGCGGGATCGCAGATGCGCGCCTCGACGCGCGTCGGCACCCCCTCCGAGTCCATCGTGATGTTCACCACGCAGGACCGGGACGACTCGCCCGGCGGAAGCGGAATCGCGGGTAGGGTCGTCTTCGTCTTCACCAGCACCTCCGACCAGTGGACGGTCTTCGGGCCCGTGGCGGGCAGGGCGCTGGCGCCCGGGGTCACGCCCCCGAGGACGCCGCCCACCACCCCGCCGGCCGCGGCGGCGTCGGTCGCGGGCCGGGGCGGCCGCGCGTGGGCCGGCGCGGCGTCCCAGGTCCAGGCGGCGCCGCTGAAGACGCGAACTTCGTCCTGGCTCATCACCGGGAGGCCGAGCTCCCCGCCGAGGCGGGTGGGGGTGAGGGCGAGTCGGGCGTCGTCGGGGAGTCGGACCGCCTTCCCCGCCTCCATCCCCGGGAGCCACACCCGCACCTCCCGGCGATCGGTGGAGACCACCGCGCCCCCGGGCGCCTCGGGCAGCGGGGCCACGACGGCGTCCCCCTCGAGCCCTGCCCTCGCCAGGCCGACGCTCCACAGCCGCGCCCCGGCGAGCGAGTAGCCGACGAGGTGGTCGAGGTTCTTGAGCGGGTCCCGGTAGCGCGCGACGACGTCGCGCTTCCCGTCGCCGTCCAGGTCCAGGGCGCCGAGGGGATCGCGGAGCCCCTCGGCCCACTCGCCGACGACGGGCAGCACATTCGGCTGGCCGCCGGCCTTGGCGCCAAGGACCAGGAGGATCGCGCCGCGGCCGTCGCCGAAGCCGTCCAGCGTGAGGGCGAGGTCGTCGGTGCCGTCCCCGTCCACGTCCCCGAGCGCGGCGAGCTGCTTGACGGCCTGCGGGAGCGCCAGGGTGGCCGGAGTTTGCCCGTCGCCGACCGACATCGTCAGCGTGGACCCGCTCGCCCACACCAGCTCGTTCCTCCGGTCGCCGTCGAGGTCGAGGGCGGTGTACACGACGCTCCCGTGGAGCGCAGCGGGGGCCGCCGCGGCCCGCGCGGGGTCCCCGCCCGACCACACGGACCACGCCGGCCCGCCCTGGACCAGGACGTCCGTGCGCCCGTCCCCGTCGACGTCGCCGACGTCGCGCACGACGAACTTCGTGTCGAGCCGTCGGGCGGGGCGCCCCGCGCCGTCCAGGAGCTCGCCGGACGCGAGGAGGAGGTCGGCGTGACCGTCGCCGTCGAGGTCCCCGGGGACGAAGCCCTTGCCGCCGGGCGAGCGGGCCGGCCAGCCCGACACCGCGAGCCCCGCGAGGGACGCTCGCAGGCGCTGGCGCTCCGCCTCCCGCTCGGCGGGCACGTCGTGGGTGGCCGCCTCCGCCCACGCCTCGAACACCTTCACCTCACTCCCCTGCACCACCGCCACCACCGACCAGACCTTTCCGCTGGCCGCGATCCCCAGCGCGCGCGGCGGGGCGCCCGCCTCGCAGGCCAGCGGCACGCTGGCGAGCGTGCGGGCGCTCTCCCGGTAGGGCCAGAGGGCGGCCACCTCGGACGCGGCGTGGGGGCTGAGCGTGAACGAACGCGCCGCCCCCGACACGTGGCACCCCGCCGCCAACCGGGCCCAGGCCTCGGCCGCCTCGGTCAGATCGCGCTTGTGCCAAGGGTCCATGGTGAAGGCGCGGAAGGCAAGGAGCTTGCCCTCCTCCCCGGAGGCGCGCCCGCGCCCGAACGCGGCGATGCCCTCCTTATGGGCGTAGACGCCCCACGCCGCGCCGTGGACCCACTCGTCGGGGTCCGCCCCCGCCTTGAGGTGGGTCAGGAGCTCCGCGGCGGCCTTCTCCGCCGGGAGGTCCGCGGAGGGGCGGGAAGACTGCGCAGCAGCGATGCCGGCCCAGAGCCAGACGAACGTCACGGCTTCACCGGGCCGGCTGCGCTTCCGGCGCCCCGCTCAGGTCGAGCACCTTCACGATCGCGCCGGGAGGCGGCTCCAGCGCAAACGCGGCGTCGGCGGGGGAAGCGGCCTGCCAGGCGTCGAACCGCACGTCGGCGCTGGCGCCGAGCGTGGGCAGCTTCACCCGCAGCGCGGTGGGGCTCGCGGCGGGCTCCCAGGCCCCGGAGAAGAGGACCACGCCCTGGGCGTCGGTGGCCCGCGCGTCGACCAGATGGCCGTAGCGGCTCTCGAAGCCCGCGGTGAACGCCGCGCCGTCCGCGCGGGTCCACGCCGCGGTGGCGACGGGCCCGACCGCGGTCAGCGTGGGCGGCGTGGTCAGCTCGGGGAGGCGGCCCAGCAGCAGGCTGGTGGCCACCGCGGCGCCGCGGAGACCCTCGCCGCCGGCGAGCAGCCGCCCGAGCGTGCCGTCCGCGTCGTCGGCCCGGTAGTAGGTGTTCTTCGGCGCGATGAACGCCGACACGTCCTTGCCGTTGCAGGTGACGATCACCTGGGCCGGGCCGATGGGGCCGCGCAGCTCCACCCGAAACCGGTCCGGCGGCGCGACCACCAGCGTGCCCGAGAGGGACATGCTCTGCTGGGGCGTGGTGAGCACCGCGGAGAACTGGGCGAACGCCGGGACGGGCGCGGCCTCGGCGCGGGCGCGGGCGAGGAGCGCCGCCGGATCGGCGACGTCGGGCGCGGGCGGGGCGACCGGGTGGCAGCCGGCGAAGAGGAGGGCGGCGGCGAGGGCGAAGCGAAGGTGCACGGTGGCGGCGTAATCCGGTGAGGAGAACGCGGCGCCGCCCCGGCCCCGCGGGCCTGCCGCAGCGGCGTCGCCGACGTGGGTCTTGGCTCGCGAGGGTGGAGCGGGGCTGGGAGGGGAAACCAAGAAAACCGATTCCGTTCCTGGTCAGGATCCCGGCGGCCACGCAGTCAACAGCGCCTCGGCGGCGGTCGTGTCCGTGCCGCCGGAGTTCACGACCGCCAGGGCGCGGCGGGCGTCGTCGGCGCGACCGACGGGGCCGCAACGCGTCGCCACCACGCCTGGCGCGATGGCCTCGCCGAGGAGCACGGCGCCGAGGGCGTCCTGGCAGAGCGAAGCGGCCCCGACGGCGTCGCCGGGGACCGCGAGGGTCGCGCGCAGCGCTCGCCCCCCCCGACCGGGATCGGCCAGGGCGAGCCAGCGGGCGGTGATCGCGGCCCGATCGTTCACCGCGGCGACGCTCAGCCACTCCGCGTAGTTCTCGCTGCCGGCGCCCCGCAGCTCCGCCTCCGCGAACGCCGCGCCAGCTTCGGGGCTGCCGAGGGCCGCCCGGGCGTTTCCGAGCGCCGTCCACGCCGACGCCGGCGCCCCGTGCACGCGGGTGGCCTCCTCGAGCAGCCGCAGGCGCTCGTCGGGCGTCGGCGCCGCCGGAGCTGGGAGAGAGACGAGCAGCAACCGAGGCGCGGCCGCGAGCGGATCGTGGAAGAGGGCGGTGCGGGCCGCCGTCGCCGCGTCCGCCGCGTTCCCGTGCGCCGCCGCCCACACCGCGACCAGCTCCTGGTACCGGGCGCGCTGGGGCGTGGCGGGCGTGGACGGCCCCGACGGCGCGCCCGCCTGGGCGAGGCCCAGCCCGGCGAGCACCAGCAGCAGGTTCAGTTGAGCCCCCGCGCCCAGAGGATCGCGGCAGCCCGCCGCGTGGGCCACTCGCCCGAGAAGACGCACAGCGCGAGCGGCACCGAGGCGAGGATCGCCGCGATGATCCAGCGGTCCTTGAAGGCGAGGTACGCCGCGAGCACGAAGAACGCGAGGATCACCGCCACCAGCACCTGCGCGATCACCATGAAGAACACCGCCGCCGGGCTCGACGCCGCACGCGCCGCGTTCTCCGCGGTGAAGTCAGGCCAGATCGCCCCGAGGGCCGTGGCGATCCCCGAGATGCCCCAGGCCATGAACAGGGTGAGCACGCCCTCGGCCACCAGCACCCCGGGCCGGGCGCCGAGGAGCAGCCCGCTCCCCACCACCACGACCTCGCCGACGATGATCATCGGCGGGAGGCCGAACGCGGCCTTGGCGCGGAGCACCACCAGCGGGTCCACCGGGGCGCCGCGCAGCACCCACCAGCTCTTGCCTTCCCGGGAGATCGCGGTGAATTGGAAGCGGGCGGCGATGGCCGCCATCACGAAGCCGGCCATGCCGAGGTTCAGGAAGGTGATGCCTTCCCGGAGGAGCTGCGCCCCCTCGCCCCGGAACGCGCCGACCGGGAGCGCCTTCACGCTCACCAGGTAGATCGCGCACAAGCCGATGAGCAGGAAGACCTGGGACCACTGGCTCGGGTCACGCACCAGGACCCTCAGCTCCTTCGCGGCGATCGGGCGCCAGGTCCGGGGCAGCACCGCCACGAGGTGGTCGAAGATGCGGCTGCGGTAGAACCGCGCGGCGCGGGCCTCCTGGGCGAGCGCCCAGCCGCCGTCGAAGCCACGGGCGGTGGCCCAGCGCGCGAGCGCGAGCGACGCCAGGGCGCCGCTGATGAGGAGCGCAGTCGGAACCCAGGGGATCGGGGAATGCAAGAGCGGAGCGCCGATGACCTCGCCCGCCCACCGCGGCGGGAAGAGCACCGGGAACGGGAGCTCCAACGCGGCGAGGTACTCGCTGAGGGAGGCGAACGCCTGGGCGTCGGCGAGCTGCTCGGGGCGGAGCGCGCGCAGCAGCACGAACGCCGCCGCGACCATGAGCACGCCCACGAAGACCATGAACTCGCGGGTGCGCCGCGCTGGGAAGACGTTCACCAGGAACGTGGCCACGATCACGCCGATGCTCGTGGCGATGACCATGATGCACGGCACCGCGAAGACCACCGTGAAGTAGTAGGCCGGCCCAGCGTTGGCGATCACCCCCGCGGCGGAGAACACCGGGAAGCCGAAGAGCAGCATCATCCAGCTGGATTGCACCAGCGTGTCCACATAGCGGGCGTAGTGGAACGTCGACCGGCTCACCGGGAGCGCGAGCAGCAGCTCCAGGTCATCGCTGAGGTAGAACACCGACAACGCGGTGATGATGTTGGAGAAGGCGAGGAGGCTGAACAGGCTGGCAAGGAGGATGTCGAGGAACTTCCTCGCCAGGACCGGGCCGACGGCGCCGACCTCCCAGAACTGGTCCACCAGGTAGAGCATCCCGGCGAAGAGCCCGGCCCAGAAGAAGAGCGCGAGCACGGCGAACGACAGGTACAGGCCTCGTCGCTCGCCGCGGGTGACCGCGTTCTTCAGCGCCAGCGTGCGCGGGCTGAGCAGGCGCCGGACCAGCGGGAGCGAGAGACCGGCGGAGTCGGCGGCCACCCGGCTACTTCCCGCCGGTTTTCGGGTCGCCGGTGGGGGGCGTCCAGGCGCCGCCGTCTTCGCCCTGGGCGTGGGCGACGGTGGAGCGCACGTAGGCGCGCAACAGCGCGTTACGCTGGGCGCCGCCGAAGAGGGCGCGGAGGTCCTCGTAGAGCTGCGGGTCACGGGCGAGGAGGCCGAGGGTGCCTTCGCCGTCGTTCACGTTGGCCACCAGCGTGTGCGCCTCGCCGACGGTGCCGCGCAGCTCGTCGATGATCTCGGCGTTCTCGGGCACGTACAACAGGCTGTGCATCGCGGAGGGCTTGGTCTTGATGTCGGCCACGAGGCCGGTGGCCTCCTCGGCGAAGTCCCCGAGCTGGGAAGCCAGCGCATCGCCCCCTTCGCCGTAGATCATCGCGTGGGCCAGCCCGTCCCCCGTGCGGATTTCCTGGGTCATGTCGGCCACGTCGCCGGTGACGGTGTCCACATTGACGAGGATCGACTTCACCTTCTGACCTGCAGCGGCGTCGTAGAACAGCACGTGGAGCACGCCCTTGCCGTTCTGCGCCTCGGACAACATCTCCTCGACGTGGGTGAGGCTCTCGCTGATCTTCGCCTTCTTGGCTTCGTCTTCCGAGCCGAGCATCAGGTCGAACTTGTGGGAGACGCTCGCGGCGTTGTCCACGATGGCGGTCGCGCGGTCGGCGTACGACACGAAATCGAGGGCTTCAGCGGACTGGAGCTCCTGGCCGTCCTGGAGCACGGGCTGACCGTCGGTGCCGACGGTGAGGGTGATGATGTTGTCGCCGAGCACGCCGACGTTGCTGATCCCCGCCACGGAGTCGGCGGTGATCCGGCTGGAGTACTCCTTGCGGATCGTGAGCTCGACGTGGACGTTCTTGCCGTCGGCCCGATCGGGCGCCAGCTCCACCTTGGTGACCTCGCCCACGTCGATGCCGGCGAGGCGCACGACGGCGCCGGGCTTGAGCCCCTTCACGTCGACATACTGGGCGAAGAGCTTGTAGCGGGGCGCGAACGCCTCGGTTCCTCCGCCGAGCACAAAGGCCGCCACCGCGATGAGCAGCACGAACGCCATCACGAAAGCGCCGACCTTGAGCTCCTGGAAGATGTTGCGTTCCATTCCCGCTCCTTATCGCGGCCCGCCGTGCGGGGTCCGACGCTCAGGGTACATCGAGTTCGTGACGCACGCCCGCGGCATCGTAGAGGCAGAAGGTGACGTGCCCGCTCCGGACGCGGAAGGCGTCGGGATCGAAGGGCGCCGCGATGGGCGCACGCCCGAGGAGCCGCGAGGCGCGCTTCAGCCGCTTGGGCGCCGCCTTCTCGTCGTACTCCGCGAGGGTGATCGGACGCCCGTCCACCACGTCCCAGGTGCGGCAGGACTCCTTCGCGGCGTCGGAGGCAGTGAGCAGAGATACGTAGCGGCCATCCTGCCCCAGCACGTCGATCGTGGCCCAATGATCGTTGGGGGAACGACACCAGTCGGTGTCGTCGGGCGGGTCGGCGCCGAGGACCCGGTGTTCGCCGACCCACAGGCCCTCCTCTTCCCAGGAGCAGTCGCGCCCCTCCCCGTCGGCCACCTCGTGCCGCGCCGCGAGGCGGATGGTGACCGGCTCGGGCAGCGGCTCGTGGGGCGGCGTGTGCAAGCACCCCACGGCGAACAGGAGGATCATCCGCCCTCCACGAGGCTGATGATCTCGTCCACCATCTTGAGGGTCATCCCCCAGAGCAGCGTCCCCTCCAGGCGCACGCAGGGCAGTTGCAGCGCGGCGCCCTGCCAGGTGTACGGGAACGTGCCGCGCGCTTCGCGGGCGAGGAGGCGATCGAAGCGGAAGCGGACGATCCCGGCGACCTCCTCGCTCATCGTGAACGCCGGCCAGGCCTCCACCCGAAAAACGTAGGGGACGACGGTGAGGCGCTTGATCGCCGCGTCCCGAGGGGAGCTCATCGGGCTCAACGCGCCCAGGCAGACGGCCCCGGACAAATCGAGACCGATCTCTTCCCAGGTTTCCCGCTCGGCGGTGGCCTGCAGCGAGGCATCGTGGGCCTCCTCCCGACCCCCGGGGAACGCCATGTGGCCGCTCCACACGTCCCCCACCCGCTCCGCCCGTTGGATGAACAAAAGCTCGTCCTTCGGGCCGAAGATGGCGGCCACCGCAGCACGAGGCACGCCGGGCTCCAACGGGCCGGGCTCGGGCGGCAGGACAAGTCGGTCCACAGTCGACACGTTCCCGGTCTAGCGCGCGGCGTGGTAGGACGCCCGCGACGCCAGGGACCCGGATGAGCGACGGCTTGGACATCGACCTGCGACAAGAGGTCGGCGAGACCCCGAGGCCCTCGGGCAACCCGTTGGTCGACGCCTGGATGGCGGTGTGGGGCGTGATCAAGAGCTGGGGCCCCCCGCTCCTTGCGGTGCTCGTAATCCGCTCGATCATCGCCGAGCCCTTCCAGATCCCTTCGGGCTCCATGGTGCCCACCCTCGCGATCGGCGACTTCATCGTGGTGAGCAAGTTCAGCTACGGGCTGCGCGTGCCGTTCACGGATGTGGAGATCCTCCCGTTGGGCGAGCCGGAACGCGGCGACATCGACGTGTTCATCCACCCGCCGACCGTGAGCTCCGACCCCTACTGCTGGGTCAAGCGCATCCCCCGCACCGTCACGTTCGACCTCCTGTCGTTCATGCCCGGCCCCGAGCAACCCTGCACCGTCGACTACGTGAAGCGCCTCGTCGGCCTCCCGGGCGACACGGTGGAGGTGCGCGACGACATCGTCTACATCAACGGTGAAGCCCAGAACCGGGCGGACGACGGCGACTACGACTACACCGACGTCCGCGGCTGCTCTCCCCAGCCGATGAAGAAGTACAAGGAGACGCTGGGCTCCGTGGAACACCCGACCCTTCAGTCCACCATGTGGGGCATGCACTCGGCCAACTACCCGCCCACCAAGGTGCCGGAGGGCCAGTACTTCTTCATGGGCGACAACCGGGACAACAGCGCCGACAGCCGGTACTGGGGCTTCGTCCCCCGCAACTACATCAAGGGCAAGGCCAAGTTCGTGTGGTTGTCCTTCGATCCGTGCAGCAGCGGCGGGCAGGCGGGGCTCGGGCGGCCGCGCACGGAGCGGATCGGGCAGGCGTTGCACTGATTAGACGGCCCCGATGATCGACCTCTACTCCTGGCCCACGCCGAACGGCATCAAGGTCTCCATCGCGCTGGAGGAGATGGAGCTGCCCTACACCTTCCACCCGATCAACATCGGGCGGGGGGAGCAGTTCCAGCCGGACTTCCTCCAGAAGAGCCCGAACAACCGCATCCCCGCGATCCTCGACAACGACACCGGCATCTCGGTCTTCGAGTCCGGGGCGATCCTGATGTACCTCGCTGAGAAGTCGGGGAAGTTCCTCCCCACCGAGCTGGCCGCCCGCTTCGAGGTGCTCCAGTGGCTCTTCTGGCAGATGGGCGGCATCGGGCCGATGTGCGGTCAGGCGCACCACTTCCGGCAGTACGCCCCGGAGACCGTGCCCTACGCCATCGAGCGCTACACCCGCGAGGTCGGCCGCCTGTACGGGGTGCTGGACCGCCGCCTCGCCGACCGCGACTTTGTGGCCGGCGACTACTCGATCGCCGACATGGCCATCTTCCCCTGGATCGCCCCGTACGAGGCCCAGGGCCAGACCCTCGCGGACTTCCCGAACGTGGCGCGCTGGTTTGAGGCCGTGGCGGCGCGTCCGGGCGTCCAGCGCGGGCGCTCGGTGGGCTCGGAGCTGCGCAAGCCGCTCGATCCCGACGCCAAGAAGGTGCTCTTCTCGCAGGGCCCCGGCGGCCCGCCGAAGCCGTGAGCTCCGTCCGGGCGGACAAGTGGTTCTGGGCCGCGCGCTTCTGGAAGACGAGGTCCCAGGCGGCCAACGCGCTGCGGGAGGGCGCGGTCACCCTCGGCGATCGCCGCGCGGACCCCGCCACCCTCCTCCGGGTGGGCGACGAGATGGTCGCGCGCACGCCCGGCGGCCGCAAGGTGCTCCGGATCAAGGCGCTGTCCGACACGCGCGGCGGCGCCGAGGTGGCCCGACTGCTCTACGACGACCTCACCCCACCCGAGACGCCCGGCGTCGCCGTCGCCCTCCGCGACCGAGGCGCCGGCCGCCCCACCAAGCGAGAGCGGCGCGACATCGAGCGCTGGACGGGCGAAGGCGAAGGCGAAGGCGAAGGCGAAGGCGAGGAGTAGTCGCCGGACGGGCCAAGCCCCGACGTCGTCACCCGAACCCCAGCGCCCGCGCGTTCGCCGTGAGCGCCTCGGCGAGGGGCTCTCCCCTCACCCGCTCCATCGCGGCGACCACCAGCGGCAACATCGCGGGCTCGGAGCGCCCCCGGTGCGGCGCTGGGCACTGGTCGGGCGCGTCGGTCTCCACCAGCAGGCGCTCCCGCGGCACGCGCCGGAGCGCTTCGAGCGGCTTCCGTGCGTTGGCCCAGGTGATCGGCCCGGCGAAGGAGAGGTGGAGCCCGAACGACACGTACGTGGACACCAGCTCCGGCCCCCCGGAGTAGCTGTGCAGCACGCCGCGGAGGGGCGCCCAGCGGCGCAGCGCGGCGACGAGCGCCCCGTGAGCGCGGTAGCCGTGGAGGAGCACGGGCAAGCCGGCCTCGCGCGCGAGCGCGAGGTGGGCGTCGAGCACCCGCACCTGCTCGTCCATCGGCACGGGAACGCCGCCGTCAAGGCCGCACTCGCCGATGGCGCAGGCGCCGGCGAGGTCGGTCGGCACGACGCGGGAGCGCGGGAGGGCGTGGGGGTGGGTGCCGAGCGCGAAGCGCCAGCCGTAGGCGGCGCTGAGCGCGCGGAGCCGCGCCCACCCCGACTCCTCGACTGCGGGCACCACGATTCCCAAAACGCCCGCAGCGCGGGCGCGGGCCATCACCTCGGACCGATCGGCGTCGAACGCCGGATCGTCGAGATGAGCGTGGCTGTCGATCAGTTGACGGTGCCCTTGGTGCGCGCCTTCGGGTCCCAGGTGACCACGAACTCGGCGCGGCGGTTCTGCTCGTAGGCGGTCTCGGTGGAGCGACCGTCCACCGGGCGCTCTTCCCCGTAGGAAACCGACTTCACGCGGCTCGGGCCGACGCCGCGGCCGAGGAGGTAGCGCACCACCGCGTCGGCGCGCTTCTGACCGAGCGCAAGGTTGTACTCGGTCGTGCCGCGCTCATCCGCGTGCCCCTGGACCTCGATCGTGATGTCGGAGTTCTCGGTCATGATCCCGGCGTTCGCATCGAGCGCCGCCTTTCCGTCGGCGCTGAGCTCGGCGCTGTCGTACGCGAAGAGCACCTTCGAGAAGTTGCGGACCATCTCCGCGACCGGCGCCGGGATGTCCTTCTTGTCGTCCTTCGGCTGCTCCACCACGACGTGATCATCGGGGGGAGGCGTGGGATCGACCTTCTTGGGGCAGCCAACGAGCAGGAGGGGGAGGAACATCAGGATGCGGAGCATGCGGGGTCTCCAGAGCGGGAGGCGGGCGTAACCCGCGAGGGATCGTGAGGCTTCCCGCCGATCGCGGGCGCCAGGGACCCCTGGTACACACCCCGGGGCATCTTGACAAGTCAAGTCTCCGGTCGTCGCCGGACGGCGCGGGTTCACGCACCGCCCCGTCGGCTGCATCCCCGGGTGACGCCCCGCCGCCCCGCGCGTGACCAGAGCGCGCGGAAGCGCCCGTTTGGGGGCTTTTTTACGATCCGCACTTGCGGAAGACCACGCGTGGTATAGCTACCGGCCCGACTCGGAGTCGTCGCCATGAAGATCGCCGCTGGATGTTTCGGTTGTCTCGCCCTCATCATGTTCGCGTTCGTGATCGCGTTCAACTTCTTCGGTGCGATGGTCGTGAGCGCGCTCGCCGACATCGATCCCAGCCTCGGCGCCTCGGTCGGCCCGCTCCTCGGCATCGTCTCCTACGTGTCCGACGGCTGCTGCTGCCTCAGCGGCGTGCTCGCGATCGTCCTGTTCGCCGTCGGGATGTCCCGCGGCAACAACGAAGCCGTCGAGTAGCTGCGGGTGAGCGGAACTCCAGGCTTCCCCCTCGGGGAAGCATGGTCGGCCCTTCGCGGGGCCCCGCTGCGCGACTGCGCCGACGCGGGGCTCATCAATCACACCTGGCTGGTCGGCGACCCGACCCGCTACGTGGTCCAACGGGTGAACCCGCTGTTCGCCCCGTCGGTCCATGACGACATCGAGGCGGTCACCGCCCACGTAGAGGCCCGGGGCCTGCGCACGCCGCGGCTCGTGCGCACCGACAACGGGGCGCTGTGCGCCGTAGCAGGGGACGGCGCCGCCTGGCGGGTGCTCACGTTCGTCCCGGGCGTCACGGTCCACAAGATGGACAGCCCGGCCCGAGCCCAGGCGGCCGGGGAGCTCGTGGCGCAGTTCCACCTCGCGGTGGACTCGTTGGCGTGGACCTACCGGCACGTACGCCCCGGCGCGCACGACACCGCCCTGCACATGAAGAGGTTGGAGGCTGCGGTCCGCGAAGGCCCGGCGCTCCCGGTGGCCGAGGGGATCCTCGAGCTCTGGCGGCAGTGGCCCGGCCGGCTCGACCTCCCGCTCCGCCACGCCCACGGCGACTTGAAGCTCTCCAACCTGCGCTTCGACGAAGCCGGTCGCGGCCTCTGCCTCCTCGACCTCGACACGCTCTCGCTCCAGCCGATCGACGTGGAGCTCGGCGACGCGTGGCGCTCCTGGTGCAACCCCGTCGGCGAAGACGGCACGGACACCCGGCTCGATCTCGAACTCCTCGCCGCCGCGGTGGCCGGCTACCGCGCCGTTCGGCCGCTCACGGTCGAGGAGGGCGAGGGGCTGATCCTCGCCGTGGAGCGGATCTCGCTGGAGCTCGCCTCGCGCTTCTGCCGGGACGTGGTGGAGGACAACTACTTCGGCTGGAACCCCAGCCGGTTCCCCAGCCGCGCCGCCCACAACCTCCACCGCGCCCAAGGGCAGCTCAACCTCGCGCGGAGCGCCCACGCGCAGCGGGCGGCGATCGCCGCGCTGTTCCGGTAGGGCGGGAGCCGAAGGCGGACCGCTCGCCGGGCTGTCCGGCGACTGATAGGGGGTTTTTTGGTAGGCCTTGACGCCTCGACGCGCGGGACCTCCCGGAGCCTCCCGGCTCCCCGAGGGGGTCCGCGTTGAGGGGCAGGGGCCGCGGCGGCGGGGATCGCCCGACGCCGCAGCCCCGCCGCCGCTGCGCTACTTGTCGCCGCCGCGGCGCCAGATTCCCGGCTTCACCTCGACCGAGTCCGCGGAGCGGGGGCCAGGGGCGGAGTCGTTGTTCTGGCGGCGCCACGAGGGCGCGGGGGCCGAGGTCGGCTTCGCCGCTTCGCCGGGGCCGGCGCTGGCCACGAGGCGGTCGTTGCCGCCATCGCGGCGACGATCGTCGCGGAACGGCGACCGATCCTGGTCGCGGCGGGGGCCGCGCGGACCATCGCCACGCGGGCCGTCGCCGCGGGAACCGGGGCGCGAATGCCGAGCGTCGCGGGGAGCGCCCGCGCGGGACTCGTCCCCTGCGCCGGGGGCGCGCCGCCCGTTGGGGGCGCCGCCGCCGCCGGGACGGTCACCGCCCGCGGAGGCCTGCCCGCCGGCCGCGCGAGCGGCCCTGCCCTTCCCGGCTGCCCGCTCTTCCGCCTTGCGCGACCGGATCTCGGCGATGCGCACCGCGAGGGGGATCTCCAGGGCCTCGGCCACGCGCTGGGCGTAGTCGAAGTCGGGCAGCGTGCGCCGCTCGATCTTCTTGCCGATCGCCCGCTCGATCTGCCGGAGATCCTCCTCCTCGTCGGGGCTGACGAAGGTGAAGGCTTCCCCCACCGCGTCCGCGCGCGCGGTGCGGCCCACGCGGTGGATGTAATCGGCCGGGACGTGGGGAACGTCGAAGTTGACGACGTGCTCGAGCGCCTCCACGTCGATGCCGCGGGCGACGATGTCCGTCGCGCAGAGCACGCGCAGCTTGCCGGACTTGAAGTCGGCGAGGGCCTGGGTGCGCTGCGACTGGCTGCGGTTGCCGTGGATGCGGGCGTTGGGGATGCCGTGCTTCTCCAGGTACTCGGAGAGCCGGTTGGTGCGGTGCTTCGTGCGGGTGAACACGATCACGTTGCCGATGACGTTGCGACGGAGCATCTCCGCGAGGAGCGCGCTCTTGTTGCCACCGTTGACCGGCCAGAGCGACTGCGTGACGCCGGTGGCGGGCGCGGACTGCCGCTCCACGTTGATGGCGACCGCGTCCTTGAGCATGTCGCGGGAGAGCGTCCGTACTTCGGGGGGCAGCGTGGCGGAGAAGAACATCGTCTGCCGCTGGGTGGGCAGGCGCGAGAGCACCCGGCGCACGTCGGGGAGGAAGCCCATGTCCAGCATACGATCCGCCTCGTCGAGCACGAGGTAGTCGAGCTTGTCGAGCTTCACGCCGGGGCGGCCGAGGTGGTCGAGCAGGCGCCCGGGGGTGGCGATGAGCACGGCCACGCCGCGGCGCAGCGCATCTTCCTGGGGGCCCATGCCCACGCCGCCGAAGATCGCGGCGGAGGAGACCCCGGCGTACTTGGCGAAGCCCTGGCAGGCCTCGAGGATCTGCGCGGCGAGCTCGCGGGTGGGGGTGAGCACCAGCACCCGGGTGCCGGGCTTCGGCGCCTGGAGCAGGCGGTGGAGGATGGGGAGGAGGAAGGCGGCGGTCTTGCCGCTGCCGGTCATCGCGGCGGCGAGCACGTCCCGCCCCGCCATCGCCGGGGGGATCGACTCCGCCTGGATGGGGGTGGGCGTGGAGTAGCCGAGGGCTTCGACGGCGCGCAACAGGCGCGCGTCGAGACCGAATTCACTGAACTGCAAAGTATTTTCCTTGGTATAGCCCCGCGCGGGGTGCGATGTCGTGGGCCACTACGCGGGGGCGGCCGGGGCGCGGAGCGCTGACTCGTCGCGGCATAGATGCCCGCGACCGCGGCAAACGTCAAGGGTAGGTTCTCCGGATGTCGCCTCTGGCGGGTCTGTTGGCCCTCCCGCCGCCGGCGAGAATGGCGAGGCGAGCGGGGCCGCCGCCGGGGCGCCGCCGACCGCCTCTCGAAGATCGACGGTTCACGGCGGGCGCAGCCCGCCGGCGCCTGACCCCGGTCCTCCCTGCGCCGACGCCGGTCTGGCGCCCCCTTCGTCCTCGTCGGGCTTCCGCAGGCGGCCGCCCGCCACCCCCGGCGCCGACCCGGACGACGGGTTACGTCCGCGCGCTCGCGCCGGCGCACCCGCGCCCGTCCGCGCGTAGGAGTCCCATGCCCGATCCGACCGACCCGACCAGCACGACCGAAGGCACCGCCCCCGAGGGTGGAAACGCCACGTCGTACGGGGCCTCCAGCATCCAGGTCCTCGAAGGCCTGGAGGCGGTGCGTGTACGTCCTTCCATGTACATCGGGGACATCGGCAGCCGCGGGCTCCACCACCTCGTCTACGAGGTGGTCGACAACTCGGTGGACGAGGCGCTGGCCGGGTACTGCACCCACATCATCGTGACGCTCCACGAAGATGGCAGCTGCTCCGTGGAAGACAACGGTCGCGGCATCCCCGTGGACATCCACCCCGAGACCGGTCGCCCGGCCGCGGAGGTCGTGCTCACGGTGCTCCACGCGGGCGGCAAGTTCGGCGGTGGCGGCTACAAGGTCTCGGGCGGCCTCCACGGCGTCGGCGTGAGCTGCGTCAACGCCCTCTCCGAGGTGCTGTACCTCGACGTGTGGCGGCAGGGCCACCACTACACGCAGCGCTTCGAGCGCGGCGTCCCGGCGATCGACCTGGCGAAGGGCGAAGCGAGCGACAAGCGCGGCACCCGCGTGCGCTTCCTGCCCGATCCCACGATCTTCGTGGAGACGACCACCTTCACCTACGAGATCCTCGCGAACCGCCTCCGCGAGCTCGCGTTCCTCAACAGCGGCCTGCGCATCGAGCTGCACGACCAGCGCAACGAACGCTCCGACGACTTCCACTACGAAGGCGGCATCCGCCAGTTCGTGGAGTACCTCAACACCGGCCGCGAGTCGGTGCACCCGGCGATCCACCTCAAGGGCGGCAAAGAAGGCCAGCTCGAGGTGGAGATCGCGCTCCAGTGGAACGGCTCCTACCTCGAGACCGTGTGCAGCTTCGCCAACAACATCAACACGGTCGATGGCGGCACCCACGTCGCCGGCTTCCGTGCGGCGCTCACCCGTACGGTCAACGCCTACGCCGGCGCGAACAACCTGCTGAAGAACGCCAAGGGCGAGGTCGCCATCACCGGCGAGGACATCCGCGAGGGGCTCACGGCGGTGGTCTCGGTGAAGATCGCCAACCCCCAGTTCGAAGGCCAGACCAAGGGCAAGCTCGGCAACAGCGAGGTCAAGGGGCTCACCGAGTCCATCGTCAACGAGCAGCTCACCATCTGGATGGATGAGCACCCGGCGATCGCCAAGACCATCATCAACAAGTCGGTGGAAGCGGCCCGGGCGCGCGAAGCGGCCCGCAAGGCGCGGGACCTCGCCCGCCGCAAGACGGTGCTCGATGGCGGCGGCCTCCCCGGCAAGCTCGCCGACTGCTCCGAGCGCGATCCGGCGAAGTGTGAGCTGTACCTGGTCGAGGGAGACAGCGCAGGGGGCTCGGCCAAGCAGGGCCGGGACCGCAAGTACCAGGCCGTCCTGCCGCTTCGCGGCAAGATCCTCAACGTGGAGAAGGCCCGCCTCGATCGGATGCTCGGCTCCGAGCAGATCCAGATCATGGTGCAGGCCCTCGGCTGCGGCATCGGCGAAGACTTCGACCTGAGCCGGCTCCGCTACGGTCGCATCATCATCATGACCGACGCCGACGTGGACGGAAGCCATATCCGAACCTTGCTCCTCACGTTCTTCTACCGGCAGATGCCCAAGCTGGTCAACGGCGGGCACCTCTACATCGCCCAGCCCCCGCTCTACCGCGCCACCCGCGGCAAGATGGAGCTCTACCTGCGCGACGAGCGGGCCAAGGAGGCCTTCCTGCTGGAGCAGGGGGTGAAGAACCTCTCGGTGGTGGCCGGTGAGCTGACCATCGCGGGGGACGCGCTGGTGCCCATCAACGAGCGCCTGAGCCGCTTCGCCCACCGCCTCGAAGCGCTGTCCCGGCGCGCCCACCCCGCGGTGCTGGAGCAGTTCCTCCGCCTCGGCGGCGTCGTCCCGAGCACGGTCCCCGAGGCCACGGCCTTCGGCGAGCGCCTGCGCGACCAGCTCAAGGTCGCCACCCCCGAGCTCGACGTGCTGGAGATCCGCACGCTGCTCGAAGGAGAGTCCCGGCCCATCCTCCAGGTGCGCGTGCTCCGCGAGTCCCAGGAGCAGATCACCACGCTCGGCTCGGAGCACCAGGAGGTCGAACACGGCCGCCTGCGCACCGCCTACGCGGAGGTGGCCGCCGTGCTCCCCCTCCCCGGCCGCGTGGGCGCCCAGCCCGAACGCTGGGGCTACGCCGACCTCCGCCGCGACTTCCTGGCGATGGCCGAGAAGGGCTACGAGCTCCAGCGGTACAAGGGCCTCGGCGAGATGAACCCCGAGCAGCTCTGGGAGACCACGCTGGACCCGTCGAACCGTACGCTCCAGCAGGTGGATGTCCCCGATCTGGTCGCGGCCGACGAGGTGTTCAACATCCTCATGGGCGACGCGGTGGAGCCCCGTCGGGACTTCATCCACCAGAACGCGCTCAACGTACGCAACCTCGACGTGTGAGCGCGCGGCGCAACGTCCGGGCAGGTTAGGGCCAAGGACGTTCAGGAGGTCGGGTGCGTCGCAGTCGGATCGTGGGCATGGGGCACTTCGTCCCGGAGCGGGTCGTCACCAACGACGAGCTGGGCCAGCAGATGGAGACGTCGGACGAGTGGATCGTCCAGCGTTCGGGCATCCGTGAACGCCGGTGGGTGGAAGGCAACGTCGGCGCGAGCGACCTCGCGGTGCCGGCGGCGCTCCAGGCCCTCGCCGAAGCCGGCCGCACCGTCGCCGATGTCGACCTCATCCTCTTCGCCACGCTCTCGCCCGACCTCAACTTCCCGGGCAGCGGCTGCATCCTCGGCGCGAAGCTGGGCATCCCCGGCGTCCCGGCGATGGACATCCGCACCCAGTGCACCGGCTTCCTCTACAGCCTCTCCACCGCCGACGCGATGGTGCGCTCCGGCATGGCGAACTGCGTGCTGGTCGTGGGCTCCGAGGTGCACTCTTCGGGGCTCGACATCAGCACCCGCGGCCGGGACGTCACCGTGCTCTTCGGCGATGGTGCCGGCGTGGCGGTCGTGGCCGCGTCCGACGACACGTCCGGGCTCATCGACCACGAGCTCCACGCCGACGGCCGGTATGCCGAGATCCTCATGGTGGAGGCGCCCGCGAGCCGCCTCACTCCGCGCCTCACCAAGGAGATGATGGACGAAGGTCGTCATTTCCCCAAGATGGACGGCAAGGCGGTGTTCAAACACGCGGTGGAGAAGCTCCCCGCGCTCGTCCACAGCCTCCTCGGCCGCAACGGCCTCACCCTCGCCGACATCGCGCTCCTGGTGCCGCACCAGGCGAACATGCGCATCAACGAGCTCGTCGCCCGGCACCTCGGCCTCGGGCCCGAGAAGGTGATGCACAACATCCAGAAGTACGGCAACACCACGGCCGGCAGCATCCCGATCGCGCTCCACGAGGCCGCCCTCGAGGGCCGGATCCAGAAGGGCGACCTCGTCCTCCTGGCCGGCCTCGGCGCGGGCCTCACCTGGGGCGGTACCCTCCTCCGCTGGTGAACGTGTCTGTCGACGTCCCCACCCTGCTTCGGTCCCGAGTCCTCTTCGTCTCGGGGAAGGGTGGGGTGGGCAAGACGTCGATCTCGGCCGCGCTCGGGCGTCTGGCTGCGGCGCAGGGGCGCCGCACGCTGGTCCTGGAGGTCGACAACCAGCACCCCACCTTGCCCGTGCTGTTCGGCCGGCCCACCGCCTACGAGCCCTCGGAGGTGGAGAAGAACCTCGCCATCGCCAACATCGCCTGGGCGCCGGCGCTGGAAGACTGGATCGAGAGCATCGTGTCGATGCGGCGCCTGGTCCGGCTCATCATGAAGAACCGGGTGGTGTCGCTGTTTTTGCAGGTCACCCCCGGCGCCCGCGACCTGGTCATGCTCTGGCGCACGATGGAGCTGGCCCGCAAGTTCGACCTGGTGATCGTCGACATGCCCGCGTCGGGCAACGCCGTGGCGATGCTCACCGTGCCGCTCACCGCCGAGCGCCTGTTCCCCGCCGGGCCGATCCGCCGCTGCGCGGATGAGCTGCTCGCGATGTACACCCGCCCCGACACCCGCATGCTCCTCGTGGCCCTGCCCGAGGAGATGGTGGTGAACGAGACGATGGAGACCTACGCCAAGCTGGGCCGGGAGGTCCGGGGGCTGGAGCACCCGACCGTGCTGCTCAACCGATCCAGCCTGCCGAGCTTCACGGAGGCGGAGCGTACGCTCCTGCGGTCGCTGGAGGCGGGCGTGGAGCCAGGCACGGCGGCCGCCGAGGTGCTCGCCGCCGGGCGCTGGGAAGAAGCACTGGAAGCCGCAACCGGCGAGGCGCTCACCCGCCTCCGCGCGGTGGCCGGCGAGGTGGTCGCGCTCCCGGCGCTCCCCCGCGGGGAGGGCGCGCGGCGCATCATCGCCCAGCTCGCCTCGGCGCTCGCGCGTGCGGGCGGCCTCCGGGTGGACCTGCGTGGGGGTGCGTCGTGAAGATCGGCACCCTGGTCGCCCAGAAGAAGCTCCTGGTGTGTGTAGGCTCCGGGGGGGTCGGCAAGACGACCACTGCGGCCTCCATCGCCCTCGCCGGCGCCTACGCCGGTCGCCGCGCGCTCGTCCTCACCATCGACCCGGCCCGGCGCCTCGCGAATTCGCTTGGGCTCACCGAGATCGGCAACCTGGAACATCGCATCGTGCTCCCGCCCGAGGTCAAGGGCGAGCTCTGGGCGATGATGCTCGACGCCCCGAGCACGTTCGACGACGTGATCCGCAAGGTCGCCCGCGACGACGCGACGCGGGAGGCGATCTTCGCCAACCGCATCTACCGCTCCATCGCCGCCAGCTTCTCCGGGAGCCAGGAGTACATGGCCACCGAGCGTCTGTACGACGTGGTGCAGAGCGGCCGCTACGACCTGGTGATCCTCGACACCCCGCCGGTGAAGAACGCGCTCGACTTCCTCGACGCCCCGGGCCGCCTCGCCCGCTTCCTCGACAAGCAGGTGATGAAGCGGCTGCTGGCGCCGCACGAAGAGGACCACGGCGGCGGCTTCTTCGGGAGCCGGCTGCTCGCGGGCACCACCGCGGTGGTGTATCGCCTGCTCGGTCACATCTTCGGCGAGGCCTTCCTCGGGGACATCGCCGCCTTCTTCGCGCTGTTCAAGGACCTCTACGACGGCTTCCGCGAGCGCCACGAGGCGGTGGAGCGCATGTTCATCGACGCGGGCACGAGCTTCGTCGTCGTCGCCGCGCCCACCGAGCCCTCGATGGAGGTGGCCGGGTTCTTCTTCACCGAGCTGCGCGCGCGGGGGCTGCCGCTCGGCGCGCTCATCGCGAACCAGGTCCACCGCGCTGAGTTCCGCACGCCCGACGTGGAGGCCACCCTCGGCGCCGCCGCCCGCGCGCAGGACCCCACGGCGGCCGGGCCGCTGCTCGCGCGCTTGGAGGCGGCGCATGGCCGGCTCGGCGCGCTCGCTACGCTCGAGAGCGCCCGGGTGGAGCAGCTGCGTCGTCAGGCCGGCCCCACGGTGGACCTCCACGTGGTCCCCCGGCTCGACGGGGAAGTCCATGACCTCGCCAGCCTCGCCCTCCTTCACCGTTTCCTGATTGGATGATCGGCGGCGGTGGGTATAGTGGGGCCCCCGGCCGGGTAACCCCATGCTCAGCACCCTCCTCGTCCTCGTCGCCTCCTCCGGCGTAGCCCAGGCTGCAGCCCTCGAACCGCAGGTACGCCTGCACTTCGGCGGCAACTACGTCAGCGGGCCGAGCCCGTTCGGACTGAGCCTTGGCATGGACGCGCGGCTCACGCGCCTGGTGTCGATGGATGTGGGCGCCTTCGTCTCGCCGGTGGCCATCGGGGAAGAAGAGTTCGTCGATCAGACGGACAACGCCGACTACTTCCACCTCCGGCACGGATTCTACTTCGCGCCTGGGATCCGCATCCCTCACCCGCAGCCCCGCACCTGGGCGTGGGAGTTCTTCCTCCGCGCCGGCACCGGCGTCGTCTGGTTCGCCGACACCGACCCCGACGCCTACGGCCTCGGGGGGGACGACTACGCCGTCACCGCCAGCATCGGCGGCTTCGGCGGGGCGGACGCGTTCGTGCGCTTCGGCCCCCACTTCGGGCTCCGTTTCGTGGGCCGGGCCTGGGTCTACCAGGGCCAGCACCCCCAGGCCGACGAACCCGCGCTGCTCGTCCAGCCGCAGCTCGCGGTCGAGGCGATGTG
The DNA here is from genome assembly GCA_903921785.1 of uncultured Pseudomonadota bacterium. Classification (GTDB taxonomy): domain Bacteria; phylum Myxococcota_A; class UBA796; order UBA796; family SXON01; genus SXON01. The sequence continues at coordinate 61,904 of CAIXRH010000116.1, forward strand.
GCAGTTCTGATTCTTTTCGATGCCCCACGCCCCCGCAGAGCTTGACATTCCTTTACGGATCGACCAAGCTCAGCTATGCGGCGGTGAGCGCACCGGCGTGGATGTCGTACAGGTGTACGGCGTCGCTCTGAAACTGGCCCAGACAATCCTATCGGACTGATCCCGAGAATGTCCCGAAACGTGTACGTGGGGAACCTCCCCTACCGCATCTCCGACGAGGAAGTGCGGGAGCTCTTTGGCCATGATGGCCGAGAGGTCGTGAGTGTAAACCTGATCATCGACCGTGAAACCGGTAAGCCCCGCGGCTTCGGATTCGTCGAGTTTGCCAACGAGGCCCAGGCGGAAGCCGCGGTCCAGGCGCTCGACGGGTACAACGTGGGCGGCCGGCCACTGAAGGTGAACATCGCTCGCGACCGTGAAGGGGGTCCCCCGCGTGGACCCGGCGGTCCCGGTGGTCCGCCTCGGCGGCCGCGTGAGGGCTTCGCGCCCCAGGCGGTCTACCGTACGGGTGGCCCGCGCGGTGGCGAGGGTGATCCCAGCGGCGGTGGCGGCGGCGGTGGCGAACCCTCCGGCGGCGGCTACGGCGGCGGCGGTGGTGGCTACGGCGGCGGCGGCGGGCGCCCCTCCGGTGGCGGCTACGGCGGCGGCGGTGGTGGCTACGGCGGTCCCGGTGGCGGGAGCGGCGGTGGTTACGGCGGCGGCCCTGGCGGCAGCAGCGGTGGTGGC
>CAIXRH010000117.1 GCA_903921785.1 uncultured Pseudomonadota bacterium
AAGGCGCGCCTCGGGCCGTTCTCTGAAGGGGATCCGCCCCCATCCAGCCCGGATGCCAACCACGACCCCGGACACCGCAAGGTGTCCGGGGTCGCCGGCTTTTGCCCCAGCGGCCGGCCCCGTGGTGCTCCGGCCTACCCCACCCGCTCCACCAGCTCGCCCAGCCGCCGGATCGGCCGCAGGCGCATCCGCCCCGCCTCCTCCGACGCGGACTGCGGCACCCAGGCCTGTCGGAGGCCATGGCGCTCGGCCTCGTGTAGCCGCGCGAGCGGCATGCCTACCCCGCGCACCTCGCCCACGAGGCCGACCTCGCCGAAGACCATCAGGTCGGTGGGCAGTGCCTGGTTGCGTGCGCTCGACACGATCGCCGCGGCGACCGCGAGATCGGCCGACGGCTCTTCCACCGAGAGACCGCCCGCGACGCTCACGAAGACGTCGCGATCGCTGAGGTCCAGCCCGGTGCGGCCGAGGACGGCGAGGAGCATCGAGAGGCGGCCGCGCTCGTAGCCGAGGACGGTGCGGGCGGGGTTGCCCTGCGTGGGGCGGCCGACGAGCGCTTGCACCTCCACCAAAACAGGCCGTGAACCAACCATTGCGCAGGTGACCACAGTCCCAGCCGCGTCGGGAAGGCGCTCGCGGAGGAGCCGCGCGCTCGCATCCGGCACCTCCACGAGGCCCTCCTCCCGCATCTCGAAGAGCCCGATCTCCCCGGTGCTCCCGAAGCGGTTCTTCGTGGCGCGCACGACCCGGAGCGGCGTGGCTCCATCGCCCTCGACGTAGAGCACCGCATCGACCATGTGCTCGAGCGTGCGCGGACCCGCGAGATTGCCATCCTTCGTGACGTGGCCGATGAGGAACGTGGCGATGTCCTTCGACTTCGCGAGGAGCATCGCCCGGTGGCCGATCTCCCGCACCTGGCCGATGCTGCCGGGGACGCCGTTGAGCTCGGGGTTCATCAACGTCTGTACGGAGTCGAGGACGAGCATGCGAGGCTTCACCTCGTCTACAGCCTCGAGCACGGTCTCGATGGAGGTTTCCGAGAGGAGGAACAGGTCCTTGGAGAGGACGCCGAGGCGCTCGGCGCGCAGCCGCACTTGCCGGGCGGACTCCTCCGCGCTCACGTACAGCACCCGGATGCCGCGCTTGGCGAAAGCATCCGCGGTGGTGAGGAGCAGCGTGCTCTTGCCCACCCCGGGGTCCCCGCCGACGAGGGTGAGCGACCCGGTGACCAGCCCGCCGCCCAGCACCCGGTCGAGCTCGCCGATGCCGATGCGCAGGCGCACCTCCCCCCCTTCATCCTGCCCGACGTCGGTGATCGGGCGCGCCTTCGTGGGCGGGCGCGGACCCCTCGGCGCCGGGGAGCGACCGGCCGCGGCCGGCATCTCCTCAACCAGGGAGTTCCACGCCTGACACCCCGGACAACGCCCGATCCACATCGGAGATTGGTGCCCGCAGCTCTGGCAGATGTAGACCGACCGGACCTTCGCCATGACGACCCCCTATCCCCGGGGGTTGCCAGAAAATGGTCGGATCGCGGCGCGGCGGCTCGTTACGAGGGGGCATGACCCTGACCCTCTGCCGCTGGGGCAAGGCCGACTACGAGACCGCTCCGCTCCTCGGCCTGCCCGAAGGGGTGGAATTCGTGGAGGATCCCGCCGTTGCTGCCGTGGTCGTGGTCCCGAGCACGCGTCGCGTCACTCCGATCGACGTGCCGCGAGCGCGCCTGGTCATCACCACCACCAGCGGGTTCGACAATCTGGACGTCCCGGCGCTCCGGGCGGCGGGAATCCGCTGCGCGCGGTTGCCGCTGGTGCGGCGAGACGCCGTGGTGCAGACGACGCTCGGCCTCATCCTCGCCTTCACCCGGCGTTTCGGCCGCTTCGGCGAGGTCGCGCGTTCCGGTACGTGGGACCGCGCGAACCTCAACCGTTACGACGCGCGCCTGCTCGGCCGGGTGGCGGTGGTGGGGATGGGCGTGATCGGCAGCCGCCTCGCCGAGGTCTTGCGGGCGTTGGAGGCGGAGGTGCTGGAGGTCCGGGAGGGGCAGCCGATCCCCGAGGCCGACGTCGTCACCCTCCACTGCTCGCTGACCCGCGCCAACCGGGGGATGATCGGCGCCGCGGCGATCGCCTCGATGCGGCCGGGCACGATCCTGGTGAACACGGCGCGCGGCAAACTGATGGACGTGGAGGCCGCCTTCGCCGCCGTGGAGCGGGGCCACCTCGGCGGCCTCGGGGTAGATGTATTCCCCGAAGAACCAACGGATCTCTCCCGGTTCACCCACCCCCAGGTCATCGTCACGCCGCACGCGGCGGGGTGGCATCCGGCGCTCGGCGAGCGCATCGCGGAGGGGGTCGCGGCGGCGGTCCGGGCGCTCCTCGCGGACGAGGCGGTGCCCTGGTCGTTGTAGGGCGTGGGCGCGCCGCGGCCGCGTCGACCGCGAACGGGCGCGTCGGCGGCGTCGCGTGAGGGGGACCGGAGCGCGGGGCGGCCGTCGGGGTTCGCGGCGGTCAAGGGGGTGAAGGGCCGACCCGGTGTCGGCGCGCGCAGCGCCGGCACGGAGGCCGAAGGCCGACCGCGCAGGGAGCCCGACGGCGACCAACGGGAGCCGGCACGCCCGAGTCTTCATGACCAAGGGCCGAGGTTCGACAACGGCTTTCCGTCTGGACGCGCCGCGGTCGAGGAGCCGCGGTCGGCGAGAATGGCCGGGCGGGCGCCCCCGGCCACCGGGCGTCGCGAATGGGCGCACCCAACCTCGCGGTTCACCGCTCGATCTTCACCACCACGATCGTGACGCCCTGCGCGCTCGCCACCCGGGCGATCTCGGTGGTGCGGTGCGAGCGTAGCCATTGCCCCACCGCCTGATCGCCAGAGCTGGCCTCGAACGCCAGGGCGTAGGTGAACGTGGAGGGCGGCCACGCTTCGTCGAAGAGCGGGCCGACGAAGGCCTCGGGGGCGGGCCCGCTGCCTTGTCCGCCGCCGCCGCGGAGGTTCACGGTCGCCCAGTCCCACTCCGCACCCCGGGCCGCCGCCGCCTGCACGAGGTGGCCGAACCCCGGCCAACCTGGATTCGCGGGCACAAGCAGCCCGACCGTGCCGGTGTCGCCCTGGACCGTCTGCAAGGCAGCCACGGCGCCGTCGAGGTTCCAGGCCGCCGGAGAAAAGCTGGATGGAAACCAGGCATTCATGGTGATCGGGTACTGCGGCGAGGCGAAGACGGTGGCGGGGTGGTCGAAGTCTTCGTCCCGTCCGGCGCGCCCGGGGCGGTACCGGTCGGCGCTCTCCCAGAGCCGCGGCGCCGCAAACGCCAGGACCAGCGCGAGCCCGACCCGCCAGCGCGCGAGCGCAAGCACGAGCCCGGCGGCCAGGATGATCACGGGAAACACGTATCGATCCACCTGCAGGGGGATGCGGCTGAGGACCGCCAGTCCGCCGAGCGCGGCGGTCGCCAGAAGCGCGGTGGCCAGCCTGGAGTTCCGCTGCCACAGGCCGACGCCGAGACCGAGGAGGGCCAACGCCACGCCCGGACCGCTGAGCGCCTCCCAGAGCGTAGCCGGGTAGTAGAGCAGGGCCTCCCGGCTGTTCACGTCGCGCAAGCTGGCGGTTTCGGCGGCGACCGCCTTGGTGTCCACCGAGTGGGACAGGTACCCCCGGACCCCCTGCAGATGGGCGAGGTACCAGATTCCCGCTACGCCGACGAAGACGGCCACCGCGAGCCCCAGCCCGCGCCACGCCGCCTTCTCCCTCCGCACGACCAGCAGCGCCCCCACCGTGAAGCACGGCCCGAACAGGAACATCGGCGCGGTGTACTTGCTCCCGAACGCGAACCCCATCGCCAGCCCGAACCCGAGCGCGTTGCGCCGGACGCTGAGCCCCCCTTCCGCGGCGGCCCAGCTCACGGCCTGCAGCACCGCGACGCCGACGACGACGTCCCGGCCGTACTGCTCCACGGCGCTCCAGGTGAACGGGCTCCCAAGGAGCACGGCGAACGCCGCGATCGCCGGGAGCGCGCCGCCGGAGATGCGGCGGGCGAGGCGCACGTAGGCGTCGAAGCCGAAGCCGAGGACCACCGCCATCGTCACGTGCACCGCGCGGGGGTCGCCCCCGGAAAGCGTGGCCACGAGCCAGCCGGGTAGCGCGCCGATGGGCGGGTGCGGCACCAGCAGCGCCCACCACAGCTCCAACGCCAGGATCGGGTGCCCGGAGAGCACCAGCTGGGCGAGCCGGAGCTCGGCGGCGATCAGGTGGGGCGCGTCTGCTCCGCCGACGCGCTTCGCCCCGATCATGGTGAACATCACCAGCAGCAGCCCGGCCACGGCGAGGCTCCACGCCACGAGGGTCCCCAGCGCCGGTCGCGTCCGCATCGCCCCTGGTTATCCGGGTCGACGCCGCGCGCCGCCCGCGTCACGTTGCCGCATGGACCGGACCTCGTCGACGCCTCGCCCCTCGGGCCTCCGGAGCTGCTTCACCGTCGGGGGGATCGTCGCCGGCGCCGTGATCGCGGCGGGCGGGATCGGGTGGTGGTGGTGGTCCAGCCACGAGGCGGCCGCGATCGCCGCCCAGGAGCAGGCGGCCGAGGCGGCGTTCGCGCCGGCCAAGGCGAAGCTCGCCGCCGACGCGACCGACGATGTCGACATCGACAAGACCGTCCGCATCCTCCACCAGGTGGACGAGGCGATGCGCCACCAGGGGGACGTTCACGAATACCTCGCCTCGGTGGCTCGGGAAGACTGGCGCGGAGTGCCGAAGGACGTGCTCGAAGCGCGCACCGAGCTCCTCGACGCCGAGCTCACTCTCTACGGCAAACAGACGGAGCTCGACGCGCAGGAGGCCTCGTGGAGCCTCTCCCGCGACATCGTGCTCACCACGCTCTCGGTGGTGTCCGTGCAGGGACAGGGCGGGATCGTGCCGGCGGCGAAGTTCGCCGTCGACCGGGAGGCCGCGGAGCGCCGGCTGGAAGAGCTGCGCACCCAGCAGTCCGAGCGCCGGGAGCTCATCCGCGACGTGGACGAGCAGGAGCGGGCGCTCATCGAAGCCTCGATGAAGTACGCCGGGGTCTGGGCGAAGTACCTCGAAGAATACGACCGGGTCTGCTACCACCGCGATCGCGCCTGGATGGCGTCGGGCCGCGGTGATTGGGCGGAGGTCGAGTCGGAAGCGCGGGCCGCCATCGCCCAGGCGCCCCACGAAAAAGAGGCGCACATGCTCCTCGCCCGCGCGCTCATCGAAGGCGGGCAACCCGAACAGTTGACCGAAGCCCGCATCCTCCTCGAGCCCTTCGCCAGCGGGGAGACGCCCGGCGCCATGGCCCCCGCGCTCCTCCTCCGCGGCACCCTCAAGGAGCGCGAAGGCGACCTGATCGGCGCGTCGGATGACTACCGCCACGCGTCGCTGGCCTACCCCACCGAGGCCGAGCGCCTCGCCGACGCCCTCGATCCGTACAAGATGCGCTCCTCCCTCCGGAAGTCGAAGGCGGGCGCCGGGATCGTGGAGTCCTACAGCGCGACCATGGTCGGCGCCGGTTGGTTCTCCCCTGAGCTGCACCTCGCCCGCCTCGCCTACGCCCGCGGCGACCGGGAAGCGGGGAAGCAGGCGGTGATCGACCACTTCGAGCGCCGCCGCGCGCAGCAGCAGTGGGACTACATCCTCGCCGACCTCACCTGGGCCCAGTCGGTGCTCGGCGATGACTTTGCCTCGATCTTCCCGGAGGAAGACTGGCTCGACCTCCACGCCGAGAAGAGCTACCTCGGCATGGGGAGCAAGTTCACCGTCTCGGTGGACAACCGGAGCGCGCATCCGCTGAAGAACGCGGCGTTGGTGCTGTGCGTCCGCTTCACGGACATGCTCGGTGGGGACTACGTCACCCTCGCGGGCGAGCGCACCGTGCCCGAGCTCCCCGCCCACACCACCACCGACTTCGGCGCGGTGGACGTGGACACCGAGGTCTTCGGCAAGCTCCGCACCGAGGACGACATCGTGGACCTGCGCGCCATCCTCGTCACCGACGACGGCGTGCTGTGGGTGGACACCGAGAAGTACAAGGAGGAGCGGCTCCGCGTGGCGCGCGAGAAGCGTAAGGCCGAGCCGCCCCCGCCCACCGAGCTCGACCGCTGGACGCGCGTGGCCGACGAAGCGGGCCGCGAAGCCACGGTCACGCGGGACAAGGGGCTGGTGCAGGACACGCTGGAGATCGAGCTGCCCGCCAAGCTCGTGTGGCTCAAGCCGAAGTTCACCCTGCACTACGGGGAGGCCACCTTGGTGGCCGACACCAACGTGGTGGAGGGAGACAAGATCAAGCTCCGCTTCAAGGGCATCGGCGACCTGCTCTCCCGCGGGGACCCGGCGCGCGAGGCCGACCTGGTCTGCGAGAGTGTCTTCGGAACGTTCACCCTGAGCTTCGGGCCGACGCCCGACGGCGGTTGGACCTACCTCGGCGCCAAGGCGGAGTAGGGCGGGCGCGGGCGACCCCGCCGAGCCGGGCCTGAGCCCCGGCCCCCGCGTTACATCGGCGGCCCTTCTTCGGGAGCGCCATGGACGCCTGGACCCAGCTCACCGCCCGCATCCGCGAGCTCGACTCCCTCAACAGCGCCGCCGCCGCGCTGGACTGGGATCAGCAGACGTACATGCCGCCGAAGGCCGCCGCCACCCGCGGGGACCAGACCGCCCTCCTGCAGCGCCTGTACCACGAACGCTTCAGCGCGCCCGAGGTCGGAGGGTGGCTGAGCCAGCTTGAAGCTGCCGACCTCGACGACACCCAGCGCGCCGCCGTGCGCCTGAACCGCCGCCGCTACGATCGCGCGGTGAAGGTGCCCAGCGCGTTGGTGGAGGCGCTGTCCCAGGCGCGCACCGAGGGCTTCCACGCCTGGGTCGCCGCCAAGGAGGCGGATGACTTCTCCACCTTCCAGCCGAAGCTCCAGCGTCTGCTCGATCTCACGCGGGAGTACGCATCGGCGCTGGGGAGCGCCCAGTGCGCGCACCCCTACGACGCGCTCCTCGAAGAGTACGACCCCGGCGCCACCGTCGCCGAGCTCCGCCCGATGTTCGACCGCCTCGGGAAGGAGCTCAACGTGCTGCTGGACGCGCTCGCCGGCCGTCCGCATCCGGCTCCCTTCACCACCGTGCTCGACGAAGATGGGCAGCGCCGGCTCTCCGAACGGGTGCTCCGCGACCTCGGCTTCGACATGGAGGGCGGCCGCCTCGACAAGAGCGCCCACCCCTTCACCACCGGCCTGGGCGTCGGCGACGTCCGGCTCACCACCCGCTTCTTCGCCGACAACTTCCTGAGCGGCCTCGGCAGCACCGTGCACGAGGGTGGGCACGGGATGTACGAGCAGGGGCTCCCGAACCACCTCGCGGGCACGATGCTCAACCAGGCAGCGGGCATGGGGATCCACGAGTCCCAGTCCCGCTTCTGGGAGAACTTCGTGGGACGCTCCCTGCCGTTCTTCCGCTACCTCGCCCCGCGCATGGGCGCGCTCTGGCCCACGGAGTCCTTCTCCGCCGAGCAGCTCTTCGGCGCGGCCAACCGGGTGGAGCGTTCGCTCATCCGCGTGGAGTCCGACGAAGCGACCTACAACCTCCACATCATCGTCCGCTTCACCCTGGAGGTGGCGATCGTGGAGGGCAAGCTCCAGGCCGCCGACCTGCCGGAAGCCTGGAACGAAGCTTACCGCACCATCGTCGGGGTCGTGGCCCCGAGCCCCAAGACCGGCGTCCTCCAGGACGTGCACTGGTCCAGCGGCTACTTCGGCTACTTCCCCAGCTACACCGTTGGGAACCTCTACGCGGCGAGCTTCGCACAGTGCATGCTCCGCGACCTCCCCGACTTCTGGGGGCAGGTGGAGCGCGGCGAATTCGGGGCCATCCTGGGCTGGCTGCGCACCAACGTGCACCAGAAGGGCCACGTCACCGACGCACCGGAGATCTTCCGCGCGGTCGTCGGCGATCGGGACCCGGTGGAGGACCTCGTCGCCCACCTCTGGTCGCGGCAGGGCGCGGTGTATGGGGTCACCCGGCCGCGCTGAGGGCTTGCGCTCGGCGCGCGCTTCCGTCATCCTGGGGATGAGCGGAGGACCCCGGTGCTCATCGTCAGCCTCGTGACATTCGCCTGGGCGTCGAGCCTCCACGCCTTCTACGACCTCGGCATCGTGCTGCGCGGCTCGGGGACCTTCTCGGGCGGAATTGGCGCGCCGGCGGTGGAGTACGAGGGGGAGTCGGGGCAGATCGTCATGTACTTCGAGTCGCCGGTGCCGACGGCGGAGGTCCCCGCCGGGTGCGCCAACAGCTACCAGATCGGCCGGGCCACCTCGCAGGACGGGGTCACCTGGACGATCGACGAGGCGCCGGTGTGGAGCGCCGATCCGACCGCAGGGAGCCCGCGCGCCTGCTCCGTCGCCCAGCCGGCCGTGCTGTTCGACGGCACCCGGTGGAACCTGTTCTACTCCGCCTCCAAGGTGCCGAACGAGGGGGAGACCACCAACGCCCCGTCGGGGATCGGCTGGGCGGTGAGCGACGACGGCATCACGTGGTCGCCCCAGGAGGAGCAGGCGGTGCCGTTCGCGGGCAGCCCCCTTGGGCTCGCTTCGGCCACGGCGCTCAACGGCACGCTCTACCTGTCCTGGGCCTCTGACCCTGACTTGTGGATGATGTCGCGCCCGCTCAACGGGGGGGCGTGGACTGCCCCCGAGCGCATCGTGGACCACGCCGCCGTTGGCGAGTGGGGCGGGGATTGGGTGCTCGGCCCCTCGCTCCTCTGCAACGAGGCCGCGGACAACCAGCTCGGCATGCTCGTAGGGGGCGACTCGACAAGCGGCGTGCGCAGCCTCGCCTGGGGAGACTCTGCCAACGCCCACGCGTGGACCTTCAAGGAGCCGATCTCGGAGGGCACGCTCGACGCCACGACGCTCAACCACTGGGACACCCTGCGCGCCGGCCTCGGCTTTGTGCTCTGGTACAGCCGCACCGACCCCACCAGCGGGCTCAAGGCGGTGGGCGTGGCCCTCACCGACACCCGCCTCGGCACCATCGTGCCCCGCGTGTGCCCGAATCCCTGGGCCAACCTGGACACCGGGGACACCGGCGACACCGGGACGATCGACACGGGCGACACGGCCGTCACCGTGGACACCGCGGACAGCGGCGCCGGCGCGGACACCGACACGGCGGACACCGCCTTCCCCTGCGACTGCGTCGACGAGCAGGGCTGCAACTGTGCGACGGGCGGCAGCGGGGTCGCGGGGTTCGCGGCGGCGCTCGGCCCGCTCGCCTCCCTCGCACGTCGCCGCGACAACGCCTGACGGGCGTTCTTCCGCGCGCTGCGATAGGGCGCGCGCTTCCGGAGGGCGTGGATGGGTCTCGGCGGCTGGGAATGGGGGGTCATCCTCCTCATCGTCCTCATCTTCTTCGGCGCCGGGAAGCTCCCGGACGTCTTCCGTCAGGCGGGCAAGGGCATCCGCGCGTTCAAGGACGCGTCGGAAGGAAAGGCCGAAGGCGAGGAGGGTGAAGAAGAAGAAGAGACGCCCGAAGAGCGCAAGGAGCGCCTCCGCAAGCGGAAGGAGAAGCAGAAGCGCCTCGCCGAGAAGGACGATCTCGACGACGAGGAGGCCGAGAAGGTCAGCTCGTCGGCGAAGAAGAAGTCGGCGGAGTAGGCCCGCTCAAAAGCAGGTTGGCGTCCGCGCGCAGCTCCACGGAGACCGCGCCGGTGTCGCGCAGCGCGAGCAGGTCCTGGCGCAAAAGGGTGCGAACCAGCGAGCGCGCGATCGACGTGGGGGTGCACGGGTTGAACACCAGCGCCTTCTTCACCCGGTAGCTCCGACTCCACCGCGGGTGGGTGGCCACGGCTTCGAGGACCTCTGGAGCGGTCGGCCGCAGCGCCGCGATGGCCACGGCGTCTCGCTCCACGACGCGGGGGTTGTCCAGGAGCGCGCGGATCACCCGGGGATCGCGGTCGTGCAGCAGGCGGTCGAGGAGCAGCCGGTCTCGGGCGCGCGCGGCGCTGGTCCGGACGCCGGGCGCCAGGTCGAGGTGGGGGTTGTCCTCGGGCGCCTTGGCGATGGGGGGACGCCGGTCACCGAGGAACCTCGCGGCGACCTCCCGGTAGCCGGCGTCGCGGGCGGCGGCGTAGAGGTCCACCCGGCGGTCGTAGTCGAGGTCCTGGAGGACGCCGGGGTTCACCGCGAGCTCGCCGAGCATCCATCGGCTGTCGCCGTCGCCGCTCTGAGCGCGGGCGTCGAGCTGGTCGAGCGCGGCGATGAGCGAGGCGTCATCGAGGGCGGCGAGGCCCTCCCGGAGGACGGTGCGGCGGAGGGCGCCGTCGGGGACGCCCCGGAAGCGGCGGATCCACGGGTCGAGCAGCAGGGCGACGGCGGCAGGATCGTCCCGGTACGCGGCGAGCCGCTCCAGCACGCCCGGGTGGACCAGGGGCATGCACAGAACGTACCGCGATATAGCCACGGGCATGTCGCGCAAGCCGATGATCGTGGGCGGAGTGGTGCTGGTCCTGGTGGGCGTGGCCGTGGCCGTGGGCCTCCACGTGCCGGCCGATCCGAAGGCGATGAGCGACTGCGCCTGGGTGCTCGACTCGGGCAAGCGTCAGGATTGCCGGGTGAAGGTGGCGGTGCACACCTTCGGGGAGAACGCCAAGGCCGGGGAGTCGCTCTTGAAGGCCGAGTTCCCCGACCAGCTCCAGCGGGACATGGTGTACCTGGAGGTCACCCGTGATGTCTCCCCGAACGACCTGCGCTATTGCAAGCTCATCGAGCAGCCGAGCTTCCGCGAGCAGTGCGAGACGTGGGTCAACCGGCCGCACCTCCGCGACGGGTCTGCGTCCGGGGTGCGCCGGCCGCCGGGTGGTTCGGGCGGACCGGGCGGACCGGGCGGACCGGGTGGACCGGGTGGACCGGGGGGTCCGGGGGATCCGCCGCTCGCGGGTGGCCAGCCGCCGCCGGGTGCGCCCACGCCCTGAGCGCATCGCCCCGTTCGGCGCCGCCCCGGCGGTCACCGCGCCCCTCTTGCCATTCTCGCCGACCGTGGCGCCTCGACCGCCGACCTCGCCGGGCGGCAAGGCGGGGAGGCGACGCCAGCCCTTCGCCATTTCTTTGTCCAACCTTGCCAAATGGCTGGTGGCGCTCCACCGACCTGCCCCACGGAATCGGCGGCGGTCGAGGAGCCGCCGCGGGGAGAAGGGCTCGAGGGACGGACCGCGCCGCGAGAAATCTCATCCGCGTCGCCAACTTTCTTTTCGGTCCGCCTCGGGTGGCGGGTCTCAACGCTCCACGGCTACCCTGGGGTTCCCATGATCCTTGCCCTCTTCTACGCGTGTGTCCCGAGCCAGCCGGTCGGGCCGAGCTACCATGTGCCCCTGCTCGCGGAGCAGTCGGCCACCGCGGATACGTCGCTCGATCAGGTCGCGCGCACCCAGGCGCTGGACGGCGCTGCGGAGTACGACGCCGCGACGCTGGGGCTGGAGATGCCGGCTTCCACCGAGGGCGGGCTCGCGATGGAGTACGACGCCGACGAGCTCAGCGCGGTGGATGATGGCACCTCGGGCGGGCTCCCCACCGACTACGAGAACGTGTTCGAAGGGGCGAAGGCCGTGCTCGTGGCGGACACGGTGGGTGGGCTGATCCTGGGTATTCCGGCGGCCGCGGTGAGCGTGGCCCTCCAGGGCACCGTCACGCCGTACGGGGACAACGTCTGGGTGGCCACCAACACGGTCTCCGACGGGCGGACCTCCGTGACCGGCACCTGGGTGGTGGCGTGGGTCGAGGTCGGGTGGCTGGCCGAGATGCGCCTCTGGTCGAGCGACGGGCAGTACAACGGCGAACCCTGGTTCAACGGCTTCGTCAGCGAAGACCGCACGCTCGGCTGGTGGGACGTCTACGCGGTGGACGGCACCCAGACCGGCGTCGTGGAGTGGCTCGCCCCCGACGCCGACGACGCCGAGCTCGGCATCGCCTCCCTCTCCGGCGACAACGCCGGCGACATCCTCGGCTGGCTGCACAGCGCCGAGGACGACGCGGTCGCGTACCACGACGCGTCCATCGACGACGACGCCTGGGTCATCGCCCACGCGGACCAGAGCGGCGAGGTCCGGATGGCCGACTACGCCGGCGGCGAACGGGCGTGTTGGGGGCCCGACCGGATGGACATCGAGTGTCCGCCGGAGGAGCCCGCGAGCGACACGGGCGCACCGTAGCCGACCCGCTCGCCGGCTCACGACGACCGGTTACTCCACGCGGATGCTGCTCGTCCTCCTCGCCGCGTGCGCCACCGAGACCGAAGACTCCGCCTACGTCCCGCACCCCTCCGACAAGACGATCGAGTTCGTCGGCTCGAAGACGGCCGAGTGTGTGGACGATGAGCTCCACATCCAGGTGGGCTTCGCCGAGCAGGTGGGCATGGTGGAGGCCGAGCTGCGCGTCGACGACAACGCCGACAACGCCGAGTTTCACGAGCTCCCGTACGGCGGGCTGGACAAGGAGACCGAGTCCATCCACCTCTACGACGTAAAGCTCAAGACGGGCTCCGACGCGTCCGACGGCACCCACACCATGTTCACGTGCGACCAGTCCCCCGTCGCCGGCTACCGGGTGTACGACGAGGACATGGGCACGATGGCCTGCTACTTCGGGGAGTTCGTCGCCGAGTGGTTCGACACCGCCGGCTGCCCTGAGTAGCGCTCAGCCGAGGTTCTGAGCCGCGAACTCCCAGTTCGCCAGCTTGTCGAGCCACGCGGTGACGTAGTCGATGCGGCGGTTCTGGTAGTCGAGGTAGTAGGCGTGCTCCCACACGTCGATGCACAGCAGCGGGGTGCCCTGGCCGAGCACGATCGGGTTGTCGGCGTTCGGGGTCTTCACGACCTTGAGCTTCCCGCCGTCGCTCACCAGCCACGCCCAGCCCGAGCCGAACTGGGACGTGGCGGCCTGGCTGAGCTCCTTCTTGAGCCCGGCGAGGTCGCCGAAGCTGGTCTTGATCGCGTCGTTGAGCTTGCCGTTGGGGGCCTGCTCGCCCGCTTTACGCATCGAGCTCCAGTAGAACGTGTGGTTCCACACCTGGGCGCTGTTGTTGTAGATCGCCGTCGCGTCGGTGCCGTAGGTGCCCTTCATCACGTCGGCGAGGGGCTTGGAGGCCCAGTCCTTGCCGGCCACGGCGTCGTTGAGCTTGTTCACGTAGCCCTGGTGGTGTTTTCCGTAGTGGAAACCCAGGGTGTTCTGGGAGATCACCGGGGCGAGCTCGGTGTCTGCGTACGGCAGCGGCGGGAGCACGAACGGGCCCGCGGCGGGCGCGGCGGGCGCGGGGGCCGGGGTGGCGGGCGCGGGGGCCGCGTCCTTCTTTTTGTCGCCCGCGAGCGCGGGCCGCGCGACGGCGGCGGCAGCGAGGGCGGCCATGGAACCGACGAGGGAACGACGAGAGAGGGTGAGCATGAGACTCCGGAGCTGCCGATCCCTTATGCCGGGCGGAGGCAGTGGGTGGCCAAAGGATTGGCCGAGCGTCAATCCTTTGGACGGCGCCAGGGCTGACGAAGCCAGGGCGCATGCTTACCTCTGCTCCGCATTCCGAGGCACCTCATGGCATTCGTTCTCCCCAAGCTCCCCTACGCCGACTCCGATCTCGATCCGGTCATCTCCGCGGAGACCATCGGCTTCCACTACGGCAAGCACCACAACACCTATGTGGTGAACCTCAACAACCTCACCAAGGACTCGCCGCTGGCCGATGCGTCGCTCGACGACGTGATCGCCCAGACCTACGGCAAGGCCGACAAGGTGGGGCTCTACAACAACGCCGCTCAGATCTGGAACCACACCTTCTACTGGAACTCGATGAAGAAGGGCGGCGGCGGCGCGCCGACCGGCCGCATCGCCGACAAGATCAACGCCGACTTCGGCAGCTACGACGCGTTCCGCACGGCTTTCTCCACCGCGGCCCTCGGGCAGTTCGGCTCCGGCTGGGCCTGGCTGGTCAACGACGCCGGCAAGCTGAAGATCGTCAAGACCGCCAACGCCGACGGCCCGGGCTGGATGGGCGCCGGCAAGCCGCTCATGGTCGTGGACGTGTGGGAACACGCCTACTACATCGACTACCGCAACCGCCGCGCCGACTACGTCTCCGCGTTCCTCGACAAGCTGGTGAACTGGGAGTTCGCGGACAGCCAGCTCGGCTAATCCGTACCTTCATCGCCTGCGATCGTCTGGTCGCGGGCGATGGAGACCGGCACCGACGGTCGCTGCGCCTGACCACGCCCACCGGGGGAACCCCCGGTGGGTGGCGCCCTGAACGACCTACGGCTTGGCGGTGTCAGCGCCGGTGTCGGGCGGGCCCGGGGGCGGCTGGCAGGTGAACATGTTCTTGATCGTGGCGCCGAGGACGACCGGCGTGCCGGCCGTGCCCGCGCCCATGTCGTACGGGACGACGGTGGTGGCCGTACCGGTGCCTTCGCCCGAGTAGATCTTCGGGGTGAAGGGCGCGAGCGCCTCGGCCTCGGTGTGCGTGGTGAAGCTGCCGAGCTCGGTGCCATCGGCGAAGTAGTGGTGCAGCGTGGTGGTGCCGCCCGACTTCAGGGCCACCCAGACGGTCCCGTCGTTGCCGCCCGCCACGCTCGCGACGCGGGTGGAGCCCGTGTAGTCGATGATCGTGCCGCTGCTGGTGTACGACGTGAGGTCGAAGCCCTCGAGGGTCCCGGCCACCGCCCCGTGGGGGAGGGTCTCCACCATTACGCCGCCCGGGATGCCCGTGGCGGTGGAGCCGGCGTTGCCGCCCGTGAGGTCCCCCGAGCCGAGGATGGTCCCGGCCGCGAGGTCCATCGCGGCGATCTTGCTCGTGCCGTAGCTGGAGCCGGTGGTGCGGGCGAGGATCACCCCGAGCCCCGCGCCGGCCGGAACGAAGCCACGAACCTCAGGCAGGCCGTCGGAGTCGGCGAGGGAGGAGAGGTCCACCGTGGGGCCTTCGGTGCCGGCCTCCTCGAAGGAGACGAGGTTTGCCGATCCATCTCCGCCGAACCAGAACGAACCGTTGGAGAAGGCGAGCGCCCGCGCGCCGAAGCCGGCGGGGAGGGCGAGGGTGCGCACCAGGGCGCCGGTGTGCCCGTCGATCCCGTAGGCGGACTCGGCCGTGGAGCCGGTCTGCGGATCGAGCACCCACAGGAAGGAGCCGGCGCAGGCGATCGTCGCCTTCACGCCCACCGTGAGGTCGGGGACCTTGGTGAGCGTGGTGGCGCCGGAGTCCATGACATAGACGTTGGCGCCGCCAGCGCCATCATCCGCCACGATGCCGAGAGTGGGCTGGCCGTAGTACCCGTTCTTCGGGGTGTCCGGGTTTCCGGTGTCCGAGGTGTCGACGCCGGTGTCCTTCCCGGTGTCCTTTCCCGTGTCGGTGTCCCCGGTGTCCTTCCCGGTGTCCTTGGCGGTGTCGGTGCTGGTGTCCGCCGTGTCGCCCGCGGTGTCGGTGCCGGTGGTGTCAGTGCTGCCGGTGGACGCGCAGGCTGCGAGAAGCAACAGCGGAGCGCCGAATGCGAAACGGTTCATGGTCTCTCCCAGAGGCGGGATGCTAACCGGAGACGGACGGTTCCCGCGCGGGCGATCTGTACTCGCGGAGCGTCACTAACACTTCTTCGACAGCCTCCGGGGAGCTGTGTGCGTGCCGGAGCAGGGTGAGCAGTTCGGTGATCCGGGCGGTCGCGATCCGTAGCCGCTCCATCGATCGTTCCTGATCGCCCGCCTCCACGCCGGCCGCCATCAGGTCGAGGTACCCGTTGAGCACGCTGGCCGGCTGGCTCAACGCGTGGATCGCCTGTGGAAACAGCACCCCCAACGCGCGGAGATGATCGCCATCCAGGTCGTCGGCCATGCGGCCGGGTATCGCGCTGGCCCCCGATTCGCTACCGGGGTAGGAGCAGGGCCCCGGGAGGAGGGATGGTCGGTAGCCGTCCGGAGTGGCTCAGGGTTCGTATGCCCGGTGGAGAGCGGTACAACCGCATCAAAACCCGTGCGCGCGAGCTCAAGCTCCACACCGTCTGCGAGGAGGCCCACTGCCCCAACGTCGGCGAATGTTGGGGCGGAGGCACCGCCACCTTCATGGTGCTTGGGGACACGTGCACCCGCGGCTGCCGATTCTGTGCGGTCGACACCTCTCGGGCGCCCGCCCCGCCCGACCCGGAGGAGCCGGCCAACCTCGCGGATGCGATCGCCGACATGCGGCTGGACTACGTCGTCGTCACCAGCGTGAACCGCGACGATCTGCCCGATCAGGGTGCGGGCCACTACGCCGCCTGCGTGCGCGCCACCCGAGAGCGCAGCGCTCGCACCCTCGTGGAAGTCCTCATCCCCGACTTCCGCGGCCGCACCGACCTGCTCGACGTGCTGCTCGCCTCCGCGCCCGACGTGCTCGCCCACAATGTGGAGACGATCCCGCGGCTGCAGACCCCCGTGCGCGACCCGCGCGCCACCTGGGCCCAGAGCACCACCATCCTCGGCCACGCCAAGCGCGCCGGCTTCCTCACCAAGACCAGCATTCAGATCGGCCACGGGGAGACCGAGGCCGAGGTGATCGAGGCGATGGCGCTCCTCCGCGAGCTCGACGTCGACTTCCTCACCCTCGGCCAGTACCTCCGGCCCTCTGAGAACCACCTTGAGGTGAAGGAGTTCGTGCACCCTGAGGTCTTCGCCCGCTACGAAGAGCGGGGGAAGGCGATGGGCTTCAAGTACGTCGCGAGCGGTCCCCTGGTGCGCTCGTCGTACAAGGCCGGCGAATACTACATCCGTGAATTCCTGCGCGCCCGTTCGGCGCCGAAGGGGGGCGAAGCATGAGGACCGGTCGTGAGGCGCTCGTCGCCGCGCTCGCGGCGCACGCCGCGTCACAGAACGGCATCGTCGTCGGGGAGGCCGTCGGCGTCGCCGGGATCGCCCGGGCCGTCACGGGGAACGTGCTCCGGACGCCGCTGAGCGAGGCGGGCGCCGTGGGCGTCGCGGTGGGGCTGGCGTTCGCCGGGCGCCGCCCGGTGGTCGAGCTCATCGATGGGGCGGGGATCGGGCGCGCGGCCGAGGCGTTGGCGGAGGCCGCCGCGGTGGCCGCTCGTTCCAATGGCGCGTTCACCGCGCCGATCGTCGTGCTCGCGCGGCTCGCCGACGATGGGGTGATTCCGGTGATCCCGGCGGGCGTGAGCCTCGCAGTGGCGGGCGTTCCCGAAGACGCGGCCGGCCTGTTCGCCGCCGCGATCGCCGCCTCCGGCCCCACGCTGCTCCTGCTGGCCGACGCGGCGCTCGAGGAGCGCGGCGAGGGCTCCGTCGAGGGGCTCGGCGTGCCCGTCGTCCGGCGCGCGGGCCGGGAGGTCACGGTGCTCGCCGAAGGGGCGGGCGTGGCGGTGGCGCTCGGTACGCCGGGTGACCACGAGGTGGTCGACCTGCGCGGGTGTCGTGATGCCGCGCGGATTGGTGCGTTGATTGCCCATACCGGCCGTGCCGTCGCCGTCGGGCACGGCGACCCGCGGGTACTCGCCGCCGTCTACGCGCAGACGTTCTGGCGGCTGGAGTCCCAGCCCGCGCACCTCTCCGCCGCCGCGGGGGCTCCGGCCCTCGGCGCGGCCCTCTCCGAATCCCTGACCCCCTGAGGAATTGCGAATGTTCGTGTTCGAGCTGCCGGAGATCGGCGAAGGCGTGGTGGAGGGCGAGATCGTCGGTTGGAAGGTGAACGTGGGCGAGATGGTCGCGACCGACCAGCCCATCTGCGAGATCCTCACCGACAAGGCCACGGTGGAGATCAGCTCCCCGAAGTCCGGGCGGGTGGCGAAGCTCCACGGCAAGCCGGGCGATGTGGTCAAGGTCCACAGCCCGCTTCTGGAGATCGATCTCTCGGGTGGCGCCGTCGCCGCCGCGCCTGCGCCGGTCGCCGCTGCGCCCGCTCCGGTGGCCGCGCCCGCCGCCGCCCCGAAGGCCGCC
>CAIXRH010000118.1 GCA_903921785.1 uncultured Pseudomonadota bacterium
CGCCGCCGCCGGCGGCGACACGTACACCCCGAAGACCACCGCCGGAGCCGCGAGCCGGAACGAACCCGCGGCGATCTGGGCGCGCACCCAGGCATCCAGCTCGCGGGCTGCGCACGCGCGGATCTCCGTGGGCTCCGTGGTCTCGTCCGTGGTCCACACGCTGCCGTCGGTGTCGACCACGGTCGCCACGGTCAACGGCGCCGAGAGGTGGAGGTCGGCTGGGAAGCAGGCCTGGAAAGCGGTGGCGGCGCCGGCAGCGGCGTCCACCGTGGGGTCGTGCGCCACCGTGTCGGTGGGCTGGGTGAACGCCCAGGTGTACTTTCCGGCCTCCTTCTTCACCTTGATGTGGGTGTAGCAGTTCGCCGCCACCGAGGAGAAGACCCGAGTTCCCGTGGCGTCCCGGAAGGCCCACTCCAGGGAATGGGCGTGGGCTCCCTGCGAATACTTGAGCGTTCCCTGCAGGGTGGCGCCGGCTCGCTCCGGGGCCGCCGCGAGGTCGATGAGTCCGCAGCGGCGCCCGCGCGGTGCGCTCCAGGGCGGGTCCGCGATCGCGGTGAACTCGGCGTAGTACGGATCGTCGGGCTTGGAGACCGGTCGGTTGGTGACCGCGATCGCGAGCAGGACGAGGAGGAGGGCGGCGAGCCCCCAGGCGACATAGATCCGACGCACGACCCCCCTTAGCGCCTCATGTCGACTCCGTCCCAGCCCCCGGCCTCGATGAGCACCACCGCCATGCGGTCGGACGGCTCGTTCGCCGTCGAACGCATCGGCCTCCAACACGACTTCTTCGGCGACCTGTACCACTCGCTGATCACGGTCTCCTGGCCCGGGCTCCTTGGGCTCCTCGCCGCGATGTACTTCGGGATCAACGGGGTGTTCGCGGTGCTCTACGCCCTCGGAGGGGACTCGATCGCCAACGCCGAGCCGGGCAATCTCGCGCAGGCGTTCCAGTTCTCGGTGCAGACCTTCGCCACCATCGGGTACGGCGTCTTCGCCCCGAAGTCCGCGTGGGCCCACAGCCTGGTGAGCGTGGAGGCGTTGGTGGGCATCGTGTACTCGGCGTTCGCGACCGGCCTGATGTTCTCGAAGTTCGCGCGGCCGAGCGCCCGGGTGATCTTCGCGGAGCGCCCGGTGGTGTCGCTCATCGACGGGGTGCCCACCCTGAGCATCCGCCTCGCCAACGGCCGCACCAACCAGCTCTTCGAAGCCAGCGCCAAGCTGCGGATGTCGCGGATGGTGACCACGCCGGAGGGTCACTCCATGCGGCGATTCTTCGACCTCCGGCTCACCCGCGAGCAGACGCCGATGCTCGCCATGTCGTGGACGTTGTTCCACAAGATCGACGCCGAGAGCCCGCTGCTCGGCCTCGACCCTGCCACGCTGCGGGCGCAGGAGGCGATGCTGATCCTCACGATCAGCGGCACCGACGAGACCGTCGTGCAGGACGTACACGCTCGGAAGATCTACTACGCGGACAGCCTCGCCTGGGACCACCGGTACGTGGACGTGATGGAGCCCGTCCCCACCGGCGGCATCCGCATCCACTACGACCGGTTCCACGACGTCGTGCCCGTGGACGAGGCGCACGCGGTGCTCGATCTGCTGCATCCGGAGCGGGTGAAGTAGCGGGCGCGTCCCCGTGGTACGTGGCCCCATGGCGCGCATCCTGGTGGTGGACGACGAGCCCGATCTGCTGGAGACGGTGCGGCGCATCCTCGTGCGCGCGGGGCACGAGGTCGTGACCGCCCCGTCGGGCGCCGAGGCGCTCGGCCGGCTCGACGCCGCGCCGGTGGAGCTGGTGCTCACCGACCTGATGATGCCCGGCGTGGACGGCCTCGCGGTGCTCGCCGGCGCACGCCACCGCGACCCGCTCACCCCCGTGGTGGTGATGACGGCCTTCGCGTCGGTCGAGACCGCGGTGGCCGCCCTCCGCGCCGGCGCCTGGGACTACCTCGCCAAGCCGTTCTCCGCGGAGAACCTCCGGGTCGTCGTCGATCGTGCCCTCGGCCACCGGGCGCTCGGCGCCGAGAACCGGCGGCTACGAGCCGCCATCGTGGGGCCGCCGGTGGTGGGGGTGAGCGAGGCCATCGCCACGGTGCTGGACGTGGTGGCGCGCGTCGGCCCGACCGATCTCGGGGTGCTCGTGACCGGGGAGTCTGGCACAGGGAAGGAGGTCGTCGCCCGGGCGCTGCACGCGGCGAGCCGCCGCGCCGCGCGCCCGTTCGTGCCGGTGGACTGCGGCGCCATCCCGCCGAACCTCGTGGAGAGCGAGCTCTTCGGCCACGAACGCGGCGCCTTCACCGGCGCGGACGCCGAGCGCCGCGGCCTCGTGGAGGAGGCCGAAGGCGGCACCTTCTTCCTCGACGAGATCGGCGACCTCGACGGGGGCGCCCAGACCCGCCTCCTGCGCCTGCTCCAGGAGGGCGAATACCGCCGGATCGGCGCGAACAAGCTCCGCAAGGCCGACCTGCGCGTGCTCGCCGCCACCCACCGCGACCTGGAGGCGGCCGTCGCTGAGGGCCGCTTCCGCGAGGACCTCTTCCACCGCCTGAACGTGGTGCGGCTGCACCTGCCACCGCTGCGGGAGCGCCCCGAGGACATCGCCCCGCTGGCCGCGGCGTTCGTGGAGCGGTTCCGGGCGGAGGCCGGGCGCGGGCCGCTCGCGGTGGGCGAGGAGCTGTTGGCCCGCCTGCGGGCGCACCCGTGGCCCGGGAACGTGCGCGAGCTCGCCAACGTGTGCCGGTACATCTCCAGCCTCGCCCTGGGCCCCGAGGCCACCCCGCGTGACCTCCCGCCGACCTTCGGCGCCGGCCCCCGGTCCGCCGCCGCGCCGGCGCCGGCCGCCCCGCCGGTGCGCAGCGACCTCCCCTACGCGGAAGCCCGACGGTCGTGGCTGGAGCCGTTCGAGGAGGCGTACTTCCCCGCGCTGCTCGCGGCGCACGGCGGCAACGTGAGCGCGGCCGCCCGCGCCGCCGACGTGGACCGCAAGACGATCCAGCGCTTCCTACGCCGCGGAGAGGAGTAGGCGCCGCCGCGGCCAGCGATGGAAGTGGAGCGCTGACGGTCGTTGCGCCTGACCCCGGTCGAACCGGCACCACCGGTGGTTGGCGCCCCTAATGGGCCTGCGAACAGCAGCGGAAGCCCGTCCTTCCTGCCGAATAGCCGGCGCCGAAGGTGTCGTTGCGCCGGTAGCAGCGGGCGTGGTCCTCGCTGGTGTCGTAGGCGCCGCCGAGGAGCGCGGCGTGCTCGGGGGAATCCCCTACCCACTCCTCCACGTTCCCCGTGAGGTCGTACACCCCGTCCTTGGAGGCACAACCCGGCATCTCGCCGGTGTAGACCGGCCGAGAGGCCTTGGCGTCCTTGGCGTCCCAGCAGCGGCCGTCGTCGTGGTAGTCGCCGTAGGGGTAGGCGGTGCCCTCGATCATGTCGTCGGCGAACTGCCCGTTTCCGTTGTCGTCCTTGGCGACGGCGCCCTGGCAGGCGGACGTCCACTCGGCCTCGGTGCAGAGCCGCTTGCCGGCGGCTTCGCAGGCCGCCTTGGCGTCGTACCAGGACACCTTGAAGGCGGGCACCTCGTGCTTGCCGGAGACCGCCTTGCCGTCCACGATCGCCGCCTCGAAGGTGTCGATCGCGAAGGGGCCGGCGGGGCCGGTGACGGTGCGGGTGGCGGGGACGTCGGCCGGGATCGCCGTCACCACGTCGCGGGCTTCTTTCATCGCGCTGGCGGCCTTGCCCGCGGCGGTGACATCGGTGCCGAGGGCGAGCTCGATGGCGCGGGCCATCGCCTCGGCGGAGGTGCCGGAGCGGTAGAGCTTGCCGTCGATGAAGATGCGGGGTGTGCCGTGGATGTCGAGGCTGGCGCCGACCTCGGCGTCGTGGCGCACCACGTCCAGCGGCGCGTCCGTGGCCATGCAGGCGTCGAACTTGCCGCCGTCGATGCCGGCCGCCACCGCGTACTGGCGGAGGAATTCGTCGCCGAGCTGGTGCTGGTTCTTGTAGGCGAGGTCGTGGAACGCCCAGAACCGCCCCTCCTCCTGCGCGCACACCGACGCCTTCGCCGCTTCGCACGCGTCCTTGTGCTTGCGGTTCTTCACCCCGGAGTTGCAGGTGGGGTCCATCGGGAAGTGTTTGAAGACGAAGAGCACCCGGTCGCCATAGGTGGCCTCCAACCGGCCGAGCTCGGCGCTGGAGCGCTTGCAGTAGCCGCACTCCAGGTCGCCGAACATCACCACCGCCACCTTGGCGTTGCGGTTGCCGGTCCAGGCGTCGTCGGGATCGAGGGTGAAGGTGGCCTCCTTCTTGTCCTCGGTGGTGACGGTGAAGCTCAGCGCCGGCGCGTCGCCCTTCGGGTCGGCGCCGGTGTGGAGGCCGGAGGCGTCCGTCGCGACCTTGGGGCCGTCCCCCGCGGGGCCCGACACGCTGGCTCGGTAGCCGCGCTCGCCCGCCACCGTGAGGAGCAGGAGCGCCACGTAGGCGCCGAGCCAGGGACCCAGCACGTCCCGCGAGGGCACGGCGGGCTTGTCCACGAACGGCGCGAGCAGCAGGATCGCGGCGTTGGTGCCGTACAAGCGGATGCACCACGCGCAGACGTAGTGCAGCTCGTGCTTGGAGATGTAGAAGAGGAACCCGGAGTACGCGACCGCGCCGAGGCCGGCGAGGAGCTGCGCTCCGCCGGTCTTCCGGCCCATGAGGCCGAGCGCCGCGAGGAGGCCCACGCTCGCGTAAAACGGAATCGCCAACGAGGCGATCGGCACGCCGGCGATCTCGGAGTAGTCGCTGGTGTTGACGATGTCGCAATTGACCTCGGCCGACTCGGTGCAGCCGATGAGCTCGCCCTTGGTCTCCTCGGTGCCGTAGAGCTGCGTGTCGTGGTGCCAGGTCATCAGCCCGCCCACGAAGACGCCGAAGAGCGCGAGCAGCAGCGTGAGGACGAGGGCGGGCTTGCGGAGCGCGGTCACTTCGCACCTCCCGGCTTCAGCGGGTTCGGCTTCAGGGTGACGTCAGCGGCGGGGCGGGGCGCGGGGTCGTCGCCGCCGTCGTCGGAGGGATCGGTGGGGGGCGGCTTGCCGGAGAGCGCCGCTTCAAGCTCGGTGAAGCCCTTCTGCTCGCTGTAGCCGGTGTGCTTCCACGCGAGGTGGCCCTGTTTGTCCACGAGGAACAACGTGGGCATGGAGGTGACGCCGTACTGGCCGAGCGCCTTGGCGTCGGGGTCGAAGGCCACGGGGATGTCCACGTCGACCTTCTCGAGGAAACCCTCGGCGGCGGCGCGGTCGCGGTCCACGTTCACCGCCAGGAAGACAACGCCGGGGTGGGTCTTCTGGAACTCGCTGAGCGCGGGCAGCTCCTTGCGGCAGGGGCCGCACCAGCTCGCCCAGAACGACATCACCAGCGGCTTGCCCTTCGCGTCCGCCGACGTGAACGTGCCGCCGTCCCGGAGCGGCAGCTCCACGGACACGGCCGGTCCACCGGGAGAATTGGCGCCGACGGCCGCCGTCCACAGCTCCTCGGGGATGAGCTCCGGGGCGGCGAACGCGGACGAGATCAACCACGGCAACATGCGGCCTCCTCAACGGGGCCGGAGTCTACCGAGAGTGGCGACGAATGGCAGCGCTGGGCCGCGGAGGTGACGAAACTCGACGGGGCGAGGTGGCGAGGGGCTGGTGGTGCTCCACCGGCTTGCCGCCCGGTGAGGTTGGCGGTCGAGGTGCCACGGTTGGCGAGAATGGGGGGGCGGGGCGGGGTCCGGCCGAACCGTCGGGATGGACGCGGCGGCCGCTGCAGGCCCCGCGATGGCGCCGGGAGCACTCCTCCCTCCCGATTCGGGTTTTGTGGATTGGGGTGCTGGCCGTCCTATAGGGAGTCGGCGGCTCGAATTGGGGCGATTTGAGTCCCCTCATCCGGCGCTGCGCGCCACCTTCTCCCGTAGGGAGAAGGGGAGGAGTTCTCATGTTCGAGATAGATGCTATCACGATGTCTGACCGGAGGACCTCGCGGGGACCCTCCCGACTCAGCTGACCGAGACCACCAACGCGCCGCCCGCCGGCGCGACCAGCCCGGTGTCCGGCGCCTCGAGGATCGCGAGGTGCTCCCTGGGCACCGGGGCTTCCGCCCCCGCCGGGCCGACCGCGACGCCATCGACGAGCGCGAAGACGAACCGGGCGCCCGCGGGGAGCGGGCCGGTCCCGACGCGACGCACCGTGGCGAGCAGACCGGTGGCTCGCCGCACCATCACGTTGAAGTCGCGGAGCGAGCCCGCGAGGAGCGTACAGTCCCAGGGGTCTTCGCCGGGGAAGGCGATCGGTGCGCCCACCTCGGTGACGACGTGCTCTCCCGCCGGGCCGACGATGCGGAAGCCGCCGCCACGCACCAGCGCGAGGTGGCGGTCGACGCCGGGGAACCGGGAGAACGGGCCATCCGCGGCCACCTCTGCCATGGAGATGCGCAGGTTGAAGTCCGCGGGCTCGGCGGGCTCCCGCCAGAGCTCGTGCGTCACCCCGCCGCCGTTCTTCCACGGCATCGTGCGGGGGACGGCGAGGATCACAGGGCCTCGCCGAGGCCGATGAGGTCCGCGAAGCGGTTGATCGCCGGCTTCCGCGCCTCGATCGCCTCCCGCGCCAGCTCCCGCGAGCGTTGGGCGTCCGCGTAGTGCACGAGGCTGTACCCGGGCGTGCGGCGCTCCCGCTTGAGCACCCAGATGCTGCCGTCCGCGAGGTCGCCGACCACGAGGCCGAAGGGGCCGTCTACTGCGTGGACGACATCGCCGAGGGAGTGGGGGAAGTGCGGGCGGGGCATGCGGGGCGGTGTAGCGCGGGGGGCGGCGTAGGCTGGCGACGGTCCGCTTGGCGAGCGGTGCTGACTACACCCGCGGCCGCGTCGCCACCGCGTCCGGGTGCGCGTCCTGCACGTCGTTCCAGGCGGCGAGGTTGGGGAACGTCGCGCGCCAGTCGTCGCCGAGGCGGAAGGTCCAGTAGCCGAGGGCGCTGAGCACGGCGGCGTCGGCGTAGGACCAGGCGCCGCAGAACGGGCCGCCGTCGCCCGGGGCGGCGGTCTCCAGCGAGGCGAGGATCCGCTGTGCCACGCCGCGCGCCTTCTCGGTGGGCTGCCCGTTCTGGCCGCCGAAGAAGATGGCGATCGCCTGATCGGCGAGGCTGTCCCCCAGCTCTTCGAGCTCGCGCACCGCGAGGCGGCCCTCCCAGCCCTCGGGCCGCGTGGGCACGTGGGTATAGCGGTCCTCAAGGTACTCGCAGATCACGGTGGAGTCGCAGACGACGGTGCCGTCGTCGTCCACCAGCACGGGCACCTTCCCGATCGGGGAGATCGCCACGAACTCCGGGGATCGGTTCGCGAGGTCGACCACCACGAGGTCCACCGGGAGGCTCTTGCGGAGCAGCACCAACCAGACCTTACGAGCGTACGGCGAACGGTGGGTGAGGAAGAGGCGGCGCATCGGGACCCCGGGGGTGGCGTGCGCTAACCCAGGTCGCGGAGGCTGGGTCACGGGGAGGCCACGGGGGGCACCGGGAGTGTCAAGGGGGGGTCATTGAGGGCCGGTCGCGCGGACCAACCGGCCGCCACGCTACTCGCCCCGCCGCATCAGGATCGCGCTGGTCTCGTCGCCCTCAGAGGTGCCATCGTGCTTCCAGAGGTAGTCGAACAGGTCCCCCTGGTCGACCGTGACCGGGTCCCCCGCGTGGACCGCCATCGCTCCGTAGGGGTCGTTGAGGAGGATGCCCGTGAGGGACGAGCCGTGCCACTCCTTCACCTCCACCCACATCCACTCGACGTCTCCCGCCGTAGTGGTGAACGGGGCCTTCACCGAGAGACTCTCGACGTCCGGGACCCCGTTCGCGAAACGTAGCGCCAGCACCGCGAGCCGCGCGTGGGCTCGGGCTCGGGCCGCCTTGAGCTCCGCGTCGTCCGCGGCAGCGTCGTACCGGACCTTGCCCTCGGGGGGCGCCACGAAGGCGGTCGCGGCGTACCCGCGCGCGGCAGAATCGCCCGTCCCCGGCAGGACGATCTCGATGGCGTCCCCGAGCGGCACGTCGGGCTCGACAGACCAGCGGAGCCCAAGCCGGATGGCCCCGGTGCCGCCCGCCTCCTGCACGGCCGCGGCGGTCGCGGGCCAGCCTGGGGTGCGCAGGCGATCGAGCCGCACGTCGAGCGCGCCATCCGCGGAGCTCCCGCCCTGCTCAACCAGGGTCTGCGCCGCGGCGTTGACGAGCAGCTGCAGTGCGGCGGAGTGACTGGCGGCGATCCCGTGGAGGACGAGCTCCGGGAGCCCGAAGCGGGCCAGCCCCGCCGTGTCCAGGAGGGTGAGTCCGCCCTCCTCCCGCACCTCGTGGATGACCATGAGCGAGCGAACATCCGACACGACGGGGAGGGGGCGGCGCGACACGAACGCGGGGAGCGTGAAGACCTGCACCATCGCGGGATCGATGATCCAGCCCTGTTCGACACGCGCCGCTGCGATGGCCGCCTCCGCCGCAGCGGTCTCCGCCCCGGGCAGGTCGGCGATCGCCGCCGGCACCTCGATCCGGACGACGGAGTCGGCCGCCTGGAAGGCCGCCTCGTCCGCCGCCGTGAGCTCGACCCCCAGGATCGGCAGCAGTTTCGGGGGGAACGGACGGAGCGAGGCGGGCTCGACCTCGACCGCCAAGACGGAGCCCGCGGGCGGCGGCGGGAGCGAGCGGGCCTCGATGGCCGCCTTCGCAGCCTTCCACGCGGCTTGGGCGTCGCCCCCCGGACGGACCACGACCCCATACTGCACCACGCCCGACGCCGCGGTGAGCCGCCCGGCGGCGACGGGCGTCGCGGCGACAGGTGCCGTGCGGGGGGTCGGCGGGGCGGTCGCATCGGCGGGTCCGACGGAGGCGCCGGATCCGCCCGCGGAGCCACCCCCCATGCACGCGAGGCTCCAGGCAAGGCAGGCGGAAAGGGTGAACCGGCTCATCCCGCGCAGGTATCCCCTCGCGTCGACCCCCGACCCTCACCCCCTCTCCAAACCCCCCCCCTCCAGCCTCCACATCTCCGCCCCAAACGCGGTGAGGTCGCCCTCGTCGTGGCTCACCAGCACCACCGGGAGCGCCCGCTCGGCGCACCACGCGGCCACCCCTGCCCGCACACGCTCACGGAGCGCCCGGTCCAAGGCGGAGAACGGCTCGTCGAGGAGGAGGAGCCGCGGCGCCCGGCCCATCGCCCGCCCGAGCGCCACCCGCTGACGTTCCCCGCCGGAGAGGTTTCGCGTGCGCCGCGCGAGCAGCTCCCCGAGGCCCAGCAACTCCACCAGCGGCCCCGGCTCCCCGCCGCCATAGTGGAGGTTCTCCGCCACGCTCAGGTGGGGGAAGACCAGCGCCTCCTGCGGCACCCAGCCCACCCCGCGCGCCCACGGCTCCACGAAGCGACCCGGCGCCTGCCAGACCTCGCCCAGCGCCGAAACCGAGCCGGCCGCCCGGCGGTCGAGGCCGGCGAGCACCCGGAGCAACGTGGTTTTTCCCGCGCCGGACGCCCCGGCCACGCCGACCACTCGCGCGTCGCTGCGGAGCTGGAGGCGGAGCGGGCCCGGGGGGAGGGGCACGGTCACGTCAACGGCGAACATCGTCCTCCTGGCCCAGGCGACGCCGATGCCAGCGGTTTAGCGCTTCGAACGCCGCGAGGGCGCCGAAGGAGAGGGCGAGGCTGGCGAGGACGAGCTGGCGCGCGGGGGCCTCGCCGGTGGGCGAGTCCAAGAGCGCGTAGACGGCGAGGGCGAGCGTGCGGGTGCGGCCCTCGATGTTGCCGGCGAGCACCACGGTGGCGCCGAACTCGCCGAGGCCCCGGGCGAACGCCAGCACCAGGCCGGCGGCGAGGCCGGGGAGCGCCAGCGGCAGGGTGATCCGTCGGAACGTCTCCCGCGGCGGCACCCCGAGGGAGAGCGACAGCTCCTCGTAGCGCGGGTCCACCGCCTCGAAGGCCGAGCGGAGCGTCATCACGAACAGCGGGAAGCCGACGACCGCCGCCGCGAGCACCGCCCCGAGCGGCGAGAACGGCACCGGCAGGCCGAGCGCCGCCATCGCCGAGCCCACGGGCGTGGCGCGCCCGAAGACGCGAAGGAGGAGCAGCCCGGTGACCACGGGAGGCAGCACCAGCGGCGCCATCACCACCGCGCTCAGCAGCGACTTCCCCCGGAATTGCCGCCGCGCGAGCACCCACGCGCACACCGCCGCCGGACCGAGGCCCAGCGCCGTGGCCCCGGCGCCGACCAGCAGCGAGAGCGCGACGGGGGACACCCCGCCCGACTACGCCAGCCCGCCGAGCACCTCGAGGATCTCGGTCTCCTCGAGCAGCCGGTTGGTCGACTTCGCCTTGGTGCGGATGGCGGAGACACGCGCTTCCGTGGGCTCGTACCCGCGGAACTTCAGCCAGTAGACGATGTTGCTGTCGCCGGCCATCGGGCCGACCTCGATCACCTGGTGGCGGCCGAACCAGCCGGCGGGGACGCCGCTGTAGACGCGGTCGGCGAGCCAGTCGGCGCCCTTGTTCAGCGCCTTGATGACGGCCGCGGCGTGGACGCCGGTGCCGGTGCGGAACGCGTCCTTCCCGAAGACCGGGTAGCTCACCGGGATCGGCACGTTGCAGGCCTGGGAGGTGAGGTCCACGAGGGCGCCGAGGGAGGTGAGGTCCCCGTCGTGCCAGCCCATGAGCTTGAGGTTCACCAGGAGCTGGTCGAGGGACGTGTTGCCCACCCGCTCGCCGACGCCAAGGACGCAGCCGTGCACGCGGTCGGCGCCGGCTTCGCAGGCGGCCACGGCGTTGGAGAGGCCGTAGCCGCGGTCGTTGTGGCCGTGCCAGTCGATGCGGACGTTCTTGCCGGTCTCCGCGATGACGCCGCGGGCGAAGGCGATGAGGTTGCGGGTGCCGGTCTCGGTGGCGTGGCCGCACGTGTCGCACAAGCAGAGGCCGTCGGCGCCTTCTTCGATGGCGGCGAAGAAGAGGCGGCGGAGGGTCTCCGGATCGGCGCGAGTCGTGTCCTCGGTGACGAAGGTGGCGGTGTGCCCGGCCTTCTTCGCCTGACGGATGCTGTCGCGGGTGCGCTTCTCCAGCAGGTCCACGTCCCAGCCTTCGGCGTACAGCCGGATCGGGGAGGCGCCGAGGAAGGCCATCACCTCGATCATCACGCCGGTCTTCTGGGTGATCTCGAGGATCGGGGTGATGTCGTTCGCGTGGGTGCGGGCGGCGCAGTTCGGCGAGATGGGGAGCTTCTCGTCGCGGATGAGCTCGGCGAGGCGGGTGACGTCGGCCACGGCGCGGGGGCCGGCGCCGGGGAGGCCGATGTCCACGCAGTCGACGCCGATCTTCGCCATGAGGCGGAGCATGTCGAACTTGGCCTCGATCGGCGGGTCGGTCACGCTCGGGCACTGCACGCCGTCGCGCATCGTCTCGTCGACGAGCAGGACCTTCCGCGCCTTCGGCGGCCGCTCGGCCCCGTTGACGTTCCAATCGTAGATGACCTGGGCTTCGTCGGGCATGGACATGGGGCGCTCCGTCGAACGGGCGCCTAACCTCTCGGCCGCGCGCGTGGGACGCCGCGCGCGGGCGCGATACCCGGCGAAGGGAGGTGGACGGATGAGCCAGGACGAAGGGGAAGTCGCCGCGGCGGAGGCGGTGGAGCTGCCGCGCGTGCCCGCGGCTCGGAGCCCCTGGGGGGTCGACCTGCTCGATCTCCGGCCGATCACCGGCCAGGTCACCGCCACCAGCCGCGACCGGCAGATGGCCGAGAACGCGGTGAGCTTCCGCAACGAAGATGGACGGAGCTTCCTCCGCGCCCGTCCCGAGGGCCCGGTCACGGCCGCCGCGCTCCGTTACCCGACCGAGGGCCTGCTCGCCGACGGCGTACTCTTCAACCCCCCCGACATGGACCACAAGTGGGCCCTTTACGTGCTCGACGGGCGGATCGTCGTGGTGCGGAGCTGGCAGCGGAAGGTCACCGCCGTGGCCGATCTGCGGCAGCAGGGCGACGAGGTCGTCATCGGCCCGATCCGCGGCGCGTTCGGCAGCCGGGAAGACGCCGGCTTCACCGTCTGCGCGCTCGACTTCCTCCTGCGCACCCACGTGCTCGGCGAAGCCTGGCCGGTGCCCGAGCTCGCGCCCGCAGACGAAGCGGAGCACCAGGACTTCGCGGTGCGGAACTTCGCGGCGTGGGGGCGGCGCGCGGCGGTCGCGGCCACGGCGCCGTTCCCCTTCCGCCCGCCCCGGGGCCGCCTGCGCACCAACTCCCACCTGCACATCGCGGCCGTGCGGGGGGACCTCGGCGGCCTCGGCGCCGAGGTGCGCAAGGGCCTCTCCCCCGACCTTCGCGCCAGCGACGGCCTCACCCCGCTCCAGTGGGCGCTCGGCGGCCGCCGCCTCGACGTGCTGGACCTCCTCCTCGCCCTCGGCGCCACGATCGACGCCCGCTCCGACGAAGGCGCCACCGCCCTGATGAACGCCTGCCAGGGCGAGTGGCCCGAGGTCGTGCCCTGGCTCCTCTCCCGCGGCGCCGATCCGAACGCGGCAGACGTACGTGGATTCACGTCACTCCACCGTTCGGCCGAGCTCGGGCGCACGGACTACGTGAAAGTCCTAGTTGGCGCCGGCGCCGATCCCACGCTCGCCGCCCACGGCCACACCGCCCTGAGCCTCGCCCGGGCGCGCGGGCACGCGGAGATCGTGGTGATGCTCGGGGCCGGGTAGTCCAGCCGGCCGGCGGGTTGTTTTGGGGGCGCCACCCACCGGAGTTGCCCCGGACCCCCGTCCCAGGCGCAACGACCGTCAGCGCTCCCCTTCCATCGCTGGCCGCCGGGCCGGCGGGCTCACAGCTCAGAACTCACACCCCCCCGACGTCGAGCAGCTCAGCGTCGTCACGCCCGAGCCCTCCCAGCTCGCGCTGCCGACGACGACGTCGAGGCCCTTGCCGCCCTTGCCGTCGTCGTTCTCGTCCGCGCCGGTGCCGAAGTCCACGCCGGTGAGGGTGAGGCTCCCGGAGCCGAGCGTCACCGCCGCGGACTGCCACACGGTGTTGCCGAGGAAGGCGCCGCCCGTGAGCGTGAGCTCGCCGGCCTCCAGGGAGAAGACCGGGCCGACGCCGTAGCCGGTGAAGGTGCAGTCGTCGCACACCACGTCCATCGAGGCGCCGCCGATGTCCACGGCGGAGTCGTCGCCGCCATCGCGTCCGGTGAACGTCACGTTCTGGCCGAACGTGGTGCACGACAGGTCGGTGCCGTAGGTGTCGATCGCCACGTCGCGGTTCTGGTCGTCGCTGAAGGTCGTGTCGATGAGCGTGGGGCAGTAGTAGCCCTGGACGGCCGGGCGCTCGGCGCCGGAGATCGTGACCCGCTCCAGGATCATGTGGCCGTCGAGGTCGGCGGAGGCGAGGGTCCGGTCGTTGAACGAGCCGAGCTCCAGCGCGGAGGCGTTGCCGAGGTCCACGAACGTGGTGTCGGAGATGTGCACCCGGCCGTTGCTGTAGACCGCCGATCCGAAGCTCTCGAAGCCGGTGAAGCTGGAGTCTTCGATCACCAGCTCGGGGGTGAGCGACTCCGCGTCGAGCGCGACCTCCCATGGCGCCATCGTGCCTTCGGTGGTGGCGCCGGAGAAGCTGGAGCGCCGGATCGTGACCGAGGAGTTGATGGCGTACACCGAGGCCGCCGCGTGCGTGCCCTCGAACGTGCAGTCCTCCACCGTGACGGGGCCACCGGCACGGATGCCCCCGTTGTTGTCCACGAAGGAGGAGGTCGAGACGGTCGCGCTGCCCCCGGCGAACGTCAACGGGTATTCGCCACCTTCGAAGTGGCTGTCGGCCACCGTCACGGCGGAGTTGTAAAAGCCGAGCTGCCCCCCTGAGCCGACGAGCGCGAGCCCGCTCACGGTGGCGGAGCCGTCGTCCAGGCGCACGAGGAGGTGGTTGTCGGCCCCCTCCACCCGGAGGTCGGTGAGCGTCAACTGCCCGCCGCTGGCCTGGACCGCCAGCGCGTCGCCCGAGACGGCGAGGTCCTGGAGGACAGCGTCGGCGTTGAGGACGACCAGCTTGTCGCCCCCGTCGAGGTTGGTCTGCACCAGGGTGAGGGTGCCGCCGGTGCGGACCTGCACCGCCGCGGCGTCGAGGGTGAGCCCCTCCAGCGTCGCGGTGCTGCCGTCGAAGTAGAGCGATCCCGCCCACGTTCCCCCGTACACCGCCACCGACACGTCGCCGTCGGTCGCCAAGGTGTCCCCGCTCTCGGCGTCGGTGAAGGTGGCCTCCGACGCGCGGACGGTGATGTCGGCGCCGAGCGTGAGGCGGGTCGGCCACTCGCCGCCGCAGACGTTGAGGGTGCCGGCCTTCCTCAGCTCGATCGCGGTGTTCGCGGACCAGTCGCCGGTGAGGTCCTGCGGGTCGCCGCTGGTCGGGACGAAGAGCGCCTGGGGCGCGGCGGGGTCGCCGTCGGCGCCGTCGCAGTCCTGATCCACGCCGTCGCAGGGGTCGTCGGCGCCGGGGTGGCGGTCGGGGTCGGCGTCGTCGCAGTCGTCGGCGGCGACGGAGCCGTCTCCATCCGCGTCGGTGCCGGCGGCGCCGCCGGTGTCGGGATCGGGAGTCTCCGAAGGGGTGCCGCAGCCGGGCAGGACGAAGCCGAGGAGGAGGAGCGTTCGCATGCCGGCGCGTACGCGCGACACCGCGAGACATTCAGCGACGGGGCGAGATTCCCGCAAGGGAAGGCGCCCGCCTCGCCAGTTTCGCCGCCGCCCGCTCCTCGACCGCCGACGTTGCCGGGGGGCAAGGCGCGGGTCGCGCCTCCAGCCCTTCGACGCGTCTCCCCCTCCTCAGTCCTCCACCGCGAACCAACTGAGCAGGATCGGCGCCGCCTCCGCCGAGATCGACGCCTCCACCGTGACGAGCTTCCGCTCGTTGGGCAGGATCGGGCTCGTGAGCGCCAGCTCCCGTTCGGCGGCGAGGTCCGCGACCGGCAAGGTGGCCTCGGAGCGGGTCTCGCCCGCCACCCGGAGCACCAGGTGGACGGTTCCGACCGCCGCCGTCGTGGCCACCGCTTGCGCGCGGAGCGAGCGGATCGGCGGGCCGACGAGGGGCAGGGTCACCTCCTCGGTGAAGGTGTCCCCCGGGTACATCCACACCCGGAGGTAGGGGAAGCGTACGTTGGACGAACGACATCGCCGGTCCTCGCGCAGCGCGAGGGTGTAGGTGCGCCCGTTTTTGTAGGGGTCGCTGCCGTCCGCCGGGGAGACCGGGACCCAGGCCCCGTACGGCGGGCGTGCGTTCAGCAGCGCACCGTCCTCCAGGACCTGCACCGGCGAGCAGCCGGAGTGGTCGGGCCAGGGGGCGGGGAGGCGGCGGGCGCTCGGTCCGCCCGTGAGGCTGCCCGTCTCCAGCGCGGGGGGCGGGGCCGCGGCGAAGACGGGGGCCGCGACCAGGTCGTCCCGTCCCGTCGCCGGGGGCTCGACCAGGACCGCCGCCGAACCGCCCGCTTCGACGCGCAGCGTGTGGACGTACACCCAGCGGCCGGCGGGTGCGGCCACTGCCACCGCGCGCGGTGGTGCGTTCCCGGGGATGGCCACGGTGGCGCTACGCCGAGCCCCTGCCCCGGTCAGGGGGACCTCCGCGTCGTTCACCTGTAGCGTCGGCTCGGCGCCGTCGCCCAGGGTGACCAGCTCGATTGTCACCGACGGGTCCGTGGGGTCGCTCCAGCCGTCGCTGAACGTCCATCGCAGGGTGGTGCCCGGGGGAACCCAGCTCGACGCGTCGTCGAAGCTGAGCCGGGGCGGGCTCGCTTTCTCCGCCGTGGCCGTGGCGGAGACCGTGGTGCCGACGAGGGCGAACCGACCCGAGCAGGTGCCGCCGCGCGGCGCCACGTGGAGCAGCCGCGTGTCGTCTTCGCGCACCAGGACGGGCGACATCACGTTGTAGGCGACGCGCCGGAGCACGTCGTCGGACACCACCGCCAGATTCGGAACGGAGAAGCTCGACCCGCAGGGCGGAGGGCCCGCCTCGGCGACCGCTCCGCCCCACTCGGGGAGGCTCCCCAGTCGTTCGCGCGTGGCCGGCGGCGCGGGCGCTGCGGCCGGGACGACGGGGCCCGGGCCGAGCGCGTTGGCGGCCATCAGGGCGGCGGCGGCGGTGGTGGTGAACCGGGAGGCGGCCTCGGCGTGCATGTGCAGGCCGTCGGTGAAGTCCGCGTCGCTCGTGGACCAGCGCCGGAGGTCCACCCAGGCGACGCCGAGGCGGTTGGCCTCCGCCACCGCGGCGCGCTCCGTCGCGGCGTCGGCGAAGAAGCCGGTGTGGCGGCGCGTGGACGAGGGCGGGAGCACCACCGCGAGCCGCCCCCCGTGCGCGGCCACGAGCGCCGCGAGGTCGGGCAGGTAGCTCTCCGCGGGCGACGCCTGCACGCCGTCGAGCTCGTTCTCGTCGGTACCGGCTTCCACCACCGGGATGGCGCGGCCGGTCTGGGGGCCGTGGGTGCCGCCGAGCGCCGCTTCTCCGGCCGCCGCGACGAGCGCGGCGCCGTCGTCCGGCCCTGCGCCGAAGAGCACCCCCACCGGCGCGTCCTTGAACCACCCGAGCAGCGGGGCGCGCAACGACCCCCGGGACTCCAACGCCCGCTGCACGGAGGCCGGCCACGGCGAACGCAGTGTCTTGCGGCGGATCACCTCGTCGGGTTCGGCGAAGTGCTGGGTGAGGTCGCCCATCTTCGCGTCCGCCGGGCGTACGGTGAGGAGGGTCTGTATCGTGCCGACCAGCACCACCAGCGGCGGGGCGTGCCCGGCGCCGTACACCCGCTCGCGGAGGATGGCGTACCAGATCGCCGCCGAAGCCTGCGGCTGGGCCACCCGGGTCACCACCTTGCGTGTTTCCCCCAGCCCATCGGCGAGCACCGCAGGGTCGATGTCCCCGCGGGCGATGGAGGGCCCGACCACCAGCACGTCGGGCTCGCCGGTCGCCAGCCAGCCGTCGATCTGGCGCACGGTCGGGGTCGGCGTCCACGGTGGGCGAACCGTGAGCGCGCGCCACGCGACCGCGAAGATCAGCGCCGGGAGGATCGCCGCCAGGATCGGCCAGAGCGCCCGGCGCAAACCGGTCGGAGTCGGGGAGGGGCGGCTCGGTGCTGGGGGCACGGGGGGAGGCTAACCGCCCGGCGTTCGGGGCCGCGCCAGGAGCCGCGACCTGGCTGAGCGCGTGGCCGTCCCGCCCGGCCGGGATCACCCCAGCGCGCGCGGCGAACGTCCGAGCCAGCCAGCGCTCCAGGCCACCGCGACGGCCGCGACGGCGACGAGCGATACGTCCATGCCGATCCACACCACCTGCGGGCGGGCGCCGAAGGCGACCCCGAGGAGGAGGAGCACCGCGGCCAGCGCGCAGAGCCCGACCGCGTGGGGCAGGAGCCCCCACCGTTTCCCCGAGAGGGAGGCGAACGCGCCGGCGGCTGCGGCCGCGCACAGGAGGAACGCGGAGATGTTGCCCTGGTCGCTGAGCGCGAGGTCGCCCCGCCCGGCGAGCGGACCCGTCGCCACGCGGGCCCACAGCACCACGGTGGCCAGCACGGCCAGGAGGGCGATCGCCCGCCGCAGGGACGCGCCCACCGAAGCGAGCGTGAGCCGGAGCCGGTCCACGGGCAGGCGAAACGAAGCTTCCGCCTCCGGGAGCGCCCCGCGCGCGGTCGGCGGGAGGACCGGGGCGGCCAAGAGGACCGCCGCCGCGGTGCCGCCCACGGCGTACAGTCGCGTCCGCAGGTCCGGCGCGCCGCCGAGGCTCCATTCGGTGAGCAAGACCGAGCCCAGGGCGAGGATCGCCGCGCCGCCCGCGGCCAGGGCCGCCTTCAGATCGAGGGAGAGCCGGTCGAGGCTCGCGCCACGCCGACGCCAATCGTCGGGCCGGCCTCGCTTTCGCGCCAGTCCCACCACAACGAGCGTCGCCAGCGCGGACGCGTAGAGGGCGGAAGGGACCGTCTCGTCCGCCCGGGAGAGCGACACGTTGGCGGCGACCACCACCGCCACGGCGAGCCTCTCGATCGCGAGCCGCCTCTCGCCGCTGGCTCCCACCGCGGCGAGCGGGGCCCAGAGGACCGCTTTGGGCGCGAGCGTGGCGACGAGCGCGCCCGGGGCGACCCCGGCACCAGCGAAGGGGTTGGTCGGCGGAGCGGCGCCCACCGCGGCGTGCATCCCGAGCCCGACGGCAGCCGTCACCCCCAACAGGAGCACCTCTGCGACCAGCACCCGCGCCGCGATCCGCTGCCAGGGCGCCACGGGCAACCCGGGGAGGGCCTCTCCGGCTCGCCCGCCGCCCGGACGCGTGGGCATGCCGCGGAGGTAGCCGCCCAGCCCCATCGCCGCGAGGTGCGGCCACGCCCGCATGAGCACGTCGGCCGGGCCCTCGAAGTGCACGAAGCACAAGAACCACCCTGGCGTCCCCGCGAGGAGCAGGAGCCCCACGAGCTGGATCGGCCGCGCGGCGAGCTGCCGCAGCTCCGCCCGCGCGACGGCCAGGATCGGGCGGACGATGGTGGAGAAGGAGACGCTCACCGCCGCGCCCCCGCGAGGCGCTCTTCGAGGTTGGGGGCGCCTTCGGCCACCTCGGCCGCCGTACCGTCCGCGGTGATGCGCCCGCCTTCGAGGAGCAGGATGCGGTCCGCCACGCGCTCCACGTCGTCCACCTGGTGGGAGGCGAGGATCACCGTGCGCTCTCCGTCACGGACGACGCCGAGGACGAGGTCGAGGAGCGCGCGCCTTGCGGGCACGTCCAGGCCGGTGGCGGGCTCGTCGAGGAGCACGAGATCGGGCTTGAACGCCAGGGTCACCAGGAGCCGCACCCGGGTGTTCTCCCCCTTGGACAGCTCGGCGACGTGGCGCGTCGGGTCAAGCTCCAGCTTGTCGAGGAGCACGGCCACCAGCGCGGGGTCCCAGCGGGGGTAGAACCCACGCAGGCTGTCGAGGAGACGATCCAGGCGCATCGCCCAGATCGGCATGTCGTCGCTCATCCAGCCGACGCGGCGGCGGGCGGCCACGGGGTCGCGCCAGGGGTCGAGGCCGAAGGTGCGCACGTCTCCCGCGTCGGGCTGGAGGAGCCCGCCGAGGAGCTGCAGGAGCGTGCTCTTGCCCGCGCCGTTCCGGCCCACGAGGCCGATGACGGTGCCGGGCTCGCCAGCGAGCGATGGCACGTCGAGGAGGAACTTCCCGTAGCGGAGGCGGAGATCACGGACGGCGAACGGGGCGTTCATGGCTCCTCCAGGCAGTCGTGGACGAGGATGCGCAGCTCGGTGAGCGAGAGCCCCGCGGCCCTCCCCTCGGCCAGCGCTTCGCGGACAGACGTCGTGAACGCCGCGCGGACCTGCTCGCCCGCCGCGGCCCGGCCACCGGGTGCGACGAACGTGCCGCGGCCCTGCTGCGAGTAGACCAGCCCCGCCGCTTCCAGCGCTTCGTACGCCTGCTTCACGGTGATCACCGAGACCAGGAGCTCCTGCGCGAGCGCGCGCACCGAGGGCAGCGCGGCGCCGGCCGCGAGCTCGCCCCGGCGGATCTGCTCCGCGAACTGCCGCTCCACCTGGCGGTAGAAGGGCACTCCGAGGGTGGGGTCGAGCGTCACGGACTGTATATACATTCATATACACAGTATGTCAACCATCTGGGCGATCCGCGGATCACGGTTCCCGAGGCCGGGCGTTCGTCGCTGCGGATCGCGGCGCCGCGGCGGCCCCTACGGCGCGGGCGCCACGATGGTGCTCGCGTCAATGTCCACGGCGGTCTGGGCGAGCAGCCGGCCATTGACCGACGCGCCCGTCTTCAGCGTCGCCGACGTCTGCGTGAGCACGATCCCCTCGCAGTGAGCGCCGGTCCCGAGGTCCACGCTGCCGGACACCTGCCAGAAGACGTTCTTCGGCATCGCCCCCCCGGTGAGGTGCACCGTGGCGCCGGTGGCGAACGTGAGGTCCTGCGCGATCTCGAAGATCCAGACGTCGGTCTGGCCCCCGCTGAGCGTCACGTCGGAGGGGACGAGCACGCCCGTGCCCCACTTGTAGACCCCGGGCGGGATCGTCAGCCCGCCGATGTTGCCGGCGCCAAGCTCGGTCACGTCGGCCGCGCGGCCGGCCGCGTCCGTGAACGCGAGCTCCATGTCCCCGATCGCGGTCGTCATGTTCGAGGGGGTCGGCAAGGCGTAGTCCGCGGCGTAGATCTTGCCGGTGACCTGGGGCGACTCGGAGAACACGTTCGACGAGTCCGCGATGAGCGAGAACCCGGTGATGTACGTGGCGGCCGCGGGGCTGACGCCGATGTCGCCGGTGATCGCCGACGTGGGCACGGTAGAGATCCCCGACTTTGCGAGGATCGCGAAGTTCCCGGCCGTGGCCAGGTCCACCGGGATCAGCAGCTCGCGCGTGTCCCCGGTCGTGAAGCTCCACTGGTAGTCCGCCTCGAGCGCGACACCTGCCGCACTTTCGACGGCGGCGGTCACGGTGGCGTCGTAGGTGGTGTTGATCTCCAGATCGCTGTTGGGCCACAGGAAGACGCGAGAATCCGCGTAGACGATGCTCCCGAGGACCGGGCGCGCCGGATCGCCGGAGCTGAGGGTGAAGGTCTCGGGGAGGAGGCTGTCCCCGTTCATGGCCTCGCTGAACGTCGCGCTGATGAACGCGTTCACCGGCACGTCGATCGCGCCGTCGAGCGGGCTGCTCGCGAGGACCGTGGGGATCGTCGGGACCGTGTCGGCCGTGTCGCCGGTGTCCGCCGTGTCCCCCGTGTCGCTGGTGTCTCCGGTCTCCGAGGTGTCGTGGTTGCCCGACGTGTCGGTGGAGTCGTTGACGGTGCCGCCGGTGTCGGTGCCCGTGGAGGGCTCGCAGGCGGAGGCCAGGAGGAGGAGGAGCGCGGCATACGGGGTTTTCGAGAACTTCAGGGGGATCATGTTCGTCTCCTGGTCCCCGCTGCGCAAACGCCGTGCCGCGCCCCCTTGCGGCGTGAATTCAGCGGCTTACGTCGGGCGCGTCGGCCCCCTCGACCCGATGTCCATCATTCTGATGGACGGGCCGGTTCGTTTCGGAGGCGGGCGGACGTTCGTCGCCGGACCCCGGTCAGCCCAGCCCGAGCTCCTTCATCACCGCGGCGTTCTTCGCCTCCGACGCCTGGAGCGCCGGGCGCGCCGCGAGCCGCTCGGCGTAGGCGACGAAGGAATCGACCGCGTCGATCATCTTGAAGCGGAGCATCCAGCGGAGCGAGCTGCCGACGAGCACGTCCGCCATCGTGAACCGGTCGCCGAGCAGCCAGGGCCCGTTCTTGAGCGCCGTGTCCAACGTCTGCACGATGCTCTCGTAGCTCCCCCAGCCCGCCTGGCTCGGCTTGTACGCCCAGCCCGCGCCCTTGGCCATGCAGCCCGGCTCGATCACGGCGGAGGGGTACACGCACCAGCGCAGGTACGCGCCGCGCTCCCGGTCGTCGAGCGCCGGCGAGAGGCGACCCAGGGCATAGCGGTCGGCGAGGTACATGCAGATCGCGGAGGTCTCGGACACCACCGCGTCGCCGTCGGTGATCACCGGGAGTTTGCCCATGGTGTTGAGCGCGAGCAGCTCGGGGGACTTGTGCTCCCCGGCGAGGAGGTTCACGGTGCGTAGCGTGTAGGGCGCGCCCACCTCCTCGAGCGCCCAGATCATGTTGGCCGCGCGCGAGTAGGGGTGGTGGTAGAGGACGATGGACATGGGGTCACCCGGGGGCGGCGGCTCTATCCTCCGGTGGGGGGCCGTGGCATGGGGCCGGCGCGGGACCGCGGCATGCCGCCCGCTCCCCCGACACCCGGGCGCCGCGGAGGGGCTCCATCCGGGGCGACGTGGGCGATTCTCCGAAGGAGCCGGCGCGCGGAGGTCGCTCGGGCGGGTGTTTCGGTCTGACGTGTGATCCATGTTAGATCGAAATAGCGTAGCCTTAGCTAAGCTTATTCTGTTCATTCATTCGCGATACGCCAGGTATCATACGCAAAAGTACGGCGTTGGTTCCGCGTTGGCGCCCCGGATCGGGTACACTCTTCCGCGACCCCCTCCCCAATGTCCCAGACCCTCCCCCCAGGCCTGAATCGTACCGCCGAGGCGTTCGGCGCGACCGTGAACATCGCGCGGGACGGCATCAGTCTGTTCTACGTGGTGGGTCGTACCGACGCCACGGTCGGGCTGGTGCACGCCGCCGGTGGGCAGGTGGTGATCGACTTCGGGGACCGTCGTCGCCTCGTGGCGATGATGACGGTCCTGCAAGGCTCGGCCCTGGGCCGGAGCCGCGACATCGCGATGTGCGGCGCGGTCAACCTCGACCCCGCACGTTTCCAGCACGTCACCCGTCTGCTTGGGCAGCCCCCGGGGCCCAAGTGATTCGTTTGGCATCCACCCCGCCCCCACCCAAGGAGTCCCCATGGCAAACCAGATGAGCGTCGGACAAGAGCTGCTCGACGTCCCGCTCCCCGAGCTCGTGCTCAAGCTCGCCCTCGGCATCGCCGAGGCCCAGAAGGCGCTCGACTCCAACTCGGTCGAGACCGCCCTCGCGCTCGCGAACACCTCGATCTCGATCGTGCCGGCCATCACCCAGGTGATCGCCGCCAACGGCGACGTCTCCTTCACCCAGGCGGCGCCGATCCAGATGTCTCTGCTCCAGGTCGGCCTCAACCCGACCTTCTACCAGTTCTCCGAGGCGACCATCGAGGTCTCCATGGACATCAAGACCACCACCTCCACGGAGACCAACGTGAAGGTGGGCGTCCAGGCGAAGGTCGGCTTCGGCTGCTTCAGCGCCTCGGTGTCGGCCGAAGTGAGCCACAATCGTAAGTTCGGTAAGGAAGTGCACGGCACGAGCCGCCTCGTCACCAAGCTGGTGCCGGTGCCGCCGCCGCCCCGCATCTTCCCCGAGATGCGCATCGTCGACAACCGCCCCTCGCCCCAGTAGTCCTCCCGGTCCCGCCCGTCCCCGGTGAATCGCCGGGGGCGGGCCGCCTCCCTTTGTCCCCCGAGCGTGTCCATGCCCACGACCCCGTCGACGGCGTTTTCGAAGAACCTCGCGTTCCGCGCGCCGATCAGCGATCCCGCTGCGGACCTCCAGGAGGTCTCGGCCGTGGCCGTGGGCGACATCCTCCGGATGCTCGCCGAGGGCATCGCCGATGCCCAGGCCGCGCTCGACCGCGCCAGCGCCGCGATGATCACCGAGCTGGCCACCAGCACCGTAACCGTGATTCCACGTATCACGGAGACGATCGCCGCGGACGGCAGCGTGGTCTACACCCAGGCGCCCGGGCAGCAGATTTCCCTGCTCGATCTCGGTATCACCCCCACGTTCTACGCCTTCGCCGAGGCGACCGTGGAGGTGGCGATGGACCTGAAGCTCGTGGAGAACGTCACCGAGTCGGGCACGGCCACCACCGGCAAGAAGTACGCCCTCTATGGGGACACCAGCTCGCTGCGTTTTGAGCGGAAGCTCAACCGGGACATCTCCGTGTCCTCCAAGATCACCGCGAAGCTGGTGCCGGTGCCGAAGCCGCTGCGCCTGGATCCGGTCCGCAACACCATCACCCCGACCTGATCGCCCCGATGCCCACCGAACCCGCTCCCCTCTCCGCTGTCCTCGACGCCACCGCGGCGTCGTTGTCCGCCACCCAGCTGGCCCTCGATCCGGCGGGGGAAGGCCCTCAGTCCGCGTTGGCGCTCTCTGAAGCCACCGTGGAGATGAAGACCACGTTCGTGCGCCGCGCGGACGGCCAGCTCGGCGCCGAGCCGGTGTCCCTGAACACCGCCACCACCACGAACCTCCAGTCGGGGCTCGTGTCGTCGGTGAAGGTGCAGTACGTCGCGGTGGCCGGGAAGCTCCCGGTCACTGCGGCGCCCGTCCCGCCCCCGCCCGCGAGCGTGCTCACCGCCGAAGAGGTGAGGGCGATGGTGGCGAAGGAGGTCGACACGCTTCGGTTGGTCAAGGCCTTCGGCACCCTGGTGGTGAAGCCATTCCTGGTCCCCGGCGCCGGTCGCTGGTTGGTCCTCGTCTCCGACGGCAGCGGTCGGGTGCTCCGCGAACGGGTCGTCGTCGACCAGAAGGTGAAGTGA
>CAIXRH010000119.1 GCA_903921785.1 uncultured Pseudomonadota bacterium
GGGTTCCGCGACACGCCCTGTCGGCGACGGGGCTCCCCGGCATGGTCGGCGTTGGCGCTGGGTCCTGCCGCCGTCGGCCGGAGGCGTTCGCTGCGCTCCGCCCCGCTCCGACGACGTCACCCGCCGCGTCAACGAACCGACGACCGTCGGTGAAAACCGACCACGAACTTGCGCATGCCGGGGAGCCCCTCTATAGCTTGCTGCCGGGCGAGGGTTCTGCCCGGACCGATCCGAGTCAGGGTCATTCGGTATGACCCGTCCTGACCGGGATCCCGGCTCGCCCGGCGAGGACGCGGCATCGGCGGGCGGCTACCGCTCCTCCAACCTCTTCTTCCACCACGCCAGCCGCTCCGCGATCGTCTTCTCGCCGCCCTGCAGGGTCGGCCGGTAGAAGCTCCGCCCGACCAGCGCGTCCGGCAGGTACTGCTGCGCGACGATGTGATCGGGCTGGTCGTGCGGGTACACGTAGTCCTTGCCGTGGCCGAGGGTCTTCGCGAGGCCGGTGGGGGCGTTGCGGAGGTGCAGCGGCACGGGGAGCGCGCCCGTCTCCTTCACCACCTCCAGCGCCTCGTTGATCGCCTTGTACGAAGCGTTCGACTTCGGCGACGTGGCCAGGAACGTACACGCCTGCCCGAGGAGGATCCGCGACTCCGGCATCCCGATCCGCGCGCAGCCCTCCATGGCGGACACGGCGATCTGGAGCGCGCGGGGATCCGCGTTCCCGATGTCTTCGCTGGCGAAGATCACCATCCGTCGGGCGATGAAGACCGGGTCTTCCCCGCCCTCGATCATCCGGGCCATCCAGTAGAGCGCGGCGTCGGCGTCGGAGCCGCGCATCGACTTGATGAAGGCGCTGACCACGTCGTAGTGGGCGTCGCCGTCGCGGTCGTGGAAGATCGCCTGACCAGCGCCCTGGAGCGCCGCGAGGGTGACCGGGCCGCGGTCGGCGAGGCGTTCGAGCAGCGCGAGGGCGCGCCGGGCGTCGCCGTCGGTGGCGCGGGCGATCACGTCGAGCGCGGCGGCTTCGGCCTCGGTGCCCGCGGGGAGGCCGCGCTCGGGGTCGCTCACCGCCCGGCCGAGCAGCGCGCGGATCGCCTCAGGGCGCACGGGCTCCAGGATGAGGAGCTCGGTGCGGCTGCGGAGCGCGGGGATGAGGTGGAAGGCGGGGTTCTCGGTGGTGGCGCCCACCAGGGTGACCGCGCCGCTCTCCACGTGCGGCAAAAGCGCGTCTTGCTGCGCCTTGTTCCACCGATGGATCTCGTCGACGAAGAGCAGGAGCGGCCGGGGGTCGAGGGCCGGGCGATTGTCGAGGACGTCCTTGAGGTCCTTCACGCCGCTGAGCACCGCGGAGAGCGGCACGAGGCGGTAGCCCACGGCGTCGGCGAGCACGCGGGCCAGGGTGGTCTTGCCGCAGCCGGGCGGGCCCCACAAAAGCAACGAACGAAGGCGGCCGGCGGCGAGGGCACGGCGGAAGGGCGCGCCGGGGGCGAGGAGCTTCTCCTGCCCGACGA
Organism: uncultured Pseudomonadota bacterium; assembly: GCA_903921785.1. Taxonomy (GTDB): domain Bacteria; phylum Myxococcota_A; class UBA796; order UBA796; family SXON01; genus SXON01. Next base: position 1,512 of record CAIXRH010000119.1, read on the forward strand.
TCTCATCGAGCGTGCGGGGGCGGAGGCGCTCGGCGAGCGGCGGGCGGGCGTCGGCCATGGGGCGGGGGCCTAACCGACGGGGTATGGCCCCGCGGATGGACGCCGTGATCGTCAGCGATGTGCACTGCGATGGCCCCGCCTCGCCCACGCAGGCGGCGTTCCTGCGTTTTCTGGCCACGCGCCCGGCGGAGACGGTCGTCCTCGGCGGGGACGTGTTCCACGCGTTCGCCGCGCCGCGCCGACGCCCGTTCTCCGCCTACGCCCCGGTCATCGAGGCGCTCTCCACCTTCTCGGTGGTGGTGGTCCCCGGGAACCACGACTGGCTGCTCCCGGCGTTCCTGGCGGAGCATTCGGCGCGGGTCCCGGTGGGACCGCACGGCGCGATCGGCGCCCGGGTGGAGCTCACCCTCGGCGGGCTCCGTGCGCGTGTCGCCCACGGCGACGAGGTCGACCCCAACCCGCGTTACCGTGCGTTCCACGCCGGGCTTCGCTCCCGTGCCTTCGCCAGCGCGCTCGACGCCCTGGGCGAAACCGGGGCCTGGAAGCTGATGCATCGCCTCGCCGGTCCGCTCGGCGACGGCCACTCGGACCCCAAGCTCGTCTCGGCACAACGCGGGCTGGCCGGCGGGTGGATCTCCGACGGCGTGGAGCTGGTCGTCCTCGGCCACACCCACGTGCCGTCCTGCGAGCGGATGGGCGCGGGGACCTTCCTGAACCCCGGCGACTGGGTTCGCCACCGGACGTACGGGGTGGTCCACGGGCGGGAGGTTGAGCTGCGCAGGTTCGAGGGGTGAAGCAGGGGCGCCATCGACCGTAGGTGCCCCGGACCCCCGTCCCAGGCGCAACGACCGTCAGCGCTCCCCTTCCATCGCCCGGTTACCGGGGCGCATGTCCTTCGGACGCGACTCGGACCCCCGCTATGGTTCGTTCACCCTCCGCACCGACTGCCCGACCTGTGCGGCGCCCGTGCCGGTGAACGGCCCGGAGGCCGCGGTGGTGTGTGGGGGGTGCGGGCACGTGGTCCCGATCCCGGGCGGGCTCGTCCGCGAGCTGCTCGACGACTTCGAGGCCGGTTGGCCGAAGCCCCCCGGCGCGGGGCTCGCGCTGCGCGGCGCGAACCACTGGCGGTGGACAACCCGGCCGGCGCGCGCGCCGGCGTGCCCCGCCTGCGGGGAGGTGCTCCGCGTCGACGCGGAGGCGGAGGGGACGCTGACGTGCAGCTGTGGCGCCACGGTGGCGGTGGCGCCAGTGCCGGGGCCGTTGGCGGCGTCGGTGCCGTCCGCGCAGCGGGTCTTCCGCTTCCAGGAGCCGCCGCCGGTCGGCGCGCCGGTGACGGTGAGCTGCCCGCAGTGCGGGGCCAACGTGGCCCTCGCCGCGGCGGACGACCGCCTGGCCCGGTGCGGTCACTGCGAGGCCCAGGTCACCGTGCCGCCGGAGGTGTGGCGGGCGCTGCATCCGGTGCGGGCGGTGCACCCGTGGACGGTGCGCTTCGGCGGGCCCAGCCGGCGTACGCTGGAGGCGCAGGCGGCGGCAGCAGCGCGTGCCGCGGAGGAGGCCTCTGGCCGGGCGAAGCGGCGCGCGTTCGAAGCGGAGCAGGCTCGGGCGGCCGCGGCGGCGCGCGCGGCAGCGGAGGCGGCGGAGGCCGCCGAGATGGCGATCCACGCGGCGGCCGTCGCACGGCGGGCGGCGCTGCGTCGGAAGCTCCTCTGGCTCTGGTTCGGCCTGGTGATCGCGGGGTCGGTGGGCTTTGTGGTCTGGGCGGCGTTGCAGCCAGACTCCGGGGGCTGAGTGCGGCCGACCGGCGCTCCCGGCGCGGGACGGGTCGGCGCCGCCCTTTCCCTCCCGGCGCGGCGCTACCCGTCCGCCCCGCGCCGAGGCCTGTCCTGGCTCGCGAGGATGGGGGAGGGCCGGGAGGTGAACCCACCTTCATCTTTTGGAATGGCTACTTCGGTGCCGCCGGCACCGGGGCTGCGCCGGGCTCCACCGGCCCGCCCGCCGCGGCCTCCGCCTGCTCGCGTGCCAGCCGCTTCCAGAGCGACTCGTGCTGGGGTTTGGGCACCCCGTTCTCGTCGAGCTCCACCTCGGGCGCGGGCGGGTGCTCGATGCCGCAGCCTTCTTTCGGCGCGGTGCCTTCGAGGAAGGGCGCCACGATCCCGGGGCACGTGCCGTTCATCAGCTTCCCGGAGACCTTGCACACCGACCGCTTCACGATCTTCGGCTCGTCAGGCCAGACCGGGTAGATCGGCAGGCCGGTGGCGGGGTCCTTCTCGGTGAAGTCGACCTTGGTGACGCGGTTCATCCACCAGCCCCAGAGCGGCGCGGCGAGGTCGCTGGCGGCCACGCCGAGCGGGGTCGGGGTGTCGTAGCCGGTCCACACCGCCATCGCGACCTTCGGCGTTGCACCGACGAACCAGAGGTCCTTCTCGCTGTCGGTCGTGCCGGTCTTCCCCATCGCGGGGCCCTGGTAGCCGCCCTCGCCGCCCGCGCCGCGGCTCGCGCCGCCGGTGCCCACGTCGATGACCGAGCGCATCAGCTCGCGGGTGAGCGCCGCCGCCTCCGCGGTGATCACCCGATCGCCCGCGACGGGGCCCTGCACCCGCTCCACGCCGCCCGCGTCCACCGCGCGCACGACCGGGCTGGCATCGAGCTTCAACCCGCCGTTGGACACGATGCCCGCGAACTGGGCCATCGCCAGCGGCGTGACCTCCCCCTGGCCGAGGCAGAGCCCCATCTCCTCGGGGAACTTCGCCGTGTCGAAGCCGAGCTTGTTGGCGAACGCGATGAGCGCCTTGGGCCCGCCCGCCTCTTCGAGGAGCGAGGCGGTGGCGATGTTCTGCGACCAGGTGAGCCCCTGGGCGAGGCACGCGGTGGTGCTGTACTCGCCGCCCACGTTCCGGGGCCGCCAGACGCCCTGCGGGGTCTTGAAGTCGCGCGGGGAGTTCGGCTCGGCCGACCCCGCGGTGAAGCGGGGCGAGCCGTCCTCCTTCTTCTGCTCGAACGCCATCGCGTAGGTGAGCGGCTTGAAGCTCGATCCCGGCTGACGCCGCGCTTGGGTGGCCCGGTTGAAGGAAATCGAGGTGACGTCGGTGCCGCCGTAGACGGCGCGGATGAGGCCGGTGTCGACGTCGAGGAGCACGCCGGCGGCCTGGAGCGGCCCGTCGGGGCGCTTCTTGCCGATGAGCGACTCGAAGTAGCGGGTCTTCGCCGGGAAGAGCTGCTCGGCCTCCTCCTGCGCGTTGACGTCGAGCCCCACTTCAATCGTGAGCCCGGCGCCGTAGAGCACGCTCGGGGAGACGTGGCCCTCGAGCCACGCGCGGGTGGCGGAGAGGTAGGCCGGGTAGCGCTCCGTGAACTCGGGGGGCGAGGTGGTCTGCACCGGGCTCGCGAGGGCGTCGGTGACCTCCACGCCGAAGACCTCGTGCATCGCGGCGAGCACCCGATCGCGGCGCTCCTTGGCCTTCTCGGGGAACCGGTCCGGGGCGAACTTCCCGGGGGCGGGGAGGATGGCGGCGAGGGTGGCCGCTTCAGGCAGGCTCAGCTCGCGGGCGGAGTGGCCGAAATAGTGCAGGGAAGCAGCCTCGAAGCCGCAAACGGAGAGGTTGCCCTGCTGCCCGAGGTACGGCGCATCGAGGTAGATCTGGAGCACCCCGTCCTTGCCCAGGTGACGGTCGATGGCCCAGGCCATCACCATCTCCTGCAGCTTCCGCTCGACGGTCTTCTCCTTCCGCTGGTTGAGGTTGCGCACCACCTGCATGGTGAGCGTGCTGCCGCCCTGCGCGTACCCGCCCTCCTGGGCGTTGGCGATCACCGCGCGCACCATCGAGCGGAGGTTCACCCCGCTGTGTTCGCGGAACTCACGGTCCTCCGCGGCGATGATCGCCTGGAGCAGCACCTCCGGCGCCTCGGCGAGGGGGAGGTGGGTGCGCAGCTCCCCGTCGGGGCCGATGAGGACACCGAGCTTGATCGGCTCCAGCGCCTCCGTGCCCACCCGGGGCACCACCTTCTGGTTCTTCGCGCAGAACTCCCCAGGGCCGGGCTCCGGACACTTCTCTACGTAGCCGCGGGCCTTGGCCTCCGCGATGAGCCGCTTCGGCGCGGCCGTGAGCGGGGTGGACCGGCTCACCACCGTGGCCGGGAAACTCCAGCCGGGATGGGCCACTTCGTAGTGTACGTGGGCATCGGCGAGCGCCTCGCCCTCCTGACGCCAACCGTCCGCCACGTAGAACGCGGGCACCGACGCGACCGCGAGGAGCAGCAGGGCCACGAGGGCCAGCCTCAGCAGGAGGCGCAAAACGCGGCGGGGCCAGGAGCGGACCATGGGGGCCGGGCCTATCAAGGATCTGTCGTGCGCGCGCCGTGCGCCCGTCCGCCGGACCCTGACCGGATACGACGGCGGGATGATCCGCCCCCGGTTCCTCGCCCGCTTCCTGGCCCACCCCCCCGAGCGCCCGGCGCTCGACTGGGAAGGTCGGACCTGGACCTACGGCGATCTCCGCGAGCTCGGCGAGCGCACGGCCGGGTGGCTCGCGGCCCAAGGGGTTCACCCGGGAGACCGCGTCGCGATCCAGTTGGAGAACGGGCTTCCCCTGGTGGCGGCTCACCTCGGGTGCATGGCGCTCGGCGCGGTGCGGGTGCCGCTCAACGTCCATTATCGCGAGGTCGAGCTCGCGCCGATCATCGAGGACGCGGCTCCCGTGCTGGTGATCACCCCGACCCCGGAGCGCTTCATCGGGGTCCGCTGTGTGCCGTCGGTGGGGGAGGGGCGCCCGGTGGGCGAGTGGGTCGGCGGGCCGGTCACCGCCTGGCTGTTCACCTCCGGCACGACGGGTCGCCCCAAGGGGGTCCCGCAAACCTGGGAGATGTGGACGGCGAACCTCGACGCGTTGGCGGAATGTTGGGCGCTCCGTGCGGACGACGTGCTCTGGCTCACCCTGCCGATGTTCCACACCCACGGGCTGGTGCTCGGGTTCCATGGCACCCTCTTGCGCGGCGCGCGGCTCATCCTCGCCGCGCGGTTCGAGCCGGTGGCGCCTCCGCCCGAGGCGACGCTCTTCTTCGGGGTCCCCACCTACTTCCGGCGTTGGCTGTCGCTGATGCAGGTTGAACCAGCCGCCTTCTCCGGGCTCCGCCTCCTGGTCAGCGGCAGCGACGGCCTCCCTGTGGAGGTGTCCGATGCGGTCCACGCCGCCCTCGGTCAGCGGGTGCTCGAGCGATATGGGATGACGGAAACGGTGATGATCACCAGCAACCCTGGCGTTGGCGAGCGGCGCGCCGGTACCGTGGGTCGGCCCCTGGCGGACACTGACGTCCGCCTCGTTGACGGCGAGGTCCAGGTGCGCGGGCCGGCGGTGTTCCACGGATACCAGCCTCGACCCGACCCTTCGGCGTTCACCGAAGACGGTTGGTTCCGCACCGGCGACGCCGGGGAGTGGGACGAAGCGGGGTACCTGCGTATCGTGGGCCGGAAGAAGGACCTCGTGATCGTCGGGGGGGTCAACGTGTCCCCCGCGGAGGTGGAACACGCACTGTCGGCGGCGCCCGGGGTGGTGGAGGTCGGCTGCTGCGGCGTGCCCGACCCTGACCTCGGCGAGGTCGTGGGGGCGGCGGTCGTTCCCTGGGCGGACGCGGACCGGAATACCGTCCTCGCGGGCCTCGACGCCGTGGCGCGGGGCCTCAGCGGGCTCAAGCGGCCACGCAGGGTCGTCTTCGTCGAGTCGCTCCCGCGGAACGCACTGGGGAAGCTACAGCGGTCCCGCTTGTTGCCGCTGTTCCGTTAGGCCCGAGATCATCGTCGGTACATATGGGTAATCCGGCGGCCTCGCCGGCGACGAGCGGTCGGTGGATCACAACTTCGGGCCCAATACGTAGCCGCCCCTATTCTACCTAGGCTGAAACCCGGGTAGAGAAGGCGCGGTCGACAGGAGGGGGTGCTCCGGCGCTCCACTCTGCCACATTCGGTTCAACAACGAGGTCACAATGTTCACCGTTTCTCTCCGCCAGCTCCCCCCGCTCCTCGCTCACGGCATCCGTGCCTCCGTGCTCGGTCAGGGCATCATCGAAGGCGGGAAGGAGTGCAACCTCGATCTGCTGGTGCTCCGTCACCGCACCCCGATGGCGGCCGAGGAGGGCCGGGTGCGCGTGGCCGTGTGGACGGGCGGCGGGCGCCTCCCCCTGCCCGAGGCCCTCGGGGTGGACGCGGTGCTCGCGTTCGACTGCACCCCCAGCGAGCTCCGCAAGGCGATCGAGCGCTTCGCTCCGGTCGGCAGCGTGGACGCCGGCGCCTCCGAGACCCCGAACATCACCCCGCGCGAGCGCGACGTGCTCAACCGCGTGGCCACCGGCGCCACCTCCCGCGAGATCGCCGCGGCGCTCTCGATCAGCGAGCGTACCGTGGAAGTGCACCGTCGCAACCTGCTGAAGAAGCTCGGCGTGCGTCGTAGCGCCGGCCTGGTCTCGACCGCCCGCGCCCGCCAGCTCTTCGACTGAGCGGTCGTCGGTCGCCCCTGCGGCCTCGTCACCCCGGTTCCTGGGTTCTTCCTGGGGGCCGGGGTGACTCACTTTTGAGAGGCGCGCGGGTTGGCCTCCGGCGATCCTCGGCGCCGTAGGGGCATTCCGCTCGCTCCCCCGTGTACACCACCGCCCGGGGGCGGAGAACCCCGCCCTGCGGCCGGCTGATCGCCCTCCGCGTTACGTCCTCGGGTGCCCTGCCTCGCCGACACCGGCCTCTCGGTCCTGGTCTTTCTGCTCGACGACATGCGTCTCGATCAGCTGCCGGTGCTCGAAGCGACGAACGCCCGCCTGGCCGACCACGCCGTGGTGTTCGATCAGGCCTACGTGACGATCCCGATGTGCTGCCCGGAGCGCGCGAGCTTCCTCTCCGGAGGGTTCCTCCCCCAGCACACCGGCGTGCTCACCAACGAGGCGCCGCGGGGCGGGTTCACGGCCTTCCCGGACGCCGATACCCTCCCGACTCACCTCCAGGCCGCGGGCTACGCCACCGCGCTGTTCGGCAAGTACCTCAACGAATACGACGAGCTCGACACCTACGTGCCGCCGGGGTGGACCGACTGGGCGGCGGTCGCGGAGGGTGAGCCGTGGACGGACTTCACCCTCCGCGCCGGGTCGAGCACGCCGGACGCCGGCGGCGTGGCGCAGCCCGTGGCGGTCTCCGGCTACGTGACGGACTGGCAGGCGGCGGCGGCCTCCACGTTCATCGGGGACCACGTCGGGGAGCCGTTCTTCGTGTACGTGTCGCTGCTTTCGCCTCACCATCCGCACGAGCCGGCGCCCGAGGACGTGGGCAGGTTCGCAGGCATCCAGTACCGGGGCGGGGCGTGGCAGGAAGCGGACATGGCGGACAAGCCCGCGTGGATGCAAACCATCCCCCTTTGGACCGACGCCGAGGTGGCCGAGAGCGACGCGGCGAACGAAGAGCGGCTGGAGACGCTGCTCTCGGTCGACCGCGCCATCGTCTCCGTGATGGACACGCTCCAGGCGCAAGGCCGGCTCGACGACACGGTCGTGGTGATCACCTCCGACAACGGGCAACAGTGGGGCGAACACCGCCTGTCGCTCAAGGGGGTCGGCTACCAGGAGTCGGTGCACATGCCGCTGGTGGTGTGGAATCCGAGCCTCACCCCCCGCCACAGCGCGGCGATGGTGGCGTCGAACCTGGACCTCGCCGCGACGATCACCGAGCTCGCGGGGCTAGACCCTCGTGGGGAAGGACAGTCCCTGGTCGGTCCGCTCTGCGACGAGACCGCCGCGGGACGTGACTTCGTGCCCCTTCAGGGGTGGCCGTACCGCGAGCCCGCGTGGGCCGGCGTGGTCACCTCGCGCTGGAAGTACCTGGAGACGGCCACCGGGGAGCGCGAGCTCTACGATCTCCAGGACGACCCGTACGAGGCGGAGAACGTGGCGGGGGAGGCCGCGAACGAGGCCGCGATCGTGGCGCTCGCCGCCGATCTCGGCCCGGTTCGAGGGCTCGCCGTCACCCGTGACCTGCTCCCCGGGGCCACCGTGGGCGCAACCTACGACGAGGAGCTCACCGCGTGGGGGGGCACCCCGCCCTACACCTGGGAGCTATCGGCCGGCGCGCTCCCCGAAGGGCTCCGCCTGGACGCCTCGGGCCGCCTCTCGGGCACCCCAAAGGCGGCCGCCAACGAGGTGTTCACCCTGGATGTCCACGACTCCAGCGCGTCTCCCTATGACGGGCGCCCTCAGCACGATCAACGGCAGTTCGGGATGGCGATCGACGGGGGCGAAGGAGGGTGTGGTTGTGCCGCCGAGCCGGGCGGAGCGACCGTCCTGGGGGTGCTGGGCGGGGCGTGGGCGATGCGGCGACGGCGCGGGGCGGGGAGGGGATGAGGCTCGGCGCTCAGCCGCGTGGCCGCCGGCGCCCCGAGCGGCGAGGCTGGCCCGCGCTCGGCCACCGTCGGCAGCCCTGCGTGAGGCCGCGGTCGTGATCCTCGGCGCCGTCGGCCTCCTGGTGGTGATCGTCGCGCTGGTCCTCGCGATCGTTCGGGGTCTCTCGGCCGGCCACGCTGAGTCCTCGCGCGCAGGGTTGTCGGGGCGGGCGCCGGCGCCGTCGGACATCCCGCCGCCGGACGCGCCGCAGCACGAAGGCGGCGCCCCCGACTGGCCGATCCGGGTGGACAGCGCAGCGCGCATCGAGCCTCGCGCCGGGCGGGAGCGTTGTTCGCGATGCGGCGCGGAGGTGCGGGTCGGGGATCACGAAGCCCGCCTCGTCGCGGGGCGCCGCCTCCGGTTGGTGCAGCTCCACTGTCGACGCTGCGGGGGGGAGCAGGCGCTGTGGTTCGCGCTGGCCGAGCCGCTCCCGGAGGCGTAGCGGGGGCGGTGGCGGCGGTGCGCCGGGCGGGGCTCACCCCGAAGCTGCCGTGGAGGACACGGTGGCCTGCGTGGACACGCTGGAGCACCTCGCCCGCCTGTGGGCGGAGAACCCCGGCCCCGACGCCGGCTGATCGCGCTGCGCGTTACGCCCCCGGGTGCCCTGCCTCGCCGACGCTGGCTTCTCGGTCCTCGTTTTCCTGCTCGACGACATGCGTCTCGATCAGCTGCCGGTGCTCGAAGCGACGAATGCCCGCCTGGCCGACCACGCCGTGGTGTTCGACCAGGCCTACGTGACGATCCCGATGTGCTGCCCGGAGCGCGCGAGCTTCCTCTCCGGCGGCTTCCTCCCCCAGCACACCGGCGTGCTCACCAACGAGGCGCCGCGGGGCGGGTTCACGGTTTTCCCGGACGCGGACACCCTCGCGACCCACCTTCAGGCCGCGGGCTACGCCACCGCGCTGTCGGGCAAGTACCTCAACGGGTACGAGGACACCTACGTGCCGCCGGGGTGGACCGACTGGGCGGCCGTCGCGGAGGGCGACCCGTGGACGGACTTCTCGATCAGCGCCGGGTCGAGCACGCCTGACGCGCCCGGGGTCGCGGCACCCCTGGACGTCTCGGGGTACGTCACGGACTGGCAGGCGGCCGCGGCCTCCCGGTTCATCGAGGACCACGCCGAGGCGCCGTTCTTCGTGTACGTCTCCTTCCGATCGCCGCACGATCCGCACGAGCCGGCGCCGGAGGACGTGGGCACGTTCGCGGGCGTGCAGTACCGGGGCGGCGCGTGGCAAGAAGCGGACATGTCGGACAAGCCGGCGTGGATGCAGGAGCTCCCGGTGTGGAGCACGAAAGAGGTGACCACGCAGGACGCGGTGAACGAAGAACGCCTGGAGACCCTGCTCTCGGTGGACCGCGCCATCGTGTCGGTGATGGACACGCTGGAGGCCCAGGGGCGCCTCGACGATACGGTGGTGGTCATCACCTCCGACAACGGGCAGCAATGGGGCGAACACCGGCTGTCGGCGAAGGGCGTCGGCTACCAGGAGTCGGTGCACATGCCGCTGGTGGTGTGGAATCCGAGCCTCACTCCTCGCCACAGCTCGGCGCTGGTCGCCGCAAACCTGGACCTCGCCGCGACGATCACCGAGCTCGCGGGGCTCGATCCCCGCGGGGAGGGGCAGTCCCTGGTCGGTCCGCTCTGCGACGACGCCGCGGCGGGGCGCGACTTCGTGCCGCTCCAGGGCTGGCCGTACACGGAGCCCACCTGGGCCGGGGTGGTCACCGATAAGTGGAAATACCTGGAGTCGGCGACCGGGGAGCGGGAGCTGTACGATCTCCAGGCCGACCCGGTCGAAGCGGAGAGCGTCGCCGGGGATGCCGCGAACGAGGCGACGATCGCCGCCCTCGCCGCCGATCTGGAGACGGTCCGCGGCCTCGCCGTCACCAGCACGCTGCTCCCCCAGGCCACCGCGGGCGCGACCTACGACGAGGCGCTCACCGCGTGGGGGGGCACCCCACCCTACGCCTGGGACGTCTCGGCGGGCGCGCTCCCAGAAGGGGTCCACCTCGACGCCTCGGGTCGGCTCTCGGGCACCCCCACCGGCGCCGCCAACGCGGCGTTCACCCTGGAGGTCTACGACTCCAGCGCCTCGCCCTACGACGGGCGCCCTCAGCACGATCAGCGGCAGTTCTTGCTGGAAGTGCGGAAGGGGGAAGCCGAGGCGGCGCCGGAGGCGTGTGGCTGTGGTGGCGGCACGGGTGGAGCGATGGTCCTTGGCGCGTTGAGTGGGGCTTGGGCGACGCGCCGGCGGCGCACCGCGGGGAGGGGATGATGCTCTGGGTCGGCCTGGCGTCTGCGTTCACCATCGGCTCGTCGCTCAGCGGCGATTGCCATGAGGGCCTCGCGGGGGCGGCGCTCCGAGCGGTGCGGGAGGACGGTACTCTCGTGGCGCCGTCCTCGACGAACGCCGCGGACCACCGGTGGATCGACGAGCTCCCGTTCGTGGTGCCCGCCGACCTCGCGGACGCGGAGGGCGCCGCGCTCCTCGCCGGCTCCCGCGATCCGGACCTGATGGGCGCCGCGCCGACCGACGTCGCCACGCTCACCTCCGTCCACGGCGACTCCGAGCACCAGTACGCTCACTGTCTACGTTCTTCCACGGATGACGGCGCCGACGGCGACGCGACGGCGCTCGCGGGCTGCCGCGAGGAGATCCTCGAGGAGGTCGACGCGGCGCTAGACGGCCTCGACGCGTCCGGGCTCCCCGACGACGCAGTGCGTACGAACGCCTCGATCTGGCTCACCTTCTCCGGAACCCGCGACGTCCCCGTCCCGGCGACGATGTGGCACCTCGGGCGCGCGCTCCACACCTTGCAGGACGCCTACGCCCACACCCTGCGCGACGACACCCTCGCCGTCACCGGGGTGCTCAACTTCGTGGACTTCGCGGACGAACACCTCGATCCCGAACGGGATGGCGCTGCCCACCTCTCCGCCATGGACCAGTGCCAGAGCGAGGGGCTCCCCGCCGAGCGGTCGGACGCGGCAGCGTTGGCGAGCGAGGCGCTCGTGCGGGCCGTGCTCGATCCGGCCTTGTCGAAGGATGAACGCCGCGCCGCCGCCGCCGCTGTGCTCGACGACAGCCTGCGCCTCCAGACCGGCTGCACTGCCGACAACCAGTGGTGCGACGCGGGGGAGTTTGCGGTCGGCAGCGGCTGCGACAGCGGGCGGGGCGCGCCGTTCGGGCTCGGGGTTCTGTTCGCCCTTGGCGCCGTCACCTGCCGGAGGGCGTCCCGACCGACGCTGATGCTCTTCGCGGTCCTCCTCGGCCTCGCGGCCCCGCGGGTCGCGGCCGCAAAGTCCCCCCGGGTACCGCTCTACCCGGCCTCCTGGCAGGATGTCGGCATCGAAGGTCGCCTCGGCGGCTCCGTGGACCACCTCGCGGGCGCCGCCGCCCTCGGTGTTCGCTGGCGCCTCTCGGACCGGTTCGTGCTCGGCATCGACGGCGAGATCAACCCCTGGGGCTCCGCGGTCACCAACGACATCGTCTCCGGGTGCACCAACCTGATGATCGTCGGCACGCGGGAGTATCCGATCGGCGACGTGCCGGTGCGCCTCGCGTTCTCGGTTCGTGCGGGGCTCTCCCGGCTGAACATGACGGTCTACGGGGCCCGCGAGGGCTCGCTCGGCCCCGCCATCGGGGTGTCGGCCCTGGGCATCGTCGTCGACATGCGCCGCGGCTGGACCCTCATCTTCGAGCCGGACGACGTGGAGATTCCCGTTCCGCACATCACCGGGGTACCGCTGGCGTGGGCGCAGTACCGGATGACGGTCGGCGTGCGGTGGGGCGCGGCGATCCATCACTGATCCGCGCCCGCCGCCAAACCCTCACTCCGCGCAGCCCCCGTACCAGAGCTCCGCACCTTCCCCCTCGCTCGTCTGCCACCAGCCGCCGAGGGTCGGGTCCCAGGCCACGGCCTCGACCTGATCTTGATCGGGCGCGTCCATGGCCACGCGCGTCGTGCCGTCCACCGCGGCGGGATCGCCGGTAGGGAGCTCATACCGCCACGCGTGGGCGTACGTGCGCAGCAGGAGCGTGTGGCCGTCGGGCCAGAGGTCGGCGGCCGTGACCCGGCCATCCCAGCCGGTGTCGCCGCGGTCGTGGACGTCCAGCCGCGCCTTCACCTGGAAGGTCGTGCCGACCTGCTGGAGCACCTCCGTGGTCCCGTCGTCGAGCTTGCTGAACAGGGTGGGTACGCCGGCCGCGCTCACCACCATCGCCTCGACGTTGCGGGCGCCGTCGGCGTAGTGCACGGGGTAGGAGTGGTCGATGTGCGCGTCGCCATCGGCGATCGCGGGTTCGTGGATGACGTGGAGGATCGCGTCGTCGCGCACGAGGTCGTTGTCGCCGGTGTCGGCGATCCACAAGCAGTCTTCCTCCCCGCACGGCACGAGGGCGAGGTCTTCCCAGTCGCGGTTGTTCACCGGGAGGCGCACGGTGGCGAGGAGGGTGCCATCGAGGTCGAGGGCGTAGAGCTCGGGCTCGTTGCCGCTGTCTTCAAGCACCCACACCACGCCGGGGTGGGCGCGGGACGCGACGATCCCGCTCACCTCTTCGAGGCCGGGCGGCAGGTGACCCACGCGGACCGCGGCGTCGAGCACGGGGCAGGCGCCCGAGCCGTCCCATCCGTCGGCGTCGCCGCTGTCGCCGATCGGGGGCGCGGTGTCGGGGTCCTCGCCGGTGTTGTTGTCGTCGGTCCCCGGGATCGGGTCGGAGGGGAGGGCCCCGTCGGCGACGGGAAAGTGGGCGGGCGAAGCGTCGGTGGGGATGAGCGTCGCGTCGGGGGTGCACGCCAGGAGGAGGGCGAACATCGGGGAGCCGGGGGAGTGCGCTGCAGATCGGATCGCCGGCCCGCGGACGTGAGGCGTCCAACGCGGATCGGAGGCGACGACAGGGCCGCGAGGGGTCCCTCATCCCGAGGACCCCTGAGCACGCCCACCGACACTCTTCGGTTGCAACGGACATTTCTTGAGGGCGTATCGGATGTTCAGCCGATGGGTCTCGCGGACGTGCGCCGATAGCGAGCGCCGCCCTTTCCACGGACACCATGCACCCGACCGACTACTACCGCCTGCCCTGGACGCTCAACGACAACGTGCTCTCGTGGCTCGAACCCACGAAGAAGTGCAACATCTACTGTGACGGTTGTTACTCGACGAACGAGGCCAACTCTCACAAGACGCTCGACCAGGTCCGCTGCGACCTCGACGTCTTCACCCGCCAGCGGAGGGTCGACTCGATGTCGATCGCCGGCGGCGAGCCGCTGGTCCACCCGGAGATCGTGGAGATCGTCCGGATGATCCGTCACGAGTACGGGCTCAAGCCGGTCATCAACACCAACGGCCACGCGATGACGCGCCCGCTGCTGCGCGAGCTGAAGGCGGCGGGGCTCCACGGCCTCACCTTCCACGTCGACTCCAGCCAGCGCCGCCCTGGTCAACCTCGCCGCACCAACCTCGAGCTCAACGACCTCCGCCTGGAGTTCGCGAGGATGGTCGCGGACGAGGGCGGGCTGAGCTGCTCGTTCAACTCCACGGTCTTCCGGGACACGATGCACGAGGTGCCGGAGATGGTGCGGTGGGCGCAGAAGCACATCGACATCGTGCACTCGATGGTCTTCATCCTCTTCCGCACCGCACGCACCCAGGAGTTCGACTACTACGCAGGGGGAACGCCGGTCGGCATGGACGCGCTCCCCTACTGGGACCAGGAGAAGAACCCGACGCCGCTCACCACGCCCGAGCTGTTCTCGCTCATCCGGGAGCACGAGCCCGACTTCGAGGCCGCGGCCTACCTCGGCGGCACCAAGGACCCGAACAGCTTCAAGTGGACGCTGGTCGCCCGGGTCGGCGAGCCGGAGCACGTCTACGGGTATGTCGGGCCCCGGTTCATGGAGCTCGTGCAGACCGGCCACCACGCGCTCGCGGGGCGGTACCTTGCTTATTCCCACCCTGATCTGCTCCACCATGGCCGGGCCACGCTGGGGCTCTTCTCCGCGGTCGACAAGGGGATGCGCAAGGGCCTCGGCAACTGGCTCGGCGCGGTCGCGCGCCACCCCGCGCGCGCGCTCACGAAGCTCCACATGCAGACCTTCGCCTTCATCCAGCCGATCGACCACGGCGCGGACGGCGAGGCCAACATGTGCGACGGCTGCCCCGACATGACGGTCCACGACGGGAAGCTCGTCTGGTCCTGCCGGTTGGACGAGCTCAAGCGCCACGGGACGCTCCTGCACTGTGTGCCGAAGGGCGCCGCGGCCTGAAGGGGATTTTTGTAGCACACCCTCGCCCCGGCGGGCGGGCGCCGCCGCACCCTCCCGGGTGCCCGGGACCGTCCGCGTCGAGCGGCCCTGGCCGCTGGGGCGGTACGGACCCGGAGGGAGCCGCATCCTCCGCGGAATACGGGAATTCCACCGCAGAGAACGCGGAGTTCACGGAGTGGAGCGGGGAGGGGGTCGGAGCGTCGGACCCGGTCCTGGAAGCCGGCGGCCGCCACGACGTGATCTCTGCTTCTCTCCCCTGGCTTCTCTCTGTGTCCTCCGCGCACTCCGTGGTGGTTCCTTCTGGGGACGTCCCGAGCGCGTAAGCCGCCGCCGCCGGAATGGAACCCTGCCGACCCGGCCCGCTTCGGCTTTGCGCCTTTGCGTCTTTGCGTGGGCCTGGTTCGTGGCCCTGCCCGCGGCGACGTTCTCGAAGGGCACGCAAAGGCGCCAAGACGCAAAGAGGCGCCGCGCGAGGCGACGTTCACGCGGACGACGGGTGCCCCGACCCAGGATCGACGGACTTGCCTTCGGCCGTCAGCCCCCCCCGCCCCATCCCCGCCAGCACCGGCGCCGCCGCCGCGCGGGCCTCCTCGATCTTCGCCGGGATGTCCCCGAGCGACCAGAAGCTCGCGCCGGACTTCGGCGTGCGCACGACGACCCAGCGGTCGAGCGGCACGGGGCTGTCCTTGCCGGCCGACCGCGCCACGACGTGCAGGATCGCGGGCCGCTCGCCCCGCCACCGCAGCCACGGCTCGACCATGAGGCGGTCCACCACGCCGCCGTCCTTCCACGCCGTGCCGCCGACGTTCACCGGGGCGAAGAGGTACGGGATCGCGCAAGACGCCGCGACGGCCGCCGGGAGATCGCCCTCGGTGAGGAGCGTCGCCGCCCCATCCGGCCCGGTGACGCCCACCGCGAGCGGGCGCGGGAGCTCGGCGAAGGTGGCGGGCAGGCGCTCGCGGAGCCAGGCGATGAGCGGCGCGAGGGAGAAGGCGCCGCGCCAGGGGGCGAGGTGAGGGGAGAGGAAGGTGTACGGCGGGCGCGCTTCGAGCAGCCCCTGGAGCGCTGCGGCCGGCGTCCCCGCGGCCCACAACGCGCCCACCAGCGCCCCCGACGAGGTGCCGACGACGGCGCCGACCGGCACGTCGGCGGCCTCGATCGCCGCGAGCACGCCCGCGTGGCGCGCGAAGGCGAGGAACCCGCTGGAGAGGAGGAGATCGTACGGCGCGCCGTCCGCATCCCCCCTGCCGTCCGCACCGCTGCCCACCACCTCGCCGCCGTTCACCGCAACGACGCGCAGTACGTGGACGTGTCGTCGAAGTAACCTTCCATGCCGTTGAGGATGAGGCCGCCGAGGCTGGGATCGTCCTGGTCGGTCTCGTCGCTGATCTGGAACTGGCGCCACATCCCGTACACGTGGACCATGCCGGTCTCGCCCGGGTAGTACACCTCGATCTGGTAGTCCTGGTCGAGCGCGAGGCCCTCGCTGTCGGACTCGGCCGGGTTCGGCGCCCAGGTGCGGGTGGCGAACCCGGTCTGGCCGTCCACCTCGATGCGGAAGGCGCCGCCGTTCACGAAGGTGCTGTAGGCGCCGTACAGCGGGATGTTCACCGTGTAGTGGGTCTCCCAGGTGACGGTGTCGGCGTCGCCGGCCTGGAACGCGTCCATGTCGCTGGTGAAGTCGCGCTGGTAGGCGGTGTAGTTCGTGGGGTACACCTCCTCCTGGTGGGGGTTGGTGAGCGCGT
This sequence comes from uncultured Pseudomonadota bacterium, assembly GCA_903921785.1. Taxonomy (GTDB): domain Bacteria; phylum Myxococcota_A; class UBA796; order UBA796; family SXON01; genus SXON01. The sequence continues at coordinate 17,930 of CAIXRH010000119.1, forward strand.
CCTGGAGCTCGTCGAGCGAGCAGTCGAGCGTGTCCACCAGGTAGAAGCCGGTCGCGGCCGCCGGATCGGCGTCCCACTCGACCGCCACCTGCGCGAACTCCTCGTCCGTGAGGTCGGTGTAGGAGCCCTTCATCGGGAACTCCGCCGGGTCGAGCGTGGGCGCTTCCGTGGTCGTGAGCGTGCCCAGGCCGTCGAGGTCGGTGTCCGCGTACAGCGACCACGACTGGTGGAGGAACTCGTCGAGGGTGGGGGGCGCCGGGGTGTCCTGGGGGTTGGGACAGCCGACGAGGAGGGCGAGGAGCATCCCGCGAACGATACCGCGCTGGTGAGGCGTTAGCATCCGCGCGATGGTCCTCTCGCTCTTCCTCACGATCCCGCTCGCCGCCGCCGCCCCCCACCGCGCCCTGCCCGACGACGCGGGCGGCCCCTCGCGCGCGGCCGACGCCGTGCTCGACCGCGTGGACTGGCCGGCCGCCACGCCGGAGCTCACCACGCTGCTGAGCGATCTGTTGAAGATCCGCTCCGTAAACCCGCCTGGTGATGAGACAAAGGCGGTGGAGTTCCTCGAAGGCGTCCTCGCCAAGGAGGGCATCGCCACCGAGCGCGTGCCGCTCTCCGACGGGCGGTCGTCGCTCATCGCCCGCCTCCCCGGCTCCGGCGCGGACAAGCCGATCTGCCTCCTCTCCCACGTGGACGTCGTGCCGGTGGAGCCCACGCGCTGGTCCGTCGATCCGTTCGCGGGCGTCGTGAAGGACGGCTTCCTCTACGGGCGCGGCGCGCTCGACATGAAGGGGATGACCGCGCTGGAGACCATGACGATGCTCCAGCTCCACCGGCTGGGCGTGCCGCTCCGCCGCGAGGTGATCCTCCTCGCCGTGGCCGACGAGGAGGTCGACAGCCAGGGCATGGACTCGGTGGTGAAGCTCTGGGACCGCGTCGGCTGCTCCCACGTGGTGAACGAGGGCGGCTACGGCCTCGAAGGGCTGTTCTTCCCGGGGCAGACGTTCCACGCGATCTCCGTCGCCGAGAAGGGCGCGGTGTGGATCCGGATGATCGCCAGCGGGAAGCCGGGCCACGGCTCCACGCCAATCGCCGGGCGTGCGCCCGAGCACCTCACCCGCGCGCTGGAGCGGCTCGCCACCCGCAAGGACAAGGTCACATGGTCGCCCGCGCTCCTCGAGGCGTTCCGGCGGGTCGGCGCCGAGCACGGCGGGGTCGCCGGGGCGATCCTCCAGAGTCCGGGCCTCCTCAAGCTCCTCGTGAAGCCGAAGCTCCTGGCCAACCCGGCCACCCACGCCGCCCTCACGGACACCGTGAACGTCACCGGGTTCTTCGGGGGGAACGCCCCGAACGTGGTGCCGAGCGAGGTGGGCGCGGTGCTCGACTGCCGCATCCTCCCCGGCCACACGGTCGACGCCCTGCTCGCCGAGCTCACCGCCCTCGTCGACGACCCCGCCGTCCGCTTCGAGGTCACCAGCTCCACCAACGCCAACGGCAGCCCGTGGGACGACCCGTTCTTCGCCGCCTTGGCGGCGCGCGCGGTGGAGGGGCAGGAGCACGCGGTGGCCGGGCCGGTCGTGAGCGTCGGCTACACCGACAGCCAGGCGCTCCGCCCCCTCGGCGTCCACGCCTACGGCTACGTGCCGTTCGTCATCGCCCCCGAGCTCCTCGGCACCACCCACGGCGACGACGAGCGCGTCCCCGTGAGCGAGCTTGCCCCTGGGCTCCGCCGCCTGATGGGCGCCGTCCTCGACGTGAGCCTCGACGTGACCGCCGGTCCTCGCCCGCTGGTCCCCAACAACCCCGGCCCCCGATGAACGACGCCGTCGCCGCGCCGCCCCCGCGCGACGCCCTGGCGTGGCGCCGCCTCGCCGCCTCGCTGATCCTCGGCTTCGCCTCCGGGCTCCCGCTCGCGCTCTCCGGCACCGCCCTCCAGGCGTGGCTCACCGTCGCGGGCCTCGACGTGAGCACCATCGGCTTCCTCACCCTCATCGGCCTGCCGTACACCTTCAAGTTCTTGTGGGCCCCGCTGATGGACCGCTGGGAGCCCCCGCTCCTCGGCCGACGGCGGGGGTGGATCGTGGTGTGCCAGCTCGGGCTCGTCGTGTCCCTGTTCGTTTTGTCGTACCTGTCGCCGGCGAACATCGGCGGGATCGGCGCCGTCGCCGCCTTCGTGGCGTTCCTCAGCGCCTCGCAGGACGTGGTCATCGACGCCTGGCGCACCGACACGCTCTCCGCCGCGGAGCGCGGCCACGGCGCCTCGACCAGCGTCCTCGGCTACCGCCTCGCGATGGTGCTCTCGGGCGGCATCGCGCTCATCTGGGCCGACCCCGCCCAGGGCGGGATGACCTGGCCGGAGGTCTACCGGAAGCTGGCGGTGATCCTCGCGATCGCCGGCGCGATCGGGGTGGCGGTCGCGCCGCCCGCGCCCGCGCGCCCAGCCACGGCAGGGGAGCCCCCGATGCGGCAGGAGCTGCTCGGCTTCCTCGCGGTCGCCGCGGCGGCCGTCCTCGGCTGGTTCGCCGCTTCCTACCCGGGGGCCTGGCTCGGCCACACCCTCGTGGCGCCGCTCGGGTTCTCGGAGAAGGTCACCAAGGGCGGCGCCGACCTCGTGGCGTTGGCGCTCGGCGTCGCGGTCGCGCTGCCCACCGGCGCACAGCTGGCGAAGCGCCTCGGCTACGCGACGCTCACCCGCTCGCTCGAGGGCTTCCTCGCCCAACCCCACGCGCGCGCCCTGCTCCTGGCGGTGGTGCTCTTCAAGCTCGGCGACGCCTTCTGCATGGCGCTGAACACCACCTTCCTGCTCAAGGGCGCGGGGTTCACCAGCGCGCAGGTCGGCGTGGTGAACAAGGTCTTCGGGATCTGGCTCACGGTGGTCGGCAGCCTGATCGGGGGCATCTTCCTGCCTCGCCTCGGGCTCGTCCGCGCGCTCGTGGGCTTCGGGGCGCTCCAGGCCGTCGCGGTCCTCGGCTTCTTCTTCCTCTCGCTCACCGGCGCCGGCGCGCTCGGCGCCTTCGAGATGCCGCCGTTCGACCTCGGCGTCGTGTGGCTCAAGGAGTCCGTGACGGTCGACGGGGGGATGTTGGCCGCGGTCGCCCTGGAGAACGTCACCTCGGGCATGGGCACGGCGGCGTTCGTGGCGCTCTTGATGTCGCTCTCCGCGAGCCGCTTCTCGGCCACGCAGTACGCGCTGGTCTCCGCGCTCGCGGCGCTCGGTCGCGTCTGGGTCGGGCCGTTCGCGGGCATCATCGCCGAGACCGCGGGCTGGCCGACGCTGTTCTTCGTGGGCTTCTGGGCCGGCTGGCCCGGAGTATGGATGGTCTGGCGGCTGCGCGAGACCATCGCGGCGATGGCGGGGGAGGGGAGCGCGCGGGGCTGAGCTCGCCGGGGTCCACGACGCCGACAGTCGACAATGTCGAAGGGCCGAGGCACGACGCCGGCTTGCCGCCCGGACTCGTCGGCGGTCGAGGGGCGACCGCGGGGAGAATGGCGGGGCGGGCGGGCGGGGGGCCGCCGCGACAACCGAAGGGGTTCACCACAGAGGTCGCGGAGGGCACGGGCCACGGCGGCGCCCGCCGACGTTGGTCCTGGCTCGCGAGGGTGGAGAGGGGCCGGGAGGGCAGGGCAAGACAGAGAGGTCCGCCGCGGTCAGGCTCCGCGGCCGGACGCGCTCAGCTCGCGAATTGCCGGCAGAGGTCCGCGAGCCGGGGCATCGCGGCCGTGACGTGTTTTACGCCTTCGGGGCGGAGCTTCTCGTAGGCGCTGCGGGCCGGACCTTCGCCGCGGCGCGCGCGGTCGTCGGTGATCGAGAGCAGCGCGTTGGCGATCTCGTTGCCGCGCTTGGTGAAGTAGCCGCGGGGCTCGGCCTTCTGCGCCTGGCAGTCCTGCCAGAAGGGGTCGACCTTCGAGGCGAAGTCGTCCATCAGGTGGTTGAGCGCCTGGGGCACGAACCCCGGCTTGAGGCTCTGCACCACCTTGAACGTGCCCTTGATCGCCAGCCCGCTGAGCCCGCCCTTGTCGGCGACCTCGGCTTCGATGACCCGCACCCCGGCGTCGACGATCTGTCGGCGCTTGCCGGGGTCTTTGAGAACTTCCACGAGGCTTCCCATCTGATCTCCTAGAACTCGATCTCGCCGGACCCACCGCCGCCGCCCCCGCCACCGCCCTTGGCGTTGCAGGGACGCGGAGCGGAATTCTTCCCGCCCAGCTCGTGGAACCAGTCGTTGACGTAGAACTTCTGCTCGCAGGTCTTGTAGCCGCCGGCCTTGAGCGCCTTCTCGACACACTCGTAGCTGCGGTTCATGTCGCGGTTGTTCTGCGCGAAGATGATGTCGGACGGACCTTCCCGCTGGGGGTGATCCTCGCCGATGTACGTGTGAACCCAGAAGGGGATGGCCTCGCAGAGCATGTCGGCGGCCTTGGGGTTCGACGTCGAGTGCAGGGTGGCGAGCATCGCGGTGCGGACGAGGGCGTCGTCCTCCTTCTCGAGCATGTGCTCGCGGAGGCAGGCGAGGAGCGCATCGTTGCTCGTGCCCTTCATCGCCCCGGCGACAGCGGCCCGCACGCTCGGGTCGGGGTCGGTGCGGAGGGCCGGGCAGGCGAGCGAGGCGTAGTCGACGTCCTTGATGGTGCGGAGGCTCGCGAACGCGGTCCCGCGCACGCCGCCGTCGGCGTCCTTCGTCGCCGCGATGAGCGCCTCCTTCGCGGCCTGCGTTCCCGTGAGCGACTGGGCCGCGGCCGCGCGGATCACGGGGTTGGCGTCGGTGAGCGAGGTGGTGAGCAGCGCCAGGGCGTCGGGGTCCTTCTCGGGCTTGAGCACGCTCATGGCCACCGCCCGCACCGCCACGTCGGAGTCGGACTTCGCGGCCTCCTTCAGGCGCGCCTCCACCTGCGGCACCTTGATGCCGACGAGGAGCTTCACCAGCTCGCCGCGGTCCTGGACCTTGGGATCGTCGAGCAGCGTGGCCGCGCAGCCGACGTGCTCGTCGTCTTCGCCCTTGGCGAGCGACTTGAGCACCGGCGCGTCCCACTTGCCCGCCTTGTTGAGCTTCTCGCACAGGCAGCTCGACGGCTCGGACCACGTGGAGAGGATCTCGGCCGAATACCCGCGCACCTTCTCTTCCTTCATGTCGAGGCCGACGCACACCGTGGCTTCGTCGCCCCGATGGTAGGCGTCTTCCACGAGCTTGCGGTCGACGTAGGTGGGGCCGGGAAGATCACACGCGAGGAGGAGGGTGAGCAGCATGCCCGCGCGGTTTAGCGGGCCACGCCGCGCGCGGCGACCGCCGCGTCGCGGAAAATGTCCCGTCGGGGGCGCTCGCGGCGGAGCGCCCTGGGTCACTCGACCTGCCGCACCCCGCGGAGCTCCGGCATCTCTTCCAGCAGCATCCGCTCGACGCCCATGGCGAGCGTGGCCGTGCTGGACGGGCAGGTGCCGCAGGCGCCGATGAGCTTCACCAGCACCACGCCGTCCTCGATCCCGCGGAAGACGATGTCGCCGCCGTCCTGGGCGATGGCGGGGCGGACAAACTCGTCGAACAGCGCGAGGACCCGGCGGGAGAGCTCGTCCACGGGGATGTCGACCGGGAGGCCGTCTTCGGGCACGGCCATGTCGCCGGAGTCGAGGAAGTCGCGGATCGCGTCCTTCACGATCGGGACGAGCAGCGGCCACGGGGTCTCGCCGTCCTTGGTCACGGTCACGAACCGGGGCGCCACCAGCACCCCGGTGACCCCCGAGAGGTCGAAGATCCGGCGGGGGAGGGGCGCGTCGCTGGCCTGGGCGGCGCTGTTGAACTCGTACGTTCCCACCGGGATCAAGGTCTCCTGGACCTTGAACATGAGCGCGTCCGGATTCGGGGTGGGGACGGTGTCGACGGTGTGCGGCGAAGTCATGACGCGGTGCTAATCACTGGCCCGCAGATCGGTTAGCAGCGGGCCCCACAAGGAGCTCAGATGTCCATCGACTTCGGCCTCAGCGAGGAGCAACTCGCCCTCCGCGACATGGCCCACGACTTCGCCCAGAACGAGATCCGGCCCGTGGCCAAGCACCACGATGAAACCGGGGAATACCCCTGGGGCGTCCTCGCGAAGGCGCACGAGCTCGGCCTCTTGAACACCCACATCGCCCCCGAGAACGGCGGCATGGGCCTCGGCGCGATGGACGGCATGGTCATCGCCGAGGAGCTGGCGTGGGGTTGTTCGGGCATCGGCACCGCCATGGAGGCCAACGGCCTCGCGGAGCAGCCGGTCATCCTCGGCGGCTCTGAGGCGCTCAAGAAGAAGTACCTGTCTCCCATGACCGAGAGCGGCCGCGAACGCCCGATCATGTGCGCCTACGCCGTCACCGAGCCCAACGCCGGCTCCGACGTGCAGGGCCTGAAGACCACCGCCGTCAAGAAGGGCGACAAGTGGGTGATCAACGGCCAGAAGATGTGGATCACCAACGCCGGCGTGGCGGATTGGTACTTCGTTGTGGCCGTCACGGATCCGGGCAAGCTCGCCCGCGGCGGGATGACTGCGTTCGTCGTCGAGCGCAACAGCCCGGGCGTCCACGTCGGGAAGAAGGAGTACAACATGGGCCAGCGCTGCTCCGACACGCGCGGCCTCTCCTTCGAAGACGTCGAGGTCCCCGAGGAGAACCTCGTCGGCCAGGTCGGCGACGGGTGGAAGCTGGCCATGGCCGCCTTCGACTACACGCGGCCCGCGGTCAGCTGCGCAGCGGTGGGCGTGGCGCGCGCGGCGATGGAGTACTCGATCGAGTACGCGCTGGAGCGCAAGACGTTCGGGCAGCCCATCGCCAACCACCAGGCGATCCAGTTCATGCTCGCCGAGATGGCCATGGAGATCGACGCGGCGCGGCTCCTCTGCTGGAAGGCGGCGTGGATGAAGGACAGCCACATCCGCAACACCAAGGAGTCGTCGATGGCCAAGGCCTTCGCGGCGGACGTGGTGATGAAGACCACCACCAACGCGGTGCAGATCTTCGGCGGCTACGGCTACTCCGAGGAGTACCCGGTCGAGAAGCTCATGCGCGACGCGAAGATCTTCCAGATCTACGAGGGAACCTCGCAGATCCAGCGGATGATCATCGCGCGCGAGATGATGATGCGGAACAAGTAGGTCGGTGGGGGCCCGCTACTTCCTCACCGGGGGCACCGGCTTCGTCGGGGCCAACGTCGCCCGCGCGCTCCTCGCGCGCGGGGATGAGGTGGTGTGCGCGGTCCGCAAGCCCAACCTGTGCCTGGAGGGGCTGCCGGTCACCCTCGCGCCCGGCAACCTCACCGATGTCGACGGGATGGCCCGCGCGATGGAAGGGTGTGCCGGGGTGCTCCACGTCGCTGGCACCTTTGATCCCGGCCCGGATGGGCAGAAGACGATGTGGGCGCTCCACGTCGATGCGACCGAGGCCCTGCTGAAGGCTTCGGCAAAGGCGGGGATCGCCCGCTTCGTCACCTGCTCGTCGAGCGTCACCGTGGGCTTCGGTTCGCGTGACGCCCCGGGGGATGAAGACACCCCGATCGACGTGGACCGGGTGTACGGTCGCACCGGCAACCTCCGCGCGTACCACGACAGCAAGCTCGAGTCGGAGCGCATCACCTTCGCCCACGGGGGGATCGTGGTGAACCCCGACTACGTGCTCGGCGCGTGGGACGTGAAGCCGACCAGCGGGCAGCTGCTGGTCACGGTGGCGAAGGGATGGGTGCCGGCGTATCCGCGGGGCGGAAAGTGTTTCATCGACGCCGAGGATTGTGCGATCGGGCACATCGCGGCGCTCGAGCGGGGGCGGCCGGGGCGCCGATACCTTTTGGGGAACTGGAACCTCTCCTACCGGGAATTCATGGCGGCCTGCGCGAAGGAGGCGGGCACCCGGGCGCCGATGCTCCCGGTGCCGCGCCTGGCCATGCGTGCGGGCGGGCTCGCGGGGCGCCTCCTCCAGCGGGTGGACGCCCACCGCTTCGCGGGGCTCGACGAGCACGTGCTCCTCTCCATGCTCCAGGAGCGCTACCGCACCGGCAAGCGCAGCTGGGACGAGCTCGGCGTGCCGCGCACCCCGATGGAGACCACCATCCGCCGCGCCATGGGGTGGTTCCGCGAGCACGGCTACCTGGGGAAGTCGAGCGTCTCGGCGGGCTGAAGGCCCAGGGGAGGGGACCGACGGCACCGACGAAAGGGCGGCGCTCGCTGTGCCGAACCTTGTTACCGGGCCACCGTGCAGAAGCAGATCACCATCCTGGGTCGGAACTACACCCTCCGCGCCGACAACGGCGAGGAGCTCGAAGCCGCAGCGGGCGACGTGGACAAGCGTATGCGACAATTGATGTCGCGCGCCTCCGGCGTCGATCCGTACACTGTGGCGATGCTCACCGCCTTGAACCTGGCGAGTGAGCTTCGGGCCCTGCGCCGGACCACCGGCGAGCGCCTGGAGAGCATGGATCGGGAAGCGGCAGCGATCGAGGCGGTACTGGCGGCGGCGGTCGCCGAGGAGGAAGCGTGATGGCGACCATGGTCGACAAGGTGGCGGATCGGGTCAACGACAGCCTCGACGGGGTGGGCCGCTGGGTGGACAGCAAGCCGGCGGGGCTGATGAACCGCCTGATCGGGCTGAGCCTCGCCGCCCCCTCCTGGACGGTGATCGGCCTCGCCCGGTGGCTCGTGCCGTCCGAGAAGGGGTACGGCACGCACCTGCAGCTCGGCCTGGGGGAGTGCACGATGATGCACCTCACCGGGTACCCGTGCCCGATGTGCGGGATGACGACCACGTTCGCGCTCTATGCCCACCTCCGCGTCTTCGACGCGCTCCTCAACCAGCCGTTCGGGCTGGTGATGTTCGGAGGCACCCTGGCCGCCGCGGCCATCGGCTTCGCCGACCTGGTGAGCGGACGCGGGTACTGGCGAAGCGCGCTCCGGGCGGTTGAACGCCGGGAACAGGTCGTTTCGGCCGTCCTGCTCGGGGGGATGCTGCTCGGCTGGGTCTACAAAATCTTCATGATCCACCCCGAGTTGATCCCGGGCCGTTGAGGGGGTTCGGGGCCCCTCCTGGAGGGCCCGAACCGAAAAAACTCAAAATCGCGGGAGCGAGGGGGGAACGGTGAGAACTTCGCCGGAACGCCTCCCCGAGAAGACGCCGAGCGCGCTTCTCGCCTTGACGCCCCGGGCCTGAGGCCATAATCTGTGGGGGCTTCAACGACGGCGCGGCCGAAACGCTGCGTCGTCGAAAAAAGTGGAAGGAACGCCTTGACGGCGCCCCGGCCCCTCGATAGAAGCCGAACACCTGAAGACGAAGCCCTCCGGGGCCTCGAACGGAAAGGTGCCGACGTCCGGTCTTTGAAAAATTGGTAGCAGTTTCGTACGTTCAAATAGAGATTTGAGTTCGAACCCCGTTTAGCCACGGGGAGCGGACCAGGATACCAAACTGGAGAGTTTGATCCTGGCTCAGAGCGAACGCTAGCGGCGGGCCTA
>CAIXRH010000120.1 GCA_903921785.1 uncultured Pseudomonadota bacterium
CTGGTCTTCAGTGTCCCGCGAGTCGTCGTCGGACTCGGCGCGCGCCTCGGCCTTCGCCGCTCGTCCGGGCGCTCCCGCCTCCATCTCCAGCAGGCGGCGGACGGCTCCCCGATCCTGCTTGAGGTGGCGCACCAGGGCGCCCCACAGGACCCGGAAGCGGAAGAGATCGTAGCGCTCGCGGTCGGCCATCGCCGCGGTGATCGCAGAGGCCCCGGGGTCGGCTTTTTCGCGGGCGTTGTCCAGGCACGGGCCCAGCCAGTCGAGCGTGGAGTCGGGTACATTCGCCATGACCGGCAAGCTATCGGCCTGTGTCCCGTCGAACGAGGTTTTCGACTCGCCGCGGGGTCGATAGAGGGCGAACATGGGCGCTGTACAGGTCGGATCAACCACCGTCGAGTTCACGGACCACCTGCTCTCCGGGAGTCCGCGGGGGCGGTACGCCCTCGTCAGCAGCGACGACACCTGGCTCAGCGCCGGCGGCGGCGTCTCCGCCGCCGTGCTCAAGGCGGCCGGCGCCGAAGTGCGCGGCGAGATGATCGACCTCGTTCGAGAGGCGGGAGGCCGGCTCCCCCTCGCGACAACCCACCGCACCAGCGGAGGTGCGAGCGGCGCCGCCCTGATCCTCCACGCCGTCACCCTCGACCCCGAGTCCGGGCGCGCAACGCGTTTTGAGCTGCTGAGCAGCCTCATCCTAGCGGTCCTCGACCGCGCCGCGTGGGAGGGGGTCACCTGCGTGGTGATGCCCGCGCTCGCCACCGGCGCGGCGGGCGCCACGCGCGAGGAGTTCCTCGAGGCTTTCCGAGCGGCTATCCGCGAGCATGCCCGCGCACCGGGCGCCCTCGAGAGGGTCATCGTGGCCCTGCAAGGGGGAGAGCCGGACGCCGTTTGGACGACGGCGCTGGCCGATCGGAGGCCCCCACCCGGCGCGTGGTCCGTGCTGGCCCACGGAGTGTCCCCCAACCTCGCGCAGGTACTGCAGACCCTCGATGGGCTCGCGCCCGAGTCGGCCTTGTCGATGCTGGTGAGTGCGATTCGAGAAACGGCCGCGCGCGAGGACCTCTCCGCGTGGCTAGACGCCGCGGCGGAAGCCATCCACGCTCAGCCGGCCTTGGCCCGGGTGGCCCAGGCCATCGGTGGACTCCAACCCCTGCTGTCGGGGACCATGCCCGTGGGGGCGGCCGGAATGCAGGCGCTTCGCGACTGCTTCATCTTGCTGCAACTGGGCTTTACCGCAACCGACAAATCGCGGTCTGGCTCAAGCGACGGAGCGTCTTCGGCCCAGGTCGCCTCGCTGGCGTCCGTGTCGCTCGCCGGCCTCACCAAGATCGGAGTGGTCTCGCCTTCGTGGAGCTGGGCGACGAGCATCTTGGATGTGGCAAGTTCCGCATCGGCCCTCTGGAAAAAGCACGCCCAGGGAACGGAGGCGCTCGCCCCGGACAACGGCACCCCGCCCGTCCTGGCCCTCCAAGACGAAGAACGTGCGCCCGCGCCACTGCCCGGCCCTTCCGAGGACGCCAAGACCGCACCCTCCCGCCTGGCCGACCTGGTGATCGAATGTGCGGACCCGAGCGAGGTCGCGTTCCTGACCGAGGCTCTAAGAGGGCAAGGATATCGCGGTTCTGATAGGCAAGTTCTGACAGAGTATGCGATCAACGACAGCCCCCAACGCCTGCTCGACTACATCCGACCTGCCCGCCGGGTCGCCATCGCGCGGGAGCGCGCGGGCATGGCCCCCTCCACTCCGCCCACATCGGAGGCCATCCCCAACGCCATCCTGGAGGCCCTGGGGTTCCGGCTGCCGGCGCCGCTGCTCGGCCCGCGCACGATCCTGGGGCGCATCCGGGAGTTGGCCCGTCTGGCCAGCCAGGACCGGTCGACCGCCCCAGACCGCGTGCGCGAGGCGGGCGGGCTCCTCGAGCGGCTCCTCAAACAGACCATCGTCTGCCGAGCCCAACTGGACTTCGCCAGCGAGGCATCCACGCTTTTGCAGTCAAGGCGCTGGTTGTCGAGCACGCAGACCCTGGAGTCGCTCGGGCTCGGCGCGCTCCTGGCTGTGTGCGCGAAGCTCGACGACGCTCGACCGAAGCCCACGTCCCGTCGCCTCCTGCCAGGCGGCATGACAAAGCTGGCCATGATCCGAAACGAATACGTCCACGACCGGGACTACCGCCGGTGGACGCCCCCCGAGTTCTTCGAGGACGCCCTCCGACTCGTGGACCACCTCTGCGAAGGGAATCCGCCGCTCACCCTGCCTCTCGCACGGGTCGTGGAGCACCGGGTCGACGGTTGGGGAGTCCACACCTACACCCTTCAGCCAGAGTCGGGCCACGACACCCACGCCCACGTGGACGAGGAGCTGGTCGTGGGCGCCGTCTACCACTTCTACGCCACGTCGAACCCGAAGGCGGTCTTCCCGACGCTCGTCCGAAGCCCGAGGTAGCTCGCCGGCGCCGGCGGTGGACCACGATGACCGGCCCGCCTCCCCGAGGGCCGCGCGCATCGGGCGCTCGGTCGATCCGAGTGACCAGGCGACGGACCCCCAAGGTCAAGGCTGGAAGCGCGCTTCCCCCGCGGGCATCTCGCGGCCAAGGGCTTCCAATTCTCGCTCACGTTCGCCGGACCCGGCCAGCGCGTTGTCCGGGACGGCCAACCGGAGGCGTCTCGACGATGACACGCACCCAAAACCGGACATCCAGATGCCTCGCGCAGTGACCATCCCCTCCGCTACCCGCCTCACCTCGTCCACCGTCGGAACCCTGATCGGGGGTATCATCGACGGTCGCGAGGGGGTCGACCACGGGGCTCGCACCGCCGCGTGCCATGCCGCGGGCGCGGCTGCCACCGTCGGCATCGCCACCGCCTCTGCCGCTGCGGCAGGCGCCGGCGCCCTGACCGGGTACGCCGGACTTGCCTCCGCTACCGCCGCGCTCGGCCTCGGGGGTGTCACCACGGCGGCCGCTGCGGCCCTCGGCGCTACGGCGGCGTCCGGCGCTGCGCTGACCGGTGCGGCCGCCACCAGCGCCGTCGTCGCTACGGTCGGGGGCCCCGTCATCGCCGCTGGGATGGTGGTCGGTTGCGTCGGCGTCGCCGGGTATGGCATCTACCAAGCAGGCCGGGCGCTGGGCCGCTGGATTTTCTGAGTCGGACGGTCCGCTCCCGTCGCCGCGGAGCGTCTCTTGGTTGAGCGGCGCTCCCGGAAGGCCATCACGAGTCCGTCGGGAAAGCCGAACCACCCTGCCCTTCACGCACCGGAGCCCAACCATGCCCGTCCACGAAGCTCAGATCGAGGAGGCCCGCGCCGTTGTGCGGGGCTTCACTCTCCTCGCCGCCGGCACCGGCGCCGTGCCGGTCCCCGGTGCGTCGGCCGCCATTCTCGTTGAGAACGCGGTGATGTTCGGCGTGGTGGGCGGCACGCTCGGCGTTCCGGTGACCGTGGAGTCGGTGCTGGCCTCGCTCGGTGTCTTCGGATGCCTCAATGCAGCTGGCCGGCAGCTCTTCATGGAGGGGGCCAGGCTCATGCGCTGGGCCAGCGGCCCCCTCGGCCTGCCGGGCCTGTGCGCTTGGGGCGCCGCGACCGCGGCAGGCCAGACCTGGGCGCTCGGGCAGCTCGCCATCGCCATCGCGCGAAACGGCGGCGTCCCTCTCCCGACCACCGCGACCCAGCAGGTCCTCGAAAACGGTCTCTCCGACTACGCATCCCACGCCTGGCGTGCGGGGCGGGTGGTGCGGCCGCGCTGGCACGCGAGCAGCATGGTGATGCCGGCGTAGTTTCTGAACGAGCCCCGAGCCTCACGCGTCCATGCCCGGGGCCGCTTGGTCACCGATCCCCGAAATACGTACGCCCCGGACGGGAAACTGCCAGGGAGACCGGAAGCGGGGAGGACACTCAAGGCACGATCGCCGCCCATTCCACGCGTGCGCGAGAAGGGCGAAAATCGTGTTGCGGTGGCGGAGCCCGGTCGTCGCGCCGAGTGTTCGCCCGACTTCAAGGCGCGGTTGACATGCCCGAAACGGCCCCCCCCCCCCCCAACTGGGAGCCATCTACCCAAGCGTGGGCAGGCTGTCGGCGTCGAAGTTGTACGCGAGTCGCACCGCTCCGCGCTCATCCACCAGGGACTCGTCAGGCCAGCGGGCGTCGTCGCCGCACGGCACGGTGCACCAGTCGGGCACGCCGACCTGGTAGTTGCCCGGATGGACATTCACGCCGGACGCGCCTTCACCATCCTCTTCGTCCATCCACGGGCCGTCCGCGAGCCGCAGCTCCACGAGGCACGAACTGACGCGCTCACCCTCGGCGGTGGCGCGCAGCGGCACGAGTCGGACGTCGGTCTGCGGGTCCAATTCCTGCACCAACGTGACCCCGATCGCCATGAGCGCGCCGGCGTCCTCCACCACGTCCCAGGTGTCGTACACCTCGTCGACGTCGACGGCGGCGCCATCCACGCGAAACGTGTGATTGCAGGCGCCGCACACCATCCACTCTGCGCGGGGCGTCTCGTCGTAGGATCGGCCCATCTCGAGATCGAGCGCTCGGTCAGAGCCGGGGACCACACAATAGTGCCCCAGGGCGCTGTTGGTAACGATCGCGTTCATCCGGAAGACCACCGTGAGAAGGCGCTTTGCGCGAACGTGCGTGCTCGAACAGGCCGGGCACGCAAACCAGGGCAGACCGGACTCGGGGTGGGCGTAGCGGGGGAGTTGACCCGGCGGAAGGTTCTCGTCGATCATGAAAAAGCTCGGGATAGGGGCGGTGGATGCGCCAGCGGGCGCCAGCGTGTACAGGAGGAGACGCGCGACGCGTGCTGAAATGGACACGTTGCCGGCCGACGTCGAGGGGGCGTGAGGAATTTTCTTCCCGACTGGGTTCCCGCCGACGCGCGCAACGCCGTCATCGACTGCACCGGCGAGGTTTCGGACCGGACCGAAACCCGACGGACGGCTCGATCTCACTGCTCGGCAGTCAGCGCGGCAAGCTTCCACTCCGCGGTCGACGGCCTTCCCCGCTGACGCGACGGATCGGCGCCTGCGCGCCCGCGCCCAACGTGAACTCGGCCCCGGATCAGGCCCCCTCCAGCCCGCCCTTCGCCAGCAGCACCCACCGATAGTCGTCGTCACAAGCCCCGCAGGCGCTGAACCACCTCTGCTCGTCGATGACGCCGCGCTTCCACGCGAGCACGTCTTCCCAGTCAACCTGGCGCACGTTCCCCAAACGGCCCTCACCGCGCACGTCGTTCACGCAGGGCAGGATGTCGCCGTCGGCGCTGATGAAGGTGACGGACCCGAAGATGCCGCAGCCGGAGCACCCCTCGCCGCGATCGTGGCCGATCGTTCCGCCTCGAGTGTGCTGCCGGCGGTAGAAGAACCGCGCCCCCAGCGACTCGGCCCATGCCCGCACGGCTTCCCGCTCGTGGCCGTTGTGCTCGGTCTCCACGAAGTTCACCCGCACCTTCGGCCCTGCGCGTGCGGCCAGCCTCTCCACGTTCGCGCGCGCCGTGCCCGGTTGACTACCGACGGGGATGACGCGCCGGACCACCTCGTCGCTCCACCCGTGAACGCTCACCTGAACCTCCGAGATCCCGGCCTCGATCAGCGCGAGCTGTCGCTCGTCGGACAAGCGAACCCCATTGGTGATCATGCACGTGGAGACGCCCTTCGCGACGAGCCGTCCGACCATCTCCGGGAGCCGAGGGTGGATCAAGGCGTCTCCGAGGCCGCTGATCATGGCGATGGCGTTCTCAGGGAGGAGCGCGAGGACCGCCGCGAACGTGGCCTCGTCCATGAGCTGGCTCGCCCGCACCATCTCGTCGCGCGGGCAGAACGAGCAGACGACATTGCACGCGGACGCCACCTCGATGTCGAAGAGCGGCGGCTGGACGAGCAGCGCGAGGTTCCGCTTCCGCACGGCGTGCTCGCCCAACCCGCGTAGGTACGCGATCGATGCTCCGGCGTCGTCAGCGGCCATCCCGCCTCCCGGTGAGGCCGAACGGGCGCATCCGACTGCTCCAACGAACCGGGGAGGAGGTCATCCCCTGCCTCCCCGTCATCGACAGGAAGCTCTCGACATCGTACGGCACGGGCGAGTGTTCGGCCGGCTTCACGCAGTTCATGCCGCAGCCGTCGCAGTGCCAGTCGGGTCGACCCACCCCGAAGCCGCGGCGAATTCGCCGGTACAGGTCGCCGTTCCAGGCCTCCGTGAAGGGGGCGGTGAGGATGTTCCCGGCGCTGTCGCCGCCGTGGGAGTGGCACGGCAGGATGGCCCCGTCCAGGTCGATCCAAGCCTCATGCCACGGCAGGTGGCATGCGCCGGCCTCCACATCCGCCGCCGATCCGACAGGTTCGGCGCACTGGAGGTCGACGCCGAGCCGCCCGCCCTCGCGCAGCGCCTCAGCGAGGACAGGAGGCCAGAGGTCCCGGTCCGCGACGATCGACTCCGCGTCGAGAGCCGGCCGAAACGAGAAAAGATGGTACGCCTTCACGCGACCTACCCCGAGCGCCGCCGCAAGTCGGACGAGCGCCGGGAGCTCGCGGAAGTTCGACCGCATCAGGGTCATCTGGAGAGCAACGGTCCCGGCCGGCACCGCGTCCACGAGTCGACGGGTGTTCGTGCAGACGACGCCGAAGTCGGCGCCACGCCGAAGGCGCTCGAACGTGGCCCGCTCCGCACCGTCGAAGCTCACCTTCACGTCGCGCGCGATCCCGGCGATCCAGCCGATACGCCGCTCGTCCAAGAGCGTCCCGTTCGTCGTGAGGTCGAGCAGCACGCCATGACGGCCCATCTCGCCGCATAGGCGTTGGAAGTGCCGCCACAGGAACGGCTCCCCCAGGTTCGTCGGGTGGAGCTCGATGAGCGTGGGAAACAGGTCGGCGATCACGCGATCGAGCACCGCCTCCGGCATTGACCGGGTCTTTTCGGCCCTCGGTATCTGGCAGTGGGGGCAGTCGAGGTTGCAACGGTCCGTGGTTTGGAGCGTGAGCTTGACGGGCAGCGCGTCCGCCAGCTCGGATCGGGACCGGTGCGCAAGGTCGCCGCGGTGAAGGTTGGCGAGCTTGGTCTCGATGAGCGGGTGGCGAGGGTCGAGTCGCCCGGGTTCAATATAGGGATCCATCGATGACGACTCCGTCCAGTTTGAGGCGGCGGGCGCAGTCGACGGCGTCGTTGCGCGTGTGGACGATGGGCTCACCAGGTCCGTTGAAGGAGGTGTTGATCAACCCCGCGATGCCGTGAACGCGCCAGAGACGTTCGAGGAGAGCGACGAGGAAGGCGTCGTCACCGACCACCTGGGCGCGAAGGGTGCCATCCACGTGAACCACACCTGCGAAGTGCGCCTCCCACCCCGGTTGAAGGCGCCACGCACCGAGCATGAACGGCGCGAGATGGCTCCCCGCCACCTCCGCGCCGAGCGCGTCGCGGGCGACCTCCTCCAGGAGCATGGGCGCCACCGGGCGGTACGGCTCGCGCTGCTTGATGGTCTCGCTCACCCGACGCCGGAGCTCGACGCTGTCGGGGCGCGCGACGATGCTCCGATGCCCGAGCGCCCGCGGGCCCACCTCGGCCGCTCCGTTACAGAGGCCCAGCACCTCACCTCTCGCGAGGCGACTCGCAATCTCGTCGATCTGGTCGAGCGACGTCTCCGCCTCGCCCGACTTGGAGAGGTAGGGCCCGTGGATGTCGACGAAGCCCCGCTCGCGCAGCTCGATCCACGCGGCGGCGCCCAACGCGAGCCCGGTGTCGTTGGTGCACGGGGGGACGTGGACGGAGCGGAAGCGCCCGCCGGCCTCCAGCGCCGCGTTCGTGGGAATGTTCAGCGCCGCTCCGCCCGCGTAGTACAAGTGCCGCGCGCCGGTGCGCTCTTGCCACCCCTGGATCGTGGCGGTGACGCGTGCCTCGAAGTCGGCCTGGATGGTGGCGGCAAGGTCCTCGTAGGGCGGCGACGCGCCGAAGCGTGCGACGAGGACTTCGCGTACGGCGGCGTCCGGCTGGCCGAGAAACCAGGCGTTCTCCTGCAGCCAGACGAGCAGCGCAGGATCTGCCCGCCCATGCCCGGCGAAGCCCATGAACTTCCCGGGCAACGCGAGGTGCTCCTCGGGGCCGAGGCCCAGCGCCAACCGCGCGATGGGCCCGACGTTGAAGTTGTTCACGGGCTCCTTCAGGAGGTTCCAGGACGCTTCCACAAGCCGGGCCTCGGTCCCGTCCCACCACCACGCCGAACAGGCCGAGTCGGAGGCTCCGCCGTCGATGTGCACGAGGAGGCTCTCTGGCTCAAATCGGCCGACAAACGGAAGCAAACTCCCGACATGGGCGATCTCGTGACACAACGCCCAGCCGGTGGCCTCTCGCCGACGAATCCCATCCGGCCACCACCGAACACGCGCCGGCACCGGCCGAGCGTCGATGCGCACCGGAGCGTCCGGCTCGATGCGTAGGTTCCCGTCGGCAGACTGGAAGGAGTCGCCGACGAACGCGTTCACGGAGACGAACCGGACCGGCTCATCGCCGACACGTTCCCCGAGGAGCGTGCCGATGTGATCCTCAAGGCGGTTGTCATGCTTCCGCCGGGTGATGCGCTCCAGCGACACCACGTCCTCGACCCGCCCGTCGCGCATGAACGCCAGGCTGTGGTCGTGGGTGTACGTCGGGCGCGACCCGTGGGTCGTGTCCTTGATGCCGTACAGGCCGACCGTCAGCATCGGCGCTCCCGCCCGTTCCAGACCGCGACCGGGCCGTCCGCCCGCAGCTCCAACGCAAACCCGCCGAGCGGAGACAGCCACTCGTCCGCCGCGTCCGCCCCGAAGAGCCACGCCATCGCGGGCATCAGGACCGCGTCGTGCGTCACGCAGGCCCCCGATCCGCGATGGAGGCGGTCGAGGCCCGCCGAGAGCAGGATGGGCACCGCCTGCTCGGGCGTACGAATCCCCGGGAGGGACTCGCCAGCGACCTGCGCACGGACGACACCCTCGGTGCCCAGCCGCGAGAAGGCGCCGCCCGCAGCGGCGTGGTCGGCGATCCAGGGGCCGTGGCGACCCAGCCGGGTGTCGTCCTCGGGCTCAAGGCCGAGCCCGCGGGCGGTGACCCGACACCGCAGGAAGGGGCTCGCGGCAGTCCAGTTGAGGCGGCCGCCAAGCCCTCGGGCCAGGGCACCCACGGCTTCGTAGCCTGCGGGGGTCAGGTCCACGTCGGCGTAGGGGTCGTCGGGCGGCAGCGGAGCGCGCTCACCATGCCGGATGAACAGGACGAACGTACCAGAACGTGGGATCATGTCAGGTGCTCCAGGCCCCAGAACGTGAGGAGTTCAATCCGCTGGTCTGGGGACAGCGGCTCAATGGGTCCGCAAGAGCGGGCTGCCAAGACAGTCTTGGCGCAGTTCTCCAGCCCTTCGACGCGGAGGAAGGCGTCCCACGCGTTTGCTGCCCACGCGACGACTCCGTGCCGGGGCAGGATGGCCCAGTTGTAGTCTTCGACGAACGGGCGAACGGCGACGGGGCTCTGTTCGGAGGAGATCCGCGCGTAGGCGGTCGTCGGGACCGGCGCCACGCTCATGTACGTCTCCTGGAGGCTGACCCCAGCGATTGACGCGGCGATCGCGTACGGCGAGTGAGCGTGGATCACGCTGCGGCAGTCGGGCCGCGTTCGGTGCAGCTCGACGTGCAGGCGGTACTCTGAGGTCGGCGCGCGCTCCCCTCGGAGCAGCGACCCGTCCGGCCGGACCACCACCAGGTCCTCGGGACGTAGGAACCCGAGGTGAACACCTGTCGGCGTGATCAGCAGCGAGCCGTCGTCGAGCCGCCAGGAGACGTTGCCGTCGATCGAGGCGTTGTACCCGCGCTGGTACAGGAGGTGGGACACTCGCGTGAGCTCGCGGCGCGCTCGCCACTCGGGATCCTCCCCGTCGCCAGAGAACTGACCATGACGATCGATGCTGCCGGTCTCGCCATCGGTCGTGCAGGCAGGGGCCGTCCCGCCGCGCATGGGGAGAATCCACTGAAAGCGAAGCCCGTGGGTGGGCAGCTCATGGCCCACGGGGTCGACGAGCACCGCGCTCCCGTCGCGACGGTGGACGACCGCGAGCCCCTCGGAGAACGCGCTGGCGGCGCGGTATCGAACGGGACCAATCGGGTGGCCTTCTCGGTCGACGAGCGCCCAACTGCCGTCCGGCAGGCGGAGCGGGTCAGGATTAGACATGCGCCAGGTCCTCCGCCAGTTCGCTCGCGGTGGGGCGGCTCGCCGGATCGACGGACAGGCCCCGGGCGAGCGCACGCGCGAGCTCGGGACGCAGGTCGTCGAGTCCCTGCGTCGCACGTGCGGTGACGAACGCGGACCGAACGGCCGGCCAGCCTCCCGCCGTGAAGTGCCGTTGAACGGCGACCCGGAACGGCGGTCCCCCCCGAAGCATGGCCACGCAGAGCGCGGCGGCAGAGTAGACGTCCGCTGACGGGTCGAGTCGGCCGAAGTCCGCGAGTTGCTCCGGGGGCACGTACTCCCAGACGCCCCAGTTGATCTCGCCCCGCCACGGATCGCGGTAGGTCGCCCGGAGCGCGCATCCGAAGTCGAGGAGCGTCGGCGGGTCGCTGACGAGGACGTTGCCCGGGTGGACGTCGGTGTGGATCCATCCTGCCTCGTGGAGCGCCGCGCACACGGTGAGGACGCCTCGAGTCACCCGGATCGCCTCCGACTCCGAGTAGGCCCTCAACCGCCTCGGATCGCCGACCACGTCGCCCTCGCACACGCTCAATCGGAGCCGGTCGTTCATGTCGAAGCGGTCACGTCCCAGAAGTGCAGGCACGCCCGGCTGCCCCTTGAGGGCGAGGAGCGCCTCGACCTCCCGGTCGTTGCTTCCTCGGGTCCACTTCGACACGAAAGGCCGTCCGCTCGTCGGTTCGACAAGCTGGACGCGTCCCCATGCCGTCCGCGCGAGCACGACGCCCTCGATGGGCTCGGAGTGCGGGGTACCCCTGATCTCGACGAGTCGTTCCCCGCGCTCGTTGATGACCTCGAGCCCGCCGTCGAACCGCTCGACGCGAGCCTGCCCGTTGTAGAACGGCTCCACCGCGGCGAAGCGTCGGTCGTACGCCGCCTCCCCGTAGGGGCTGATGTGGGTCCAGCCGAACTCGTCCCGCGCGCGGGCGAACGCCTTGTGGAAGACGTCGAGGTCGAGAAACCAACGACCGTGGGTGAGCTCGCCGGCGGCGTCCACGTGACTCGAAAGGCCGTCGTCCCGTTGGACGACAGCGATGCCGTCACGGAAGTCTCCCGCGTAGCGCCAGCGCTTCGCGTACAGCGGCTCGCCCCGCGGATCGATGTGGATGTACCGGCCAGCCTGGTCGCGGACGGTGCAGCGTCCGCCCTGGAAGTTGCCACACCACGCCCAGCGACTCGGGTACACGGGCTCGCCGTCGGGATGGATGTGGCACCAGCCCGCCGCAGTGTCGGCCGCCGCCAGGCCCTCGTAGTACCCGAATGTCCGCACGAACCTCCTGGTGTAGGCCGGCACTCCGCCTTCGGAGATGTGAAACGCGCCCGAGGTGTCCCGAGCCGGCGCCAGCCCGGGCGCGTGGAACTTCAGGACCTCGTCGAACCTCGCGTCGTAGAGCGGCTCACCGTTCACGAGGTGGTGCGTTCCGCCGGGGGCAACGACGGCCTCTTGCCAGCGCGCCGGGTTCATTCGGCCACCGGCTTGCGCATGTTGCAGGACAGGCAGAGCGTCCGGCTCGGGTAGCTCGCGACGAGCCGACGGTAGGCGTCTCCCTCCCACACCTTGCGAATGCCCACCTGGTTCAGGTCGCCGAACGCGCCGAGCGAGCGCCGCTCTGAGTCCGGCGCGCAGCACGGGTTGAACCGGCCCTCAGCGCTCACCCACGCCTCCTGGCCGAGGAACGGGCAGGCGCCGCCGGGGGCGAGGTCCCGCGTTGCGTCCTCGCTGAGCGGGAAGATGTTCTCCAGGAGCACCTTCGCGCCGTTGGACAACCTGTGCCGCTCCGCTGATGCTTCCGCCGCCGCCACGGCCTCGTTCCACCGGGCGACGGACGCCTCGGAGCGGCGCATCGAGAGGTCCTTGATCTCGTCGAAGTGGGCCCAGAGGTGATGACCCTTCACCCGGTCGACGCCGAGCTCGGCGGCGAGCCGCACGATGTCCGCGAGCTCATGCACGTTGGAGTCGAGGAACGTCAGTTGGAACGTGACTCGGCAGCGATGACCGCCGCTCGCCGCGTGGGCGTCCCGAACCTCGATGAACGTCCGCACGTTCTCCAGGACCCGCTCCCACTGGGTCCCGACCATGATCGCCTCATGCGTCGCCTTCGTGGCGCCGTTCCACGAGATCTTCACGTCGGAGGTGACCGGCACCACCTTCTCCGCCCATTCGCGGGCGCCGAGCCGGGGGAAGGTCCCGTTCGTGGTCAGGTTCAGCAAAACGCCGTGTTCCCGACAGAGCTCCACGATCTCCTCGAAATGGGCGTACAGGAGCGGCTCGCCCATCGTGGACGGGATGATCTCCCGCAAGCCCGTACCCCGGCTCTCCTCGAGTACCCGGCGGATGAGCTCGACCGGCATCCGGCGACGCTTCTTCCCGGAGAGCTTACGCTCATCTTGCAGGGAGCTGTGGACGCTGTGCTCCTCGCACATGATGCACTGAAGGTTGCAGTCGTCGGGGTTGGTGTCGAAGGTGATGCGCCACGGTCCAGGCTGCGGGGTCACGCGTGCCGAGCGCCGCCGACGGAGCGTCTCGTCGTAGATCGACTCGATCTCGCGAACATGCGCCTCGATATCCGGAACCTTTCCGGTGGGGTCGTAGAGGTAACCGCGTGCCCCCAGTCGCTGGGCGAGGGCTGGATCGTCGGCGAGGCGCTGCATCTGCCTCGCGAGGTCCCCGGCGTCGCGATGGCGGAAGAGGAGCCCGTTGACCTCATGGTGGACGTATTCGGCCATGCCACCGGCGTCGGCGGTGATCACCGGCACCCCCGCTCCCTGCGCTTCGTGGATCACCAGTGGTGAGTTCTCCACCCACACCGACGGGACGACGATGGCGTCCACTCGATTGAAGACGTCGGCGACGATCGCCTGGTTCCGGTACTCGGCGAGCCACTCCACCCGCGCGGCGGCGCCCCCCGGCAACGACGCAGCGATCGCCTTGAGGGCGTCGGTGTCCTGCCCTCGCGGCCGACCGAAGATGCGGAGGCGTGCGTCCCCACGAAGCTGGCCGAACGCCGTCAGCAGCTGGTGGATGCCTTTCGCCGGGATGTGCGTGCCGATGTACCCGAAGGTGAACGGCTCCCCCGACTTCCGGCTCCGCCCGACGAGGCGGCTCCGGTCGAAGCCGTAGTCGAGGTACCGGGTCTTGGTCCCAGGCAGTCCGAAGTCGCGCTCGAAGCGGTCCTTCAGGTATCGGGCAGGAGCGAGGAAGACGTCAACGTTTTCGGCCATCTCGCGCACGTGCGCCATCCGACGACGCACCCAGTCCGTCCAGGTGGCGACGTCGCTCGGCTCTTCTTCCGGCGCGCCCGAGAAGTACCGGGCGTAGCACCGCCGGGCGCACTTCTCGTCTTCCTGACCGTCGCACGCGGCCCAGAGGTTCGTCGGGTCCTCAGGAAACATCTGCATGAACTGGCCCCGGGGGCACATCAGCCAGTAGTCGTGCAGGGTGAAGACGACCGGGAGGCCGCGGGAAGCCGCCTCCCCGATCAAGGACGTGGAGAGGTGGTTCAGGTGACCCACGTGCACGACGTCCGGCTTCACCTGGTCGAGCACCTCGGCGAAACGTTGGTCCACCCCCACGTGCCGGTACCGGTCCCGGTGCCGCGGCATGTTCACGACGTGCAGCTTCACTCGCGGGTCGTCGGGGTCGACATCGTCGCGGAGGGCGTAGTCCTCGGCGAAGGAGTCTTCCTCCCGGGTGAAAACGTGCACCTCATGCCGAGCGGCGAGCCCTTGTGCGAGCGTCTGCGTATAGACCTCGGACCCGGCGTTGTAGCGCATGGGGTAGCCGTGGATGACCTGGAGGATCTTCATGGAGGTTCCTTCATTGGGGCGGTTGGGGGAGCGGACCTGGCGGACCGCGTGGATGAGCTCGTGCACTCCGTCATCGAAGCGGATCGTCGGCGCCCAGCCGAGCACCGCTCGAGCGAGGCCGTTGTCGCCGACGAATCGGGTCACCTCGTGCGGGTCTGCCGGCTCCTCCCGCACGGGGCTGCCCCCAGACGCGAGGTCGAGGATTCGCCGGGCCACGTCGCCCAGCCCGCGCTCCTCGCCGGAGCAGACATTGAGCGTGACGGACCCAAATCGGGGGTTGGCGAGGGCATGCGCAGACGCAAGGATGGCTGAGACCACGTCCCGGATGTGGACAAGGTCCAACGTGCGTCTCGCGCCGCGAACGGTCAGCGGTTTGCCAGCCACCGCGGCGGAGACCAAGGTGGGCACGAGCCTGTCCGCGTGGTCAGCGGCCCCGCCATAGACGTTGGCGAGGCGGAGCACCACGGCGCGCGTGCCCGCGGCGACGGCATGGCGGATGAGATTCTCCGCCGCGGCCTTGGACTCGCCGTAGACGTTCACCGGGCGGAGCGGGTGCGCCTCGGCGACGGGACTTGCGTCATCGGCGTCTCCGTAGACCTCACGGCTGCTCGCAAAGATCAGCCAGGGAGGAAGGCTCGCTTCCCCGACCGCCCGCAGCAGAACCCGCGTCGCCTCGACGTTGTCGCGCCATGCTCCCGCCGGATCCCGCTGAGCCGCGCCCACCCGCGAGCACGCCGCGAGATGGACCACACCCGCACAGTCTGACAGGTGCCGCACGAGCGCCGCCCCCCCCACCAGATCGTGCGTCGCGTCGAGCGCGCGATCCAGACGAACCACCTCGAAGCCAGCGCGCTCGAGCGTAGACGACACCTCCGTGCCGATGGTGCCGGCCGCGCCGGTGACCAGGATCCGGCTCATGCAGCACCCAGGAGCCGCTCCGCGACCTCCTGCTGGTACTGGCCGAAGCGGAGATAGGTGATGATCACCCACTTGAAGCCGCGCCCCTCGAAGCTGCGGGCGAGGGTGAAGATGCCGCGCCGGTCCGCGGAGAGGAAGTACCGGTCACGGACTGCCTCCAACGAGCGACCGAGAAATGCGGCGGCCATCCCGGACTCGATCTCGGTGGCGGCCATGAGGAGCGCGAGCGTGCCGCGAATACCGACGCTCGGATGGTGCTGCCTCAGCCGGCCGAGGGCGTGCTCCGAGACGTAAACCTCCTCCACGGCCACCCTCTTCGACGTGGCGCGCGAGCCACTGTCGCGCTGCGTCGGCGACCACGGCTGGGTCTGCGGGCTCGGGGAAATGTGCGGCTTGGCCATCGGCAGATCCTTGTGCGAGGGGGGAGTTCGAGGTGGACATCGCCAGGGTCGAAGGCCACGGCCGTGGACTTGGGTGGCTCGACACATTGACGCCCCTGCGCATGGAGAACGGACGCCGCGCGGGTTGGTTTTTGGAAGGCGTCCGATGATCGGCGTAGCTGCCGGAAGACTCGGAGCGTCGAACTGGACGACGCACGCGGCTCGCGGCCCACGCGGCCCCAAAAGACTCCTCGCGGGCCGCCCGCCCCATGCGTGGCCCGAAGCCCGCGGCCGAAGCGGTGCAGGCCAGCGGCGAACCCGCCCTGGACCGACATGCCGCCTGGGGAGTCGACGCTGAAGTTGAGGGGCGTCGCCAGGGGGTGACGCGGTCGGACGCATAGAGCATGGGAGGGGTCGGTGTCGTGATCCTCAGGGCTCGCTCTTCGACCATCCGAGGCGAAGGCGGACATCCGCCCACCAAGCCCCGAGCTCATCGTCATGGTCTCGCCGGTGGTACACCCGGGCGTGGAACCCGAGCTCCCGGCGAAGGCCCTGGTCCCCAAGCAACTCCACACGGGACACCGATGGGTTCTGACTCCACGCGAGCAGAGCCTGCCGGCAGACCTCACCGCCGCCGCGCGCTCCCGTCCTCCATCCGGCTCCGCACCGCAGAGGAATTGCGACTGTAGGCGATCTTCACCTCTCGTGCGGTCATCGGTTCGCCGTAGCTCTGTACGTCGCTCCGCAGCGATTCGATCAGGGCCAGGAGCTCAGGGTCTTTGCCCGCATAGCGCTCGATCTGCGCCAGGACCCCCAGGAGGAGCCCAGCCGCCACGTCGTAACGCCCCTCCCGGTTGGCGATCACCGCCCGCTCACGGGCCCGGGCGGCATGACGCGCGGCGACCGCGCGGTCCACCTCCACCGCTCGGGGCTGGACGTCGTTCTCCTCCCCCCCGACGTAGCGCCACTCGACCTGGGCCGGCGTCGCGTCCACCGGCCCCTCTCGGTCCAGCAGCGAGAAGGTCACCCCGGTCACGTCCCCACGGTGCCCGTGCGGCAGGCGGAAGCGCACGACGACGTCGAGGAGCTCCTCGCTGACCACATCGCCCAGCAGCACGTCGGTCCCCGCGTCGGTGCGCTCCGTGCGCCACGGCCCGATCACCTCCACCGCCACGGCGCTGGGCGCCTCGATCCGCAGGACCAGGCTCCGGTGCACGATGTCGAGGGTGTCACGCAGCTCCGCGCTCACCAACTTGGAGAAGTCCGCGTCTGACTCGATGAAGCGCGCGTTTCCGCCCCCCTCGTCCGCCATGCGACGGAGGAGGACCTCGTCGAAGTCCAGGCCGATGCCAAACGTGCTGGTCGTGATGCCCCGGGCCCGCAGCTCCGCCGCACGATTCGCGAGGACATCCGCCGAGGTCTCTCCCTGGTTCGCCTGACCGTCCGTGAAGAGCATGCATCGCGCCACCTGACCATCGTTCAGGTGCGACTCCACCTCCTTGCAGCCCGTGAGCCACCCGTCGTACAGCGCGGTGCTTCCTCGCGCGAAGAGGGCGCCGATGGCGTTTCGGGCGCGGGCGATGTTCTCGCCCGAGGCGGGCGTGGAGGCCACCGTCACGTCCACGTCGCCGTCGTAGGCGACCACGGCAAACCGGTCGCCCCGCGTGAGCCGGCGGATCCCCTCCACCACCGCGCCCTTGGCGAGGTCGAGCTTCCCTCTCCCCATCGATCCCGAGCGGTCGAGCACGAACGCGAGGTTCATCGGCAGGCGAGGGCGAGCCCCCTCGAGCGCCGGGGCGCCGATGGTCACGAGCACGTGGCGACTGCCGCCCACGGAGGCGCGGACGAAGGAGCGTTCGGATTGGGCCGATAGACGGGTCATGGGACCTCCAAAAGTAGCGAACATGGCCGACGGACTCCCTCACGAGAGGAGGGCGTGGGGTCGGGAGAAGGGGAGCGACGGGCTCCACCAGTCAGACGCCGCCGCATCGCCCAATCGGACACCGCCAGGATCCTCCGGGTCGCCTCCGTCGAGTCGCGGACCACCGGTTACGCTCTCGCTACCATAGGAATGTTGATGCCATCCCCCTCCCCTGGGTATTTCTTGCCACGCGACGCCGCGCTGGACCGGATCGCTCGTGCCTGCCGAGAGGCCGGGAGCGTTTTCCGCCCCGTCCCCTTGGTGGTTGGGGCGCAATGGCTGAACACTCCCATCCGGCAGGCGCTCGCGCACCGCTTCGGCGTGGCGGCCAACTTGCGGTTCCTCTCTGTCGAGCAGGCATTGGACGGGCTCTTGGACGCCCCAGACCCATCGGAGGCGGCGCCCGTGTGGTGGGACGCCCGCCCCGCCGATCCGCGTTGGGCCCCTTCGGCGCTCCGCTCCCGCGTCCTCACGGTGCTCCGCGCCCACACAGGCGACGACGCCCTCCGCACCCTCGCGGCCAGCCTCGGCATCACCCCCGCCGGGCC
>CAIXRH010000121.1 GCA_903921785.1 uncultured Pseudomonadota bacterium
ATCTCCCCGGTCGCAGCGGCGCCGCCCGCAGCCACCGTCCCGCCGCCCGCCGCCGCCCCGGCCGCGCCGAAGTCCGCCCAGCCGGCGCGTCCGGCCGCTCCGACCGCAACGGGCCCGGAGGCCGAGGAGGTGGTGCCGATGACCACGCTCCGCCGTCGCATCGCCACGCGCCTGGTGGAGGCGCAGCACACCGCCGCGATCCTCACCACGTTCAATGAGATCGACATGAGCGCGGTGATGGCGCTCCGCGAGCGCCATCAGGACCGCTTCGTGAAGAAGTACGGCATCAAGCTCGGCTTCATGAGCTTCTTCGTGAAGGCCACCATCGAGGCGCTCAAGGCGTTCCCCTCGGCGAACGCCGAGCTCCGCGGCACCGACATCGTCTACAAGTCCTACTACCACGTCGGCGTCGCGGTCTCCGGGCCGCGCGGCCTGGTGGTCCCCGTGCTCCGTCACGCCGACCGCCTCTCGTTCTCCGAGACCGAGCGCGCCATCGCGGCGTTCGGCGAGAAGGCGAAGAACAACCAGATCGGCGCCGACGATCTCAGCGGCGGCACGTTCACGATCTCCAACGGCGGGGTCTTCGGCTCGCTGATGAGCACGCCGATCCTCAACCCGCCGCAGGTCGCGATCCTCGGGATGCACTCGATCCAGAAGCGCCCGGTGGTGGTGGACGACGAGATCGTCGCCCGGCCGATGATGTACGTGGCCGTGAGCTACGACCACCGCCTGCTCGACGGCCGCGAGGCCGTCGGCTTCCTGGTGCGCATCAAGGAGTGTGTCGAGGCGCCGGAGCGGATGTTGCTCGAGGTGTAGGGAGCGCAGAGCCCGTCCTCGCCCCGTTACTCTGTACGGATGCTCCCACTGCTCGCTGCCGCCGGGTTCGGCTCGTCCTCCGCCGTCGCCGCCACCCCCGCCCTGCCGCGCCTCCCCGAGCGGGAGGGCGAGCTCGTCGCCTGCCCCACGCAGGAGGTGCTCGCGACGCGGTTCTCCACCCAGAGCAACGGCAACGGCGGCGGCTTCGGCTACTACTCCGCGGCCTACGATGACAATCGGGTGCCGTCGATCGTCCGCCCCCGCGCCGAAGCGGTCGACGCGTACGTGCACGACCAGGCCCCCGGACGCATCCCCACCGCCGACGAGAAGCTCACGTTCCTGTGGGGCCTCCGCTGCGCCTACCCCGAGGTCGACTACGTGAAGGACGCGTTCGACGCCGTGCGTGCGGACTGGCTGGCGACGACTGGCGTGAGCAAGGAGACGGAGGCCGCGTGGCACACGCTCCAGGCCGACGCGGGACGCTCCGGCCGGCTGCGGGCGGGGAGCTGCCCCGATGGCGACGCCTGGCACCCCGAGGACCCCGCCCACCTCGCTCGGCAGTACGTACTCTGCGGGGGCATGGCGCCGCGGCCGGCGGAGGGCAACCTCCTCGACGCCCTCGACGTCGCCGCCGACCCCGTCGTCGCCGCCGGCGTGGTGACCCAGTGCGCCGAGAACCTGCCTCGGGAGGGCGACGGGCGGGACCCCAACGGCGCCTACTGGGACTGGAAGGTCTGCACCGATGTGGCGGCGACCTACGACCGCGAGGCGCTCGACGCCGCGCTCGTCGCCGGCAAGGTCGACGACTGGTCCCGGCTCGCGTTCGAAGTGGAGGCCGAGAAGGCGCGGGCGCAGCTCGACCGCCTGGCCCCGGGGTTCGCGAAGTTCGAGAAGGGGTGGCCGGCGGCTCCCCGGCTCTACGCCGCCGCCGTGGCCCAGGTGAACGAGAAGTACGTCCCGATGCTGGAGAAGTGGCGCCCGACCCTCGACGAGATCGACGTGTGGACCGACGAGCTCCGCGGCGGTCCCGGCTTCGCAGAGGGCTGCGCGGACCGGTGGGGCGGCCTGATGCAGAAGTACCTCGCGGAGAGCGGCGTGAAGCCCACCGGCAGCGCGCTGTGGGAGGTGCTCCGCGAGCCCGTGGGCGTGGGGCTCCTCGAAGCCTACGCGTTGTGCCGGAGCCAGACCGGCGCCCCCGCGTACGCACAGATGGTCACCGACGACGCCCTCGCCGGCGTCCACCGGGTGAGCCGGTGGCACCGCGGCCTCGTGGACGCGCTTCACGCGGGCGTCCGCGCGGACGGCACCTGGCAGGGGCAGCCGTTGCCGCCCGCGGTGGTGCAGGTGCCGTTCAGCGCCGAGTTCTCCGCCGATCCCGCCCGGGCGTGGCTGCGGGTCTCCGACCGCGCCCCCGACCAACCCTACTCCTACGAAGAGACCCTCGCCGGGGTGAGCGTGAAGGGGGAGATCGCCACCTTGACCTTCCCGAAACGCTCCGGCACCGCCTCGGTGCCCACCAACTGCGCCCCCGACTACTCCCACGTCGCGCGGATCGACGAGTTCGGGAAGTTCTGGTACGACAACCTCTGCACCGGCAGCAAGACCGTCTCGGTGAACGAGACGTTCCGTCCGGTGGAGGTGCCGGCGTGGGAGGCGGCGAAGCTCGCATCCGGGATGAAGGTGGCCGTGCAGCTCCTCCCCGGGACGTCGTACCGGGTGGAGGAGGGCGGCCCGAGCGCCGTCCCGGGCGAGGTGGTGTGGGCGAACAAGGGCGCCGACCTCGTGTGGGCGGTCGGGTTCGCCGCGCCCTGAACCCGCGCCGCGGCGGCGCCGCCGACGTTTGTCCTGGCTCGCGAGGGTGGAGAGGGGCCGGGAGGGGGAACCCCCGCTTTTCTACGTAGTCTCGACGGGCGCCCGGTGCTCCCGCGCGAGCTTGGCGAAGAGCACGTGGTCCCGCCATGCGCCCGCGATGTGGACCAGCTCCACCGCGTAGCCCTCCCGCCGAAAGCCCGCCTTCTCCGCCACCCGAAGGCTCGCCGCGTTCTCGGGCATGATCCCCGCCGCCACCCGGTGCAGCCCGAGGCCATGCGGGAGCGGGGTGAACGCGACGTCGAGCAGCGCCATGACCACCTCCGTCATCACGCCCTTCCCCGCAAACGCCGCATGCACCGACCATCCTGCGTTGGCCGACCAGCTCGCGCTCCGGACGATGTCGTTGAGGTTGGCCCACGCGGCGATGCGCCCGTCCGGCGCGATGGCGACGCCCTTGTAGGACGTGCCGGCCTCGTGCGCGGCGAGCTGCGCGGCGAAGCGGGCGGGCAGGGTCAGCCCCGGCGGCGGGATGGGCACCCAGGGCTGGTGCAGCGTTTGGCTGGCTTCGAGGCCGGCGATCCACGCAGCGCGGTCGGTGGACCGGAGGCCGCGGAACTTGAAACGGGCGGTCAAGAGCTCCACGAGGGACGGATAACCAATTCCGATCTGGGCGATCGCCGGATCACGGTCCGCGGGGCGGGCCGGGTCCGGCGGCGATCGCGGCGCCGCGGGGGCGCTCCCCGGATCCCCGGGGTTCGCCAGCTCACCGGGCGTTCACCTCGACCCCCGTGGCGCAGGTCTTGGCGCCAGGCGCGGTCCACGCGCCGTCGCCGTCGACGTCCACGAAGATCGGGTTGGTGAGCACGCGGGGGACGTTTCGCTGGTCGTAGTCGTCGAACCCGCGCGGCATGTCCTCGTCGCCGAAGCCGAGTACGACCACGTAGGCGTCTCGCGCGAGCGTCAGCGGCACGTCGGCGTCGAGCTTCACCACGCCGGCGGGGTCGGTCGCATCGAGCGTGGCGACGAGGTCGCAGTCCACGAGCACATACACCTTCGCGACGTCGATCTCCGGGATCGCCTGTACGTTGACGTGCAGCGTGGCCGCCCCGTCGCCCACGCTCACCACGTCGCCCGGCCCGGCGCCGGCGATCTCGACCGTGGCGAAGGCGCCCGCGCTGATCACGGCGGCTCCCTCGAGCTCGGCGTCGGCCGCGTCGTCCACCGTGAACGCGCCCTGGGAGTCGTCCGCGACGCGCACATAGGTGCGGGGTTCGCCGGGAATCTGCGCCTCATGCACGTCCGTCACCGCGGTTCCGGTGACCGGATGGCCGAGGTTGAGGAACGCGAACCAGTCGACGAGGGCGCCGGTGTGGCGGGGATCGGCGGGGTCCAGGAGCGGCGAGCGGGCGCTGTTGAGCAGCTCGAAGGCGTCGAAGTCCCAGGACCACACGGGCTGAGCGGCGGGCATCGCCAGCGCCTCGGGGTCGTCGGTGGCGGGGTCGTCGGCGCCGCGGTCCCAGTCGAGCACGCAGAGGATGCCGCACTCGCCGTTGACCCGCGAGTGGTTGAGCTGGATGACGCGGGCGCCGCGAGCGCGCTCCGCGGCGTAGATGCCGGGGAAGCCGAGACCGTACCAGCGGACGGGCGAGCCGCGCGGGTCCGCCTCGTCGGGGGGCATCGGCCAGGGGTTGGTGTGCTCGGGGATGACCGCGGTCACCTCGGAGCCGAGGCCGTAGGTGAGGAATTCGCCGGCACCCGACGCGTCGAGGGCGTCCGAGAGGTCGATGATCGCCTCGTGGTCGGTGCTGACCATGATGTCGAGGCCGGACGCCGCCACGGTGCGGAATCGCTCCGTCGCGAGGGTGCGGCTGTCCGCGCTCGCCTCCTGGTGCACGTGGGTGTCGATCGACGCCCAGCCCGTCGTGTCCACGACATGCGCGACCGTGACCGAGAGCGTGCCTTCGCCCGACTCCGGCACCACGACGTCGGCCTGTACGAGCGCGTCTTCGTAGCCGTGGGTGACCCAGGCGTGCCACGTGCCCGGGGGCAGGTCCACGGTGTCGCCGGGGAGCGCGTACCGGACGGTGTGGGCGCCGTCGTCCCGCTGGAGCTCCACGCGCACCGGCACGCCGACGCCGGCGTCGTCCACCGCGTCGATCGTGAGTTTTCCGGCGGCGCCGAGCTGAAGGGCTGCGGGGCCGCTGCTGATCTCGACCGCGGCGCTGTCGTCCCGGCCGTCGGCGCTCGCCACCAGGGTCCACGGCCCCGCCAGCTTCAGGGTTCGCCCGGAGAAGCGGCCGGAGGCGTCCGTCACCAGGGTGTCGAGCACCTCGGCGTCGCCGTCGCCATTGTCGGCGTACACCGTGACCGTGGCGCCCGCGACCGGCCCCGCGGCGTCCGCGACCGTGCCGGAGACGTCCGCCCAGGTCGAGCCCTTGACCGGCTCGGGAAAGTAGGGCTCGAAGCCGGCGCTCGCGCTCGCGGCGTCCGTCGGGCCGACCGAGAGCAAGAACCTCGTGCTCGGCGGCTCCGCGGCGCCGGTGACCTCGAGCGGGGCGAGCGCCTGGCCCATGTCGAGGAGCGCGCGTACGCCCGCCACCTCGGTGTACGCCATCGTGGAATCCGGCATGGCCACCGCCTGCGCGCCGGTCGTGCGCCCCATCGCCAACCACGGCACGTCGAGGTCGAGGCCGAAGCCGCCGACGTCGAGGTTGCCATTGGCGAACTCGTTGACGTCCACCTCGTCGGACGGGAAGACCAGCGCCCCGGTGACGAACCCGTCGGTGACCGGCTCGCCGTCGAGGATCACCTCCATCTGCAGCGCGGTCGCGCCGGGATCGAGCGTGTAGCGGAGGGTCATGTCGAGGCCGTAGAGGTCGCCGAGCGGCTTCCGGCCGCCGCTGTTCCACACGGCGCGCGCCAGCGTCTCCTCGACGAGCCAGAAGCGGTCGTCCGTCGCGTCCACCTCCACGATCGCCGGCCCGCCGTCGCTACCGTCGGCGACGATGCGGATCGCCTCGCCGCGCACCTGATGGAGGGTGGACTGGTTGAAGTCGGTCAGCTCCAACTGCCCGACGAGGAAGCCCATCTCCTCGAAGAGCTCGGGGCCGGCTTGCTCGCAGCCGTCCACGGCCACCGCGTCGATCGGCTGTCCGCCATAGTGGTAGTAGGTATCCACGTCGTCCACGTTCTGGATGACGAAGGCCGCCTTCTCGTTGAGCAGCACCACGTCGCCGGGGCCGGCGAGGGCCTCGCTGCCCCAGGGCGCTTCGTTCGCGGCCTTCAAGCTGCGCGCGGCGGCCTGCCCGGGCACGGGGCAGCCCTGGGTGAACAGGCCGTCGCCGGTGGCGTTGGCGGGCGTCTCGGGGGCCGGGCAGGCGGCGAGGAGCAGCAGCAGCATCGGCGTAGGGTACCGGATCGAGGGGCCGCGTGACGAGCGGGTGACGGTCCTCCGGCCACCGGTGTCGAAGGGCGGGCGGCGCCCCACCGCCCTTCCTCCCGGCGACGCCGCGGTCGGGGAGCCGCCGGAGCGAGAAGGGCGAGGCGGGGCG
>CAIXRH010000122.1 GCA_903921785.1 uncultured Pseudomonadota bacterium
GACCCCGACGAGGCCGCCAAGCCCCCTCCGCCGAAGCTCGCGCCCGACGAGAAGGAGAAGGAAGAAGACGAGCTCGACTTCAACGACGACAGCAACGACGGCGACGACCTGAAGCTGGGCGACGACGACGAGCAGCAGTCCGTGCAGCCCCGCCAGCCCGGCGAGGACACCGCCAAGCTCTACCGGGACACCCAGAAGAAGTGCAAGGACATGACCCCCGACGAAGAGCAGATCGTCTGGGAGGACTACCTCCGGAAGTACCCGAAGAGCCTGTTCCGGGACCGCATCGAGGTTCGCATGGACGAGCTCAGCGGCCTGATGTTCGGGGAGCGGGTGCCCGGGAGCGACCATGGGGGTGGCTCGGTGGACGCCGCGCAGCGCGAACTGAACTGGAACCTCCCGTTCTCGCTCTCGCCGATCGACCCGCGCAGCCACATCTCCGTGGGCATCCAGTGGGGCTTCCCCGCGTGGTTCGGCGGCAAGGTCGACGCGGAGTACGCCTTCATGCGCCAGATGAGCGCGCACGTGCTCCTCGGCCGCGACTTCGCCGGCGCGGTGGTGCAGCCCGGCGCGAAGTACGCGCTGATCAAGTCCTCCCGCACGGGCACCCTGCTCTCCGGCGGGCTCGACCTGAAGCTCAACGCCACGCCCACCTTCCTGGCGTTCCACCCGGTCATCGGCTTCGGTCAGCGCATCCGCGTGCTCAACGGCCTCGACATCAGCGCCCAGATCGCGGCGGACTTCGAGCTCCGCGACGATTCGGACATCCGCCTGAACTGGGGCCTCAACGGCGAGCTCCGCGCCAACGAGGTGGTCTCGGTGTTCTGGGAGTGGTCGTGGGACGCCAAGTACATCGGCAACCCCGACATGCCGCACAACGACTACTTCCGCTTCTTCACCACGACCTTCGGCCTGAAGTTCAACGCGGTGAAGGCGAAGACCGAGCAGGGTGGCGGCAAGATCGACGCGGGCGTCGGCGCCGTGCTCCCCTACGCCACCAACTACTGGGGCTTCTACGCAGGCGGTGTCGACCTCATGGGCGACTTCTACCTGTAGTCGTCGGCGTCCCGAAGCGTCACGGGCGGGTCGACGCTGTCGACACGCCACGACGGATCGGAGTTAGGGCCGCGCCCACTTCGGGTGCCCCATGCTCCTGCTCGCCGCGTCTGCTTTCGCGCTCGCCCCCCATGGCTCGGGCCACCCCTGCGGAACGATGGAGCTCCGGGAGGAGCGGCTGGCGGGCGCTGGCCCGGCGATCGAGCCGGTGGCCCACGCCGGCAGCACCGGCGTAGACACCGAGCACTTCCACCTCGAAGGGAACCGCTACACCGCTACGGACGAGGAGCTCCAGCAGCTCGGCGACATCTTCGAGGAGGTGTGGGCCCAGGAGATCGACACCATGGGGTACGAAGCGCCCTATGGCACGGGCTCGGCGAAGTTCAACGTGTACCTCGAAAACATGGGCGACTACCTCTACGGCTACACCGACGTGGAGCGCGACGGCAAGACGCCCTACATCGCCATCAACCCCGACATGAGCTGGTCCGGGGAGACGACGGAAGACGCCTGGAAGGTCACCGCCGCGCACGAGTTCTTCCACGCCGTGCAGTTCGCCTACGACTACTGGGAAGCGAGCTGGTGGATGGAGGCCTCCGCCACCTGGATGGAGGACGAGGTCTACGACTCGATCGACGACTACGACTACTACCTTGGGGAGAACTCCTGGCCGGACTACCCGGAGATCTCCATGACCGCCGAGGACGGCTGGCACGAGTACGGCGAGGTCATCTGGCCGCGGTACATCACCACCTTCCACGGTGGCGCCGCGTCGGAGAAGCAGCTCTGGGAGGCGTGCGCCGACCAGGACGCGCTCGACGCGATGGTGGACTTCTTCGGCTCCGAGACCGACTTCAACGACGCCCTGGTCGACTTTGAGGTCCGCAACGTGCTCGGCTACGCCGGCTACGAAGAAGGCGCGGATTGGTGGCCGATGTACACCCAGGACCTGGTGACGGACAGCAGCAAGCTGCCCGCCACGGCCGCCCCGACCGAGTACATCGCTGACTACCTCGGGGTGAACTACTGGCGGATCCCGGTCTCAGGGTCGGACGCCCGCACCCTCCACGTCGACTTCACCGCCGGCACCCTCGCCGATGGCACCAAGCTCAAGTGGATCGTGACCGTGGTCGGCACCGACGGCACCACCTGGGACACGACCACCGTCACCACCAAGGGCGACACCTCGCTCGACCTCTCCGGCTTCGGGGACACCTGGAACGAAGGTTGGGTGCTCGTGGGCATCCTCAGCGAGAACACCGGCGTCGACCACGACCAGTACGGGTCGAACCCCAAGTACACCAAGATTCCCCCGGCCTACTCGTTCACCGCCTCCCTCACCGATGGCGGCGGGGACACCGGCACGGTCGACACGGGCGGTGGCGACACCGGCACGGTCGACACCGGGGCCGAGGACACGGGCGACACGGCGGTAGCGGACGACTCCGGGGACACCAAGAGCCCCCGCAACCGGCAGGACGACACCGGCGAGGCTACCCCGGCGGGCTGCGGGTGTGACAGCGGCGGCGGGGCTTCCGGGGCCGCGGCGGGGCTGTTGCTCGCGGCGGGGATGTTGGGGCGGCGGCGGCGGTAGACCGCGGGCGCGCGGGCGCGCTGCCAGGTCGGTCGGTCACTCGCCCAGACTGAAGAAGAGCAGGGCGTCGGCCCCGCGTGACCCGTAGACGGGCGCCTCCGAGGCAGCAAGGTCGGGGACCCCGTCCCCGTTCCAATCGCCGAGGCCGGCCCAGCCGAAGCCGAGGTGCTGGCCCGCCACATTGCCGCGGATCACGAGATCGGCGTCTTCCTCGGCGAGGGTGCCGGTGAGCGGACCCCGGAGGACGAAGAGCGCTCCGTCGGCGTCGGCGAGGATCGACGCGTAGGAGGCGGGCACCACGAGGTCGGCGAGTCCGTCCGCGTCCAGGTCGGTCGCGGCCAAGTTCAGTGAATCCACGTATGAGGCCGCACCGCCCGCCAGGACCGAAGCCGGGGTCGCCCCGGTCGGGGCGCTGACGAAGCGGACGCTCCCGTCGGGCCTCGCCTGGAGCAGCTCCGGATGCCCGTCCCCATCCACGTCCCCCGCGTCCCGAACCAACGACGGGCTGACGCCCCAGGGGCGGCTCCCCGGGACCACGGCGTCGGCGTCGACTGTCGTACGCGCATGGTCGAAGGGCCCGAGCAGGAGGTACACCGCGCCGAACTCGGGGGCACCCGCGTCGGAGAGGATGGCCCCGTAGAGGTCCTCCACGCCGTCGCCATCCACATCGCCCGCCCAGGCGAGGCCGAGCTCGCTCCCGTCGGCGGCGCCCGGGTCGGTGATCGACGTGCCCTGGGCGCCCGCGTCGTCCCCCGGGGCGCCGGCCTGCACGACCCGCGCCCCCCAGAAGGCGACGGCGCCGGGATCGTGGCCGTCGGCGGGCAGGGCGGCGTAGGCCGAGGCGCCGTCGTAGCAGGCGGTCCCGGCCGCCACCGTGCCCCCGTCCGGCAGCGCGACCAGGCAATCGCGACCGTCCGCGAGGGGCACGAGGAGCTCGTCGACCCCGTCCCCGTCCCAGTCGGGCGCCCAGGTCGGGGCGGGAGAGTCCTCGAGCCCCGTGAGCGAGCCCATCGCCGCCGTCCCGAGCGCCGTGTGGCCGCTCACCGCCCCGGTGAGAACCCAGACATCGATGTCCCGGAGGGTGTCGAAGATCAGGAGGTCCGCGCGCCCGTCGCCGTTGATGTCGCGGCCGCTGAGGAGGCTCACCTCCGCCGTGTCGGCCGTCTCCCCGGTGCCGGCGCTGCCCCACTGCACCTCGTCCTCCGGCACCCACCCCTCGCAGCCGAGCGCGCCGCCTGGGTGCCGGTCCGGGTTGTCGTCGTCGCAGTCGGTGGCGTCGGCGACGGTGCCGGCGGGTGCGCGACAGGTCACCGCCTCGGTCGCCTCGTTGCCGTAGCCGTCCCCGTCCGCGTCCGCGTACCAGCCCTGGGCCTCCGGCGCGTCCTCGTTCACGCCCCAATCACAGTCGTGGTCCACCCCATCGCACACGTCGTCCGGCGCCTCCGGATGGGTGATGGCGTCCTGGTCGTCGCAGTCCCCGGCCGGGCCGAACCCCTCCGGCGCGGTACAGCCAGCGGCGGGCGGGCGCAGGCTGAGGTCGTTCCCCCAGCCGTCGCCGTCCTCGTCCGGGTACCAGAGCCGGGCGGTGGGGGAGGCTTCGTCCAGGACGCCGTCGCAGTCGTCGTCGACGCCGTCGCAGTCGTCGTCGGGAGCGCCGGGGTGGACGTCCGGATCGTCCGGCGCGCAGTCGGTGGCGGCGTAGCCGTCGTGGTCCCGATCCGGATCGGCGCCTGCGGCGGGATCGGTGCCGCACGCGAAGAGCAGGATCGTCCACATCCGGAACGGTTATCCGGTCTGCATGTGGTGGCTCCTCGCTTGTGCGCTCACGGAGGTGGAGGACCCCGCGCCGCGGGCGCCGGACCCCGTGCCTGCGTTCACCCTCGCGGGGTGCCAGCAGGTGGCGACGACGCCCGCCTCCCTGGACGAAGAGCAAGCGGTCGAGACCACCCTCTACCTCGACGAAGACCATCTCCTGGCTGGAGCGTTCGTGCAGGGAGACTCCAGCTCCGAGTGGTGGCAACAATGGGAAGGGGAGTGCGCGACGGCCAGCGTGTACCGAGCGCGCGAGCCCGACTGGAACGTGCGGGTCGAGTGGACCGCCGAGTGCGACGAAGCGGGCAATCCGGTCTTCGCCTGGCAGCTGCAGGAGTGGTGGGACGAACAGGGCTCCCAGACCATGGAGGGGGGGCGGGAGCATACCTACACCTACGACGCCGACGGGCAGATGATCGAGGCCGTGGAGACCTTCCTCGACGCCGCCCGGGCGCCAGGGTCGATCTTCGTCACCTCGTACGTCTGGCTGGACGGGCACATCGTCCAGTCCGAGGAGGTGTCGGACGGGGAGTCCACGGAGTCGCACACCTACACCTGGGACGGCGACCTGCTCCTCGAAGACCACCAGGTCACCCCCTGGGCCGACCAGACGTACACCTACGCCTACGACGAAGCGGGCCGGCTCGCAGAGTCCAGCGAGTACGACGCGCCGACCGAATACGACAACGAGGCGTGGACCGGCGTGCGCTACGACTACAGCGACGACACCCCCAGGGTCACTGCCACCGAGTCCAGCGAGGACGCCTGGGACCACGTCACCTCCACCACCACCTCCACCTGGACCTGCCCGCCCGACCTCCCCGCCCGGTGACGATTCCTGGCGTGCGCCTCACAACCAGCGCTCGGCCCCCGCGATACCTTCGCCCGGCCTGGAGCCTACATGACCACGACGATGACCGCGCTGACGTTCGACACCAAGCGCGACGGCTGGGACACCTCGACCGGCATGGTGAAGGACCGGGTGGCCGTCCCCGCGTTCGACCCCCAGACCGACCACGCGAGCGTGCTCATCAAGGTGAAGTACGCCGGCTTCTGCGGCAGCGACCGCGGCATCTGGTGGCGCAAGGCGTTCGGCGACATGATCCAGGGCAGCCTCGCCGAAGAGGGCAAGACCACCCGCGTCATCGGCCATGAGCTCCTCGGCGAGATCGTCGACGTGGGGGTGAAGGTCGGTGAGAAGTACGGCTACAAGGCCGGCGATGTGGTGAGCACCGAGTCGCACATCATCTGCGGCACCTGCCACCAGTGCCGCGTCGGCGACAGCCACGTCTGCGCAAAGGACAAGATCATCGGCATCTCGCTCGATGGATGCTTCGCCGAGTACCTCAAGCTCCCCGCCAAGGCCCTCTGGCCGACGGACCTCTCGCGCATCCGCCCCGAGGTCGCGGCCGTGCAGGAGCCGTTCGGCAACGCGGTGCACGCTTGCCAGGCCACCGACCTCCGCGGCAAGACCGTGGCGATCCTCGGCTGCGGCACCATCGGCCTGTTCGCGGTGCTCATCGCCCGCGGTATGGGCGCCACCAAGATCATCGGCGTGGAGGTCGATCCCAAACACGCCCAGATGGCGCGGGACCTCGGCTGCGACGTGGTGCTCACCCCCCAGCCGAGCAACCCGGCGAAGCCCCACGCCTCCGACCCCGACTTGCGCGCGGCGATCCGCGAGCTCACCGGCGGCGTCGGGGTGGACGTGGCCTTCGAGATGGCCGGCTTCAACAGCTCGATGAACAACGCGATCAAGGTCGTCCGGCGCGGCGGGCACGTGGTGCTCTTCGGCGTCAAGAACGGCGACGCGGTGATCGAAGACGTGCACCGCGTGGTGATGGATGGCATCCAGCTCCACGGCATCGTGGGCCGGCAGATCTTCGGCACCTGGGAGATCACCCGGTGCCTCCTCGAAGATCGCGGCAACGGCATCCAGGACGCGATCTGGAACACCATCCTCGAGCGCGGCCAGGACACCATCGTCGACATCGGC
Source organism: uncultured Pseudomonadota bacterium (assembly GCA_903921785.1). Classification (GTDB taxonomy): domain Bacteria; phylum Myxococcota_A; class UBA796; order UBA796; family SXON01; genus SXON01. The sequence goes on from CAIXRH010000122.1 coordinate 6,459, forward strand.
GACTGGGAGAAGAAGGCCTTCGAAGGCATCATCTCGCGCCACCCCAAGGCGGTCATCCGCTTCGCGGGCTGATCGTCGCTGCGTGCACCCCATGATCGCCCTCCTCCTGCTCGTCGCCTGTGGACACGAGCTCGCCCTCGCCGTCGCGGCCCCAGACACCACGGGCTGCACCACCGACAAGCTCGGCGATGGCGGGGAGCTCTTCGACGTCGGCGCGCTCCACGAGGTGCGCATCACCCTCTCCGACGCCTCGCTCGCCGCCATCGAGGGCGACCCGCGCACCTACGCGCTCGGCGCCGTGGAGGTGGACGGGAACGCCCTGGAGACCGTCGGCGTGCGCCTCAAGGGCAGCACCTCGTTCCAGGAGCTCGACGGGAAGCCCTCCTTCAAGGTCAAGTTCAACGAGTACTGCGCCGGGCAGAAGCTCGCCGGGCTCAAGCGGCTCACCCTGAACAACATGGTCAGTGATCCCACGCAGTCGCAGGAGATGCTGAACTACCAGCTCTGGGCCGCCGCGGGGCTCAAGGCGCCGCGCGCGTCCTACGCCCAGGTGTGGCTCAACGGCGAGCTCTACGGGCTCTACACCAACGTGGAGTCCATGGACGACGAGTGGGTGCGGCGCCGCTACGCCGATGGCTCGGGGGACCTCTGGGAAGCCGGCAGCGGCGCCGAGTTCTCCGCCGAGGGGCTGGACGCCTGGGACCTCAAGGAGGGCGACGGCGACCGGGACGCGCTCCAGGCCGTGGCCGAGGCCCTCGATGCGCCCGGCGCGGTGTTCGACAACCTCGACGGGGTGGTGGGGATGGACCAGTTCCTCACCTACTGGGCCTGGAAGGTCGTGGTGGGCGATCCCGACGGGTACCCCTGGCACCCCAACGACATCTTCCTTTACGCCGACCCGGCTCAGGGCGGACGCTTCGAGTTCTCCCCCTGGGGCTTCGACGAGGCCTGGAAGGACTACGTGGACTGGCAGGACGCCGATGGGCGCCTCGCCACCGCCTGCCTCGCCGACGCGGCGTGCTCGGCTCGCTTCCACGCCCGCGTGGTCACCGCCGTGGACACCTTCGAGACCCTCGACGCCGTCGGGTGGCTGGAAGCGGCGTGGGCGCTCTCGGCTCCAGTCCTCGGGGACGACGCGCGGCGGCCCTACACGGAGGCCGAGGTGGAGGCGGCGCGCGAGGCGCTGCGAACGACGGTGGAGGGCCGCGCGGCGCGGGTGCGGGACGACCTGTAGCGGGGCGACAGGACGCACGCGCGGCGCAAGGCGGGGCGGCGGCACACGATCCACCGTGGCGACGGCAGGGGGTGTCCCGCAGTCGGGGCGGGGCGTTGCGCCCGGGCTGGCCCCCCCTACTCCTCACACACCCGCGCCGACTCGTAGGCATCGCGGGCGAACCACCAGGGGATCACGGTGCGTACGGGCGGCGGGCCGGCGATCCAGTCGGCGTGGAGGTTCGCCCCGGCCTCCGCCGAATACCCACGCGGCAACCAGGGGAACGGCGGCCACGCGTGCCCCTCCCAGCGGACGTGGTCGCAGCGGACGTCCACCCGCTGCGGCCACGCCTGCGTGGGAATGGCGACCAGCTCGCCGGGGGCCGGCGCCTGCCCTTCGTCGAGGGCCGTCCAGCCGGCGGCCTCCAGCGCCCCCTGCCACCCCCAGTGCCCGGTGAAGCGTCCCGTGCCCGTCTCGGCGACCCGGGCCGCCAACGCTGCGTCGCCGCGCGCGTGCAGCGCGTCGTCGGTGACCAGCAGCGCGCCGAGGACGAAGCCCGCGGCGAGGCGCAGGCGCGGCCAGGGCGTGGGCAAGAGCAGGAGCACCGGCGGGAGGAACGGCAGCCAGTAGCGGGCCGCGGTGAAGCGGAGCGTGAGCAAGAAGGCGAACCCGAGGAGCGCCCAGGCCCCAAGGAACACGCGCTCCGGGGTGGGCCGCGCCGGGGTCATCGGGACCGCCGCCGGGGTCGGACGCCGCGCGGCCCCTGCGCCGACGGCGGGTGCCTCCACCGTGGCGAACGCGAGGACCACCGGCGCGAACGCCGCCCCCCCGAGCGCCCCGAACCCCGCCGCCACCAGCCCCCACGGCGCCGCCGCGGCCGCCCCCACCGCCGCCGCCGCGAGGTGCGGCCCGCGCCAACGGTACACCGGCAGCGCCGCGGCCCCGCCGAGCATCGTCACCGCCGCGACCGCCTTGTGTCCCCAGTCGGCCGGGGTGTTCGATACGGACTGGAACTTCCCCATCGCGAGCAGGTGAACGCTCCCGTAGGCGGAGAGGTCGTGCAGCGCGAGGAGGCCGATCGGGACGACCACCGCGAGCGCAGGGGCGATCCGCCGCCGCTGGAGGAACGGCCACAAGAGCACCAGCGGCCACAACGCCACCCCGCTGTACCGGAACAACGCCGCCGACCCGAGCACCGCGGCCCACCCCACAACGTTGCGGTCCGCCTCCACGGCGTCGAGGAACCCGCCCATGCCTGCCAGCGTGAGCGCGAACAGCGGCAGGTCGGGCAAAAGCGCCGTGGCCGAGAGCATCACGATCGGCGCGGTGAGCAGGAAAAACGCGCCGGACTCCGCGCCTCCCAGGAAGCGCTGGCCGAGACGTCGGGCGCCCCACGCCGCCGGGAGGAGCCACGGGAGCATCCAAAGGCGCTGCACCCACACCGGCGCGTGCACCACGGGCGCCAACCACCACGCGATCCCCGGCGGGTTCGAGAGCACCTCGAACGCCGGCTGGGTGACCCCCTGCCAGTTGATGAGCACCGCGTGCGGACGCCAAGGATCGGCCACCGCACCCCGGGCGAGGGTGAGGAAGTTCACCTCGTCGAAGTCGGCCGGGCGGCCGAGGGTCCAGGCCAGGGGCAGGACGAGGCCCAGCAGGAGGAGGGCGAGGCGCCGGTTCACCCCGCGCTCAGGTCGGGTCGACCACGGTCAGGAACATCGGCACCGGGTTGGTGCAAGAGGTGCACCGCAGCCCCACGATCCAGGTGCCGTCGTCGGTGAAGCCGGTGAAGGCCGCGCCGTCCGCCGAGACGGCGTTGCCGAGGTCGGCATCCGTGCCGCCGGTGAGCTCGAGCGTGAACAGGTCCTGGGCCATGACCTCGATGTCGAGGAACTGCGCCGCGACCTCCTCGGGCGTCTTGTCGTAGTGGCCGATGAGGATCTCGTCGATCTTGCTCGGGATCATCGGCTCCTGGTTGCCCGTGGTGGTCAACGCGCTCCAGTCGATGCACCAGGGCCCGGCCTTCGTCAGGGCGGTGTGTTGGAGGTCGGACAACGACACGTCGTACGCAGCCACGTCGCACGTGGGGGTCATCGCCACCTCGGTGACCTCGCTGCCCGGCGTGGGCACGAGGAAGCCGAGCCACACGGCGTCGCCCGAGGGGTCGGTGCTGCCGGAGAAGCTGAGGAGGAAGGAGCCGCCGGCCTGCCCGTACACGCCCACCGTGTCGTACGCCGTGCCCGCGAAGTTGAACTCGCTGAGGTAGCAGTCGGTGCGCGGATCGTCCGGGATGCAGCTCACGAACCCGTTGGTGTCCTTCTGCTTGAGCGAGTTGTCGGTGAGCCCGGTGGCGATCTCGTCGGTGCTCAAGAACGGGAAGCGGGTGAGGCCCACGCTGGTGACGCCGGTGATCGGGTCGAGGTCGTGGCAGAGCAGGTCGGACGTGAGGTCCGGCCAGGTGACGTGCACGTCGGTGTACTCGGCGGTGACGTACTTGGGGATGTTGAGGTTCCCCGTCCACGAGTAGTTCTCTTCGTTGCTGAGCATCGTGCACTCGCCGGCGGTGTCGGTGCCCGAGTCCGTGGCGTAGGGGTGGCAGCCCGAACAGGCCGACAGGGCGAGGAGGGCGGCCGTCTGGGCGACCGTACGTGCGCTGGACATGCCAGCATAGTAGCCCGGCGGCATGGACTTCGACGTGGTGGTCGTCGGTGGCGGACACGCCGGCTGCGAAGCGGCCCTGGCGGCCGCCCGCTTGGGCCGGAGGGTGGCGCTGGTCACCCTGCACCGGGACCAACTGGGGCGTTTGAGCTGCAATCCGGCGGTGGGCGGGCTGGCGAAGGGCACGCTCGTGCGCGAGATCGACGCGCTGGGCGGCGCCATGGCCCGCGTGGCCGACGCCACGACGATCCAGTTCCGCCGCCTCAACACCCGGAAGGGCCTCGCGGTGCAGGCCAGCCGCGCGCAGGTGGACATCGACCGGTACCCGAAGGCGATGGCCGCCGAGATCGCCGCCGCCAACGTCGTGGTGGTCGAAGGCGAAGCCGCGGACGTGCTCCAGGAGGGCGGGCGCGTCTCCGGGCTGGAGCTGCTCGGGGGCGCCCGCCTCCGCGCCCCGGCGGTCGTGCTCACGACGGGCACGTTTTTGGGCGGGGTGCTCCACCGCGGCCGCGAGCAGACCGTCGGCGGGCGCGTCGGCGAGGGCGCGGCGCACGCGCTCTCCGGGGCGCTCGGGCGGCTCGGGCTGCGGCTCGGCCGCCTCAAGACCGGCACCACCCCCCGGCTGGACGGCCGCACCGTCGACTGGGCGCGGCTGCAGCCCCAGCCCGACGCGCTCCCCGGCGGCCACTTCAGCTTCCTCCCGCCCACCGAGCGCCTGCCCCGCCGGGACTGTTTCCTCGCCTTCACCTCCGAGGCCACCCACGCCACGATCCGCGCCTCCCTCGGCGACTCCCCGCTCTACTCCGGGCAGATCACCGGCCGCGGCCCCCGCTACTGCCCGAGCATCGAGGACAAGGTGACGCGGTTCCCCGAGAAGGACCGCCACCAGCTCTTCCTGGAGCCCGAGGGGCTCGACACCGACCGGATCTACGTCAACGGGGCGAGCACCAGCCTGCCGGCCGCGGCCCAGGAGGCGATGATCCGCTCCATCGAGGGCTGCGAGCGCGCGGTGATCACCCAGTACGGGTACGCCGTGGAGTACGACTTCGTGGACCCCACGCAGCTCGCGCCCACCCTGGAGCTCCTGGCGTTGCCGGGGCTCTACTTCGCGGGACAGGTCAACGGCACCAGCGGCTACGAGGAGGCCGCCGCGCAGGGGCTGGTCGCCGGGATCAACGCGGCGGGGGTGCCGCTCACCCTCGGCCGCGACGAAGCCTGCATCGGGGTGATGATCGACGACCTCACCCGCCGCGGCGTGGGCGGGGAGCCCTACCGGATGTTCCCGAGCCGCGCCGAGCACCGGCTCGCGCTCCGGGAGGACAACGCCGACCGTCGGCTCATGCCGCGCGCGCGTGCGCTCGGCCTGCTCACCGACGCCGCCTGGGCCCGCTTCGAAGCCCACGCTTCCGCCATCGAGCGCCTCGCCGCCCGCGTGCCCGACGCGCTGCGTCGCCCCGAGGTGAGCTGGGAGGACGTCTTCCCCGGCGAGGACGCCGCTGCCGCCGAGCAGGTGGAGATCGACACGAAGTACGCCGGCTACATCGCCCGCGAGGCCGCCCGTCAGGCGCAGACCCGGCGGCTGGAGGGCGTGTCCCTCGCGGGGCTCGACTACGCCGCGATCGCCGCGATCTCGATGGAAGCGCGCGAGCGCCTCGCGAAGGCGCGCCCGGCCACGCTCGGGGCGGCCGCGCAGGTCCCCGGGGTCACGCCAGCGGCGATTCAGGCGCTCACGATGGTGGTTTTGCGGCAGCAGGCGCTCGACCGACGCGGCGCGCAATAGGCTCCCGCGTGGCCGCCGCCCGCCCGCTCACGCCGCCGCAGACGCTCTTCCTCGTGGCCGTGGCCTGGCACATCGCCTGGGCCGGCACCGTGGCCACCCCCAGCGATTGGGACCCGGCGTACTACCTCAGCGTCGCCCGGCACCTCGTGGCGGGGGACGGCGCGGTCACCGACGCGGTGTGGAACCTCGGGTGGTTGCCGCCGGAGCTCCGCCACCCGGCAGACCTGCACTGGATGCCGCTCCCGAGCCGGGTGCTCGTGCCGTTCTTGGCGTTGTGGCCGGCCGGCGGGTGGCGCGCGGCGCAGCTCTGTTCGGTGCTTTTGGCGGCGGGCTGGGCGCCGCTGGGGTGGGCGTGGGCGCGGCGGCTGGGCGCGGAGCGGCTGCCCGCGTGGTGTGCCGGGCTCATCGCGGCGTTTGCCGGGGGCTACGTCCGCACCATCACCACCCCGGACTCCATCGCCCTCTACGGCCTCCTCGGCGGCTCCGCCCTCCTCGCCGCCTCCCGCCGCCTCCCGGTCACCGTTCCGCTGGTCTTGGCCGTGGCGCTCACCCGCGGCGACGGCTTCCTCCTCGGCCTCGCGTGCGCGCTGGCGTGGCCCGGAACCGGGGGCTGGCGGGTCGCTGCGGCGGGCCTCGGGGCGACGGCGGCCTGGGCGCTGCGCTGCTGGCTCCTCGCGGGGGAAGGGTGGATCGCGCTGCGGGAACGCGCGGCCAACAGCCTCTCGCTCGGCCAGATCCTCGCGCCGCCGGCTCCCCCCGCGCCTTCGATCGCGGACCGCTTCGCGTTCCTGCTCCACGAGCTCCCGACGATCGGCGCGGTGGCGCTGGTGGTGAGCGGCGGCGTGCTGGTGTGGCCGGCGGCGCTGGAGCTGGTCAAGCGGCGGCGCGAGCGGGAGCTCTGGCCGATCGCCGCCTACGCCCTTGGTTTCCCGGTGGTGATCCACCTCCTCGCGCCGGCCGTCGCCGCCGAAGGCTCCGTCTACCGCAGCGACGCCGCCCTGTTCGTGCCGATGGCCGCGCTCGCCGCGGTCGGCGCCGCGAACCTCACGAAGCGCTACCACCCGGCGTTCCTCCCGGGGATCCTGGTGGTCGCCACGCTGGTGAGCGCCACAGTGACCGGCCTGGAATACACGCGCGTGCTCAGCCAGCTCGGCGAAGACTGCACCGCCTTGGCGTCCGTGCCAAAAGGGTCGGCGGTCCTGTCCTACGACCCGATCGGCGTGGAGGCGCGCTGCGGCCACCCCGGCGCGATCATGGCGCGCGGCGCCGACCTCACCCCGCTCGTGGAGCAGTACCACTTCGAGTGGGCCCTGGTCGCGCCGGCCACCTACGACAACGGCACGGTCCGCGCCGAGGATTTCACGATGAGCGGCTGGACCCGGGTGAACGAGCGGCTGTGGCATCGGGAAGCGGCGGGTCGCTGAGCCGGCGGGGAGGACGACAAGGGGGGTCCCACCTCCCGGCCCTCCTCGACCGTCGCGAGCCACGACCCGCGTCGGCGCCTCCGCGCCCCCATTCTCGCCCCGGCGGCTCCTCGACCGCCAACGGGTCCGACCGGCACGCCGGTGCACCCGCGCCGCTCCTTTCCCGTCACCCGCGCCGTTTGGTGCGCCGCGCCTCGCGGGACTCCTGACCGGCTCTCGACACCACGCCCCTCCCGACGGCGTACGCTGAGGAAGTGGAGGCAAAAATGCGCTTGTCCGCCTTTCTCCTTCTCCTCGGCGCGTGCGAGCTCGGCGAGCCCGGCGGAGACGAATGCTCCGGAGAGGTCTTCGTGGGCACGGTCACCTTCTCGGGCGAATCCGCCGCGGACGACGTCGCGACGTTCTGCGAGGCGTATGTCGGCGCCGACGCGGTGCGGGTCGAGGGCACGGACTGGGCCGACCTCGAGCCGCTCGCGTGTGTGTGCTCCATCGGGAGCTTGTCGCTGGTCGACAACGCGGCGTTGGCCACGACCGCGCCCGTGCGCGTGGAGCCCCGTGAGCTGGCCGAGGCGGAGGTGAGCGGCAGCCCGCTCCTCGCCGACCTCGCCGCGTACCGCGACGTGGGGGGCTTCGGGTCGCTCCACCTCGCCGAGCTCGACCTCGCCAACCTCGACGATCTGGCCGCCGCCACCTACCTCGACGACGTCCGCGTGGAGCAGATGCCCTCCCTGGTGTCGATCGACGGGCTCGCGGCGGACGTGCGGGTGGGTGAGCTGGTCCTCGAGTCCGCGCCGCTCCTCGCTTCGATCGGGGAGTGGGGGCCGCCGCGCACGCTGGCGGGGCTCACGCTCTCCGGCACGGCCGTGCCCACGCTCTCGGGGCTTGAGGACACGGCGTCGCTGTCGCGGCTCGCGCTGGTGGGCAACTCCGAGCTGGGGAGCCTCTCCGGGTTTCCCCTGACCACGGACTCGCTCGTGTCGCTCTCCGTCGGCGACTCGCCCGCGCTCGTCTCGTTGGCGTCGCTCTCCGGCGTCACCGCGCTCTACCACCTCTCGCTCCAGTCGCTCGCTCCCGAAGCCACGCTCGCGGGCCTCGGGTCGTTGAGCCAGGTCGGTGGGCTCAACGTGACGGGAATTCCAGCGCTTCGTTCGCTCAACGGGCTGGAAGGGCTCCGCTACGTCACCTCCACCGGGATCCACATCGAGGTGAGCGAGTCGGGCGCCGCGCTGGTCGACCTCTCCGCGCTGGACGGCTTGCAGTCCGTGGTCGGGGGGGTCACCATCACCGGCCAGGTGACCGGCCCGGCCTGCCAGGGGCTGTGGGAGTCGTTGAAAGAGGTGATCGACGCGAGCGAGTTCTCCTGCGGGACCTTCGAGCCGGACTGAGGGCGCCGACCTCTGTCCTGGCTCGCGACGCCCGGAGTGGGCCGGGCGTGGGAGGGCCGGGAGGTGGGCCCCCCCTCCCTCGCCTATCCCGTGGCGTGCTTCGCCAGCTGACGTAGGTAGTACCTTGCGAACTGGAGATGGTTCGGGTTGCGCTGGGCGAGGCCGATCGCGAGGTCTCCCGCGGTGGAGAGCGCCTTGAGCGCGCCGGGGGGCACCCGGGCGAACGCGGACGCCGGCACCCGGACCCGCAGCGGCGCCGGCACCGCGGGCATCAGCCGGAAGAGGGCTTCGTAAGCGGCGAGCGTGGCGCGATCGTCGTCCGGGGCCACGGTGCCCCAGCCGTGGAACGCGTCGCCTTCGCCGCGCTCGATGCGCTCCACCGCGGCGGCGTCGAGGTCGCCGCGGGCGAGGGCTTCCGCGGTGATCTCCACGCCAGGAAGGTAGGTCATCCAGTAGGTGCTGATGCGGCTCGGCGTGTGCTCGGCGTAGAACCGGCGCGCGGCCTCCTGGGACCCGGCCGGCTCGCCCGCGGCCCCGAAGATGTGGTCACCGCGCACGCCGATGCCGGCGGCGCGGAAGGCGTCGATCGCCCACGCCACGTCGCCCACCGTCTCGTGGCGCTTCATCGAGCGCGCCTTGTAGTGTTCGTCCACGCTCTGGATGCCCACCTGTACCCAGGTACACCCGGCCTCCTTCATCCACCGCACGATGTCTTCGTCTACGTACTTCGGGTGGGTGAGGCACATCCACGGGAGGCCCACCTCGCGGCGGTAGGCGTCGAGGAAACGGCGCACCCACGCCTTGTCCACGGTGAACACGTCGTCCTGGAAATCTACGTAGCGGATTCCCCAGCGGGCCTTCGCGCGCCGGAGCTCCCCGATGACGTTCTCCACCGAGCGCTGGCGCACGTACCGCCCGCCCTTGACGCCGGAGCGCGCAGGGAGCCGCGCCCAGTAGTTGTTGAAGCAGAACGTGCAGCGGTAGGGGCAGCCGCGTCCGGTGAGCGTCATGTACGGCCGGCGGACGTCCACCTCTTCGGCGTAGAGTTCCTTGTCCGGGAACGGCAGCGCGTCGAGGTCCTGGATGAAGCCAGCTTGCGGACCGCGCACCACCGTGCCGTCCGGCGCCTTGAACCAGACGTTCTCGATGGGCGTGTGGCCGTCACCGTGCGCGAGGCTGTGCAGCAAGGTGGGCAGGGCGTGGTCGCCCTCGCCGACCACCACCGCGTCCACGCAGTCTTCGGCGATCACCCGCCCCGGAACCGCCGAAGCGTGCACCCCGCCGACCACCACCTTGCAGCCGGTCTGGGCGCGGATTGCCGCGAGGAGGTCGCGGCCGTCGCGCCAGGTGGCGGTGAGGGCGGAGAACGCGAGCACGTCGGGGGCGAGCGCCACGGCGTCGCGGATCAGGGCATCGCGGCGGTCAAAAGCGCGGGCGAGGCGGGGGAGGCGGAGCTGGAAGCGGTCGTCGAACAGCGACGGGTGGTACACGAGGCGCACGTCGTGCCCCGCGGCCTTGAGCTCGGCGGAGAGCAGCTCCACGCCGACCTGCTCCGCCGCGAACCCGAGGAAGACCACGCGCATGGGGGCGCACTCCGGTGTCCGCTCCGTATCACCTCACCCGCGCGGGACGATCTTCTTGTAGACCCGTGCGGTCTCGCTCACGGCCTCGAAGCGGTCGGCCACCGAAGAGAAGGTGAGCGACTCCTTGTCGCCGAGGCAGAGGAAGCCGCCGTGGTCGAGGCTCTCCCAGAACAGCTCCAGCACCTTGTTCTGGAGCGCCTCGCTGAAGTAGATGAGGACGTTCCGGCAGAAGATCACCTGCATCTCCCCGAAGGAGCTGTCCATCGCGAGGTTGTGCCGCGCGAAGGTGACGCGCCGCCGGAGCTCCCCGTCCATCACCGCGGCGTCGTATCGGGCGCGATATGCGTCGGATAACGTTCCTTCTCCGCCCGCTTCGTGGTAGTTGGCGGCCCCTCGCCGCATCACCTCCAGCGAGTAGACCCCTGCCTTGGCGGTGTCCAGCGCGGGCTGGCTGATGTCCGTGGCGTAGAGCGTGCAGCGAGGCAACAACCCCGCTTCGCGAAGGAGGATCGCGTGGGAGTACACCTCCTCCCCGGTGGCGCAGCCGGCGTGCCACACCTTCACGTGCGGCCAGCTCCGCAAGCGCGGCAGCACCGCCTCCCGGAGCGTCGCGTAGAACGCCGGGTCCCGGAACAAGGACGTCACCGACACCGAGAAGAATGGCATCAGCGAATGGAAGAAGCTCGCGTCGTGGAGCGCGGCCGCCGCGACGTCGAGGAACGTCCGCATCCCCCGCTCCACCCGGAACTGGGTGAGCCGCCGGCCCACGCTCCACAGCGAATAGCCACGGAAGTCATACCCATACTTGAGGTGGATCGCCTCCAGCAGGAGCTGGAGTTCGATGAGCTCGTTCTCCGTGAGCTCCGGTACGGCGTTCACCGGCCCATCCACACGCGTAGCAGGGACATCAGCCGGTCAGGGTCCACGGGCTTCGGCAGGTAGTCCGAGGCGCCGGCGTCGATACACTTCTGTCGGTCCTCCTTCATCGCCTTGGCCGTGAGGGCGAGCACGGGGAGGTTCGCGAAGCGAGGGTCCTTGCGGATGTGACGCGCGGTCTCGTAGCCGTCCATCACCGGCATCATCATGTCGAGGAGGACGAGGTCCACAGACGGGGTCGCGGCGAGCACCTGCAGCGCCTGCTCCCCGTTGGCCGCCTTCAGCGGGTTGATCCCGTGGCTCGCCAGGAGCTTCGACATCGCGAACATCGTGCGCATGTCGTCCTCCACGATGAGCACGCTGCGCCCGCGCAACGGCTCGTTCGAGTGGTATATGTGCTGGATTGTTCTACGTTTTTCTTCCGGAAGGTCGCTCACGACCCGATGGAGGAACAGCGCCACCTCGTCGATGAGACGCTCCTGCGAGCGAACGTCCTTGATGATGATCGAGTCCGCGTAATTCCGGATCGCAAGCTGCTCCGGGACCGTGAGGTCGCGCACGGTGTACACGATCACCGGCGGCATGGGGAGCCCCTCCCGGCTGGCGACCTCCAAGAGCTCGATCCCCTGCATGTCCGGGAGGCCGAGGTCGAGGACCACCAAGGCGAACGTGCGCCGGCGCAGGGCGGCGAGGGCGTCGGCGCCGGTGGAGACCTCCTCCGCGTGCACGTTGCCGTTGCCGATGATCCGGACGGTCTCCTTGCGCATGATCGGGTCGTCCTCCACCACCAGCACCCACTTCTCGGCGCTAGCGCTGGACTGTTCGATGGTGGCCAGGATCGTGTCCACGTCCTCGGGGCGCAGCGGCTTCCGCGCGTGGCCGATGGCGCCCACCCGGAGGCCCTCCAGGGTGGCGTCCTCCGCGGACACGATGTGGACCGGGATGTGGCGTGTGTCCACGTCCTGCTTGAGCGCCGCGAGCACGGCCCACCCCGAGGTGTCGGGGAGCTGCAGGTCGAGGAGCACGCCGCTCGGCCGATAGGCTCGGGCGAGCTCCAACCCCTCGCCGCCGCGCAGCGCCACCAGGCCGCGGAGAGACCGGCGGCGCACCTCCCCGAGCAGCACCCGGGCGAACGCGGCGTCGTCCTCGATCACCAGGATGGACCGGTCGTTGTCCTGGAGGATGTCCCGATCGTCGGCGATCGACACTGGCGCGAGGGGGACCGCCGCTGACTCGACGGGCGGCGCGGGCGGCGCGCGCGCCACCACCACCTCCGCGGCGCCGCTCGGGAGCTGGTCCACGAAGGGGACGAGCACCGTGAACGTGGAGCCCACCCCCGGCTCGCTCCGCAAGAAGATCTCCCCGCCGAGGAGGGCCGCCAGCTCCCGCGAGATGGAGAGGCCGAGGCCCGTGCCACCGTACTTACGACGGTCGCCGGAGTCCGCCTGCTGGAACGCCTCGAAGACGATCGACTGTTTGTCCCGGGCGATGCCGATGCCGGTGTCGGTGACCCGGATGGCGAGCAGCCGCGTCGGCTGGTGCTCCACCCGCAGGAGGCGCTCCTCCGGGCCCGCCCAGCCCAACGTCACCGCCACGCTGCCCGCCTCGGTGAACTTCAGCGCGTTGCCGACGAGGTTCTTGAGGATCTGGCCCAAACGTGCGGGATCCGTGACGAGTTGGGCGGGGAGCGCTTCGTCGACCCGCACGGTGAAGCCGAGGTTCAGGCTGCGGGCCATGTGGCCGAACTGCCGAACGAGCGCCTGCGCCACCTGCTCCAGCTCCACGCGCTCCAGCCGCAGGTCCATGCGGCCCGCCTCGATCTTCGAGAGATCGAGGATGTCGTTGAGCAGGTTGAGCAGGTCGTTGCCGCTACCGTAGATCACCGAGGCCGACTCCCGCTGCTCGTCCGTGAGGTTGCCCTCGGCGTTGTCGCGAAGCGAGCGGGCCAGGAGCAGCAGGCTGTTGAGCGGCGTGCGCAGCTCGTGCGACATGTTCGCCAGGAATTCGGACTTGTACTTGCTGGCCAGCGTGAGCTCCTCAGCCCGAGCGGTGAGGTCGCGCCGGGAGCGCTCCACCTCGGCCTTCTGGCGTTCCAGCTCCCGGTTCCGGTCTTCCAGCTCCTCGTTGGTGACCGCGAGCTCCCGCTGCTGGACCCGAAGCCGCCCCTCAGAGTCCTGCGTACGCTGCATCTGCGCTTCCAGCTCGGCGTTGGCCTGCTCCAGCTCGGTCTGCTGGGCCTGGAGCTCCTGCGAAGCTCGCTCCAGCGCCCGGGCCTGAGTCACCAGCTCCTCGTTGGTGGCGGCCAGCTCCTCCTGCTGCTTCCGCCGGAGCTCCTGCCCCGCAACCAGCTCCAGCGCCACGCCGACGATCCCCGCCGCCTGTTCGAGGAACTGCCGCTGCAACGGGGTGACCGGCTGCATCGTGCCGAACTCAATGACCCCCTGCAGGTCGTCTTTGTAGAGCAAGGGCACCACGATGAGGTTGCGCGGGGGAGCCTCTCCGAGGCCCGAGACCACCCGCACGTAGTCCTCGGGCGCCTGCTCGACCGTGATGGTGCCCCGCTCGAGCGCCACCTGCCCTACGAGGCCTTCGCCCAGGCGGAACCGCGAGGCGACATTCTTGCGCTGGGCGTACGCGTAGCTGGCGATGAGCCGCAACACCGGACCCTGGGCGTCGCTGTCCAGAACATAGAGCGTTCCGACCTTCGCACCCAGGTGCCGGGCGAGCGCGGCCACCGCGGCGCTGGTGAGCGCCTGGAGGTCGGTCTGGCCGAGCACGGTGGTGTTGAGGCTGGCGACACCGGACCGGAGCCACGCGGCGGACTCGGTCTCGGTCGAGGCCTCGCGGAGCGCGCGGGTCATGCTCCGCAGGGCCCGCCCGAGGACGTCGACGTCGCTTCGGGGGGCGATGTCGGCCGAATAGTCCCCCGTGCCGATCCTCACGGCCTGGGCGGAGATGTCGCGGAGCGTACGGACGAGGGCGTTCACGGAGGTGGCGAGGCGGTCCCCGGCGCCAGCTTCGGAGATCTGGGTGTCGAGGTCGCCCTGGGCCAGCCGGTCGGCCGCGACGGCGACGCTGCGGAGACGCCCGACCGTGAGCGCGAGCGCGAACCCCAGCTCGTCCTCGGGCCCGAGGGGCACCACCTCCTGGTCCAGCTCCCCTTGCGCCACACGCCGCACGAGGTCGGCGCTCTGCTGGACGCGGGCGGCGATGAGGTTCACCGACTGACCGATGGCATCCCGCTCGCCGCGAAGCTCCAGGCGAACGCGCCCGTCGCCGCGGCTGACCCGCTCCGCCGCACCGGCCAGATCCCGGAGCCGGGCCAGCGCCGCCGCGAGGGCGCCCTTGAGCGCGCCGAACTCGTCGGCGCGAACCTCGCCGAGGGGCACCTCGAACTCGCCTCGGGCCAGGGCGTCGGCGACCCGCTTGAGCTCAGCCACCGGGCCGGTCACCGCGGCGACGAACTGCCGGGCGCCGAGCGCCGCGGTGAGGATCGCGAGGGCCGCGACGAACAGGACGAACATCTCCGACTGAACACGGAGCTCCGCGGCCTCAGCGAGCGCGGCGTCCGCGAGATCGTGCTGCAGGGTCTCCATGCGGGCGGCAGCGGCGACCGCCCCTCGGTAGGCGACCTCCCGACTCACCAGCCGCTCGCGGGCCGTCGAGCCATCGTGGGCATCCAACGCGCCCCAAACCGCTGCGTCGGCCTCGCGGAGCGTGGTGAGCTGCGCGGAGAGGTCCGCCCAGGGCAACCGCTCCGCCTCGCTCATCGGGAGCATCTGGTAGCGGGCCAACGCGTCGGCCAGCGCAAGCGCGGCCGCGTCGTGGGTCGAGCGGTGCTCGGGCCACGGGAGGGACGCCCCCGTCTCCACGTCGTGCACCGCCTGCTCGGTGCCGAGGCGCAAGGCGAGGATGGCCTCCGCCACGTCGCCCAGGGCCACCGCGGAGGGCAGCGAGTTGGCCGTGACGAACGCGAGCTGGCCGTGGGAGCGCTGGCTCGCCCAGTGGCTCACCCCGGACAGGATCAGGGTGCCGAGCACTGTGCTCGCCACCACCCAGTACAAGCGCGACTTGATGGAGGTGAACATGGGCTATTGCATCTCGTGCCAGATGTAGTTCAGGGCGCTGGAGGCCCCGTGGAACGCCTCCACCAGCGTGGGATCGAAGTGCGTACCCGCGCCCTTCACGATCACCTCCACGGCGGCCTCGTGGGTGCCGGCCGGCTTGTACGGGCGGGGGGATCGGATGGCGTCATACACATCCACGATCGCGACGATGCGGGCGCTGAGCGGAATCTGGTCCCCGCGGAGCTGGTCGGGGTAGCCGCCGCCGTCCCACCGTTCGTGGTGGCCGCGGGTCACGTCGGCGCCCATGCGCACCAGCTCGTTTCGGGGGTAGCTCTGGAGCACCTTCTCCAGCGTACGGGCGCCGATGAGGGTGTGGCCCTTCATCCGTTCGAACTCCTCCGGGGTGAGCCGGCCCGGCTTGAGCAGGATCGCGTCGGGGATGCCGACCTTCCCGATGTCGTGGAGCATCGCCGCCGGGCCGATCATCTCTACGAAGTGATCGTCGATCGCGAGTTTCGCTTGCAGGGAACGCTGCGCCACCGCCGCGAGCGCCCGGGCCATGTGCCCGATCCGCTCGACGTGCATCCCCGTGTCGTCGTCCCGTGACTCCGAGAGTTTGGCGAGCGCAACGATGGTCGCGAGCTGAGCGTCGGAGATCTCCTGGGTCTGGTCGTCCACCCGACGCTGCAGCTCGGTGGCGGTCACGCTGAGCTTCGCCTCCATCCGGCCGAGGTTCGCGTGGGTCGCCACCCGGGCGAGCACTTCGTCGATGTTGAAGGGCTTGGTGACGTAGTCGCGACCGCCCGCGCGCAGGGCCTCCATCTTGGTGCGCGAGTCGTGGATGGCGCTCACGAACAGGATCGGCACCCGCCGGAGCTCTTCGTCGGCACGGAGGATGCGGCACACGTCGAAGCCGTCCATCCCCGGCATGTCCACGTCGAGCAGGATGACGTCGGGCCGCTCTGCGTGGGCCATCTGGATCGCGAGCTGACCGGTGGGGGCCGCACGAACGCGGTAGCCAACCTCCGAGAGGGCCCGCACCAGAAGCCGGAGGTTCTCCGGGGTGTCGTCCACCACCAGGACCCCGAGCTCCGACGGCTTCACGTTGGGTTCAGACTCGAACATCAACCACACTCCTTCAGTAGGGTCAGGATCCCGGTGTACTCAAAAGCCTCCGCCATCTGCCGGATCTCGGCGCCCAGCTCCGGCGCCTCCTGCTCGATGCGCTGCACCTGCTCAGCGATCCGCCGGGGGTACCCGCCGCGCAGCGCGGCGAGCAGGCCTTCCCGCCCAGCGTCGGTCAACCCCGCCACGGACGGGTTCCGGCGCTCCCCGGAGGGAGCATCTCCCGTCCGCTCCCCATCGGTCGAGGCGGGATCGTCTCCCTCATACACGAAGCGGAGCTCGCTTGTGCGCGTTATCTCAAGGAACAACACCGATTCTTTCACAGGCTTGCACAGGACACCGTGCCGGGACCCCGGGCGTGGCACGTCGGTGCTCCGGTCCGCCGTGGCGGTGACCAGCCGGAGGAGCGGGAGCCCGCGCACGTTGGCCTCCATCAGCAGCGCGCTCACGCCGGAGCCCCGACGAAGGTCCGCGATGACCAGCTCGAAGGGGCCCTTTCGGAGCGCCGTCACTCCGTCCTCCAGGGCCGAGGCCTCGGTGGCGAGGATGCCGACGGACGTCAAGGTCTCAAGCAACGAAGCCCGACTCTCCAGGTCCGCATCGATCACCAGGACGCGGAACGGGGGGGACCCGGGCGCGAGGCCCACGACCCGGGTGAGTTCGCGGGGCACGTGGACATCGCCGGTGCTGGCGCAAATCTCGAAGCGAAACGTGCTCGCTCGGCCGAGGGTGGAGGTCACGGTGACATCCCCGCCCATCAACCGGGCGAACCGACGGCACACCGAGAGCCCGACCCCCGCGCCCACCGAGGCCGCGCTCCGCGAGACCTGCACGAACGGCTCGAAGACGTCCTCGATGTGCGCCTCGGCGATGCCGATGCCGGAGTCCTGCACCTCCACGGTCAGCCTCACCCGCCCCGATTCGAGCAGCAGGGTGCGCGCACGCATCGTGACGCTGCCCCGCGGGGTGAACTTCATGGCGTTCCCCAACAGGTTGATGAGCACCTGTCGGACCTTCCCCGCGTCGAGGTTGAGGCGCCCGGGGGTCTCGATCTGCCGCTCCACCCGGAACTTCAGGCGAAGCTGCGCGGCCCGGAGACGGAACATCCGCTCCACGTCGGTGAGGATGTCGTGGACGTCCACCAGCGAAGGATCGAGGACCTCCGCGCCGGACTCGATGCGTGCCATGTCCAAGACGTTGTTGACCAGCCCGATCAGGTGCTCGCCGCTGCGCCCGATCGTCTCCAGGTAGTCCCGCTGCCGCGGGGCGAGGTCCACGTCCCGCAAGAGCAGGTGGGTGTACCCGAGAATGGCGTTCATCGGGGTGCGGATCTCGTGGCTCATGCTGGCCAGGAAGCGGCTCTTCGCGCGGCTCTCGGCCTCCGCGCGGACCAACCGTTCTTTCACCTCCTTGGAGCGGATGAGCTCCGTGAGGTCGGAGCAGGTGGCGTAGACCTGGAACGGCGTCGCCGTACCTTCCCGGAAGAGGGGAACCGCGCTGACGATGAGCCAACGACGCCCTCCCTCCACTGGGTTCTGGACCCCCATCAAGACTCCATCGACGGGCCTCCCGGTGCGCAGCGCCTCCACCACCGGGTGGGCATCCACGGCGAACGGCACCCCGTCCTCCCGGACGACGTCGAAGGTGCCGCCCGCAACGGCCCAGTCCGAAAACTCAGCCTTGGACCTTCCGAACATCCGCTCCGCTGCGGGGTTCACCGCGAGGATCGCGCCGCCGGCATCCTGATAGACGACCCCTTGCGACATCGTCGCGAACAACCTCAAATGTTGCGCCTCGCTCTCCAGCCGCCCCGCCTCCGCCTCCGCGCGTTGGAGCGCGTTGAGGATCAGCTCTCCCAAAAGCGACAAGGCGTCGGCCACGTCCATCTCGGAGGACCGGGCCCACGCTTCGATCCGGGCGCTCTCCCAGGCGAAGGCGAGGCCGCCCACCATCCGTTCATCCTCAGTGAGCGGAAACCAGAGCAAACGCGCCACGCGCCTCGAGGCGAGGGCGACGCTCGTGGTCTCGTCCACCTCCGCCCACCGCGCCACGTTCTCCACCGAGAAGTGTGCTCGGACGTGGCCCGCTTCGCGGAGGAACAGGGCCTGGAGGCGCTCGCGACAGCCCTCGAGCAGCGGCGCATCCGCCGTGTCAGACGCCCACTCCAGGCCGAGAACGGCGGCGTCCGCCCGCGCCGGGGTGAAGGTGACACACGCGCGGCTGGCCTCCACGAAGTTCGCGACGCGACCGAGGGCGGCGACCACGGCCGCCCGGGCATCCTCCGGCCGGCGGGCAGCCATCTCCCGCGACACGCCCGAGAGCACCGACTTGAGCCGCGAGCGCAGCTCCAGCTGCGCGGCCTTGGCATCGAGCGCACGGGTACGCTCGGCCAGCAGGCGCTCGAGCTCCGCCCGGGTGCGAGCCAGCTCAAGGAAGACCTGCACCTTCCCCCGGAGGATGCCGGGGTCGATCGGCTTCACGAGGTAGTCGACCGCCCCGCTCTCGTAGCCGAGGTCGCGATGCTGCTCGTCGGCGTAGGCGGCGCTCACGAAGATGATCGGCACCTTCGCGGTGGAGGGGTTCCCGCGGAGCAGCTCCGCCAGCTCGTAGCCGTCCATCTCGGGCATCTGCACGTCGAGGATGGCGAGGACGATCTCGTGGCGGAGGGTGAGGGAGAGGGCGTCATTGCCGCTGGTGGCCGTGACGATGTGGGCAGGCACGCCCTGAAGCACCCGCTCGAGGGCGTAGAGGTTCGCGGGCTTGTCGTCCACGAGGAGGATCACGCCGGAGAGGGGGCGCGCGCTCAAGCCTCCGCCCCGTCCGTCCGCGAACACTGCGGGCGGTCCTGGAAGCGCGGCGCCCCCCGCGGGAGGGCTCGGACCGTAGCTGGGAGGGCGCCGCGCATGCCGACCTGCATTGCAAGCGGCGCGCCGCAGGGAGGCCGCCTTGGAATCCGCCTACAACCTGGCCTGCGTCAGCCGATTGGAGCCCACCGTTCCACTTCGGAACAGCCCTTTACGGAACACCACCCCCCTCGGTTAGGTGATCAACTGATGCAGCCATCCGCACCCGCCCCCCTGCGCGCCCTCGTCGTCGACGACGACCGGACCGTCCGCGCGCTCGTGTCGGCGTGGCTCCCGGCCCCAGCGAGCGTGGTGGAGTCGGCCCCGGATGGGGCGGGGCTTTTGCGGCGCCTCGAAGCGCCCGACCCGATCGACGTCGTGCTGCTCGACATCGGGCTCCCGGACACCGACGGTCTCTCCCTGATCGCCGAGGTTCGCCGAACCCACCCGGAGAGCGCGGTGGTGATGCTCACCGCGAGCGACGACGTGCCCACCGTGGTGCGGGCGATGCAGCTCGGGGCCAGCGACTACCTTCCCAAGCCGCTCACCCGCGCCCGCCTCGAACAGGCGCTGCGCCTCGCGCGGAGCCCCGCGCGGCCGTCGGGCCCGGCTCCCGCGGCGGCGCCGCCGCCCCCGCTGGGGTTCGACGGCACCTCCAACGCCATCCGGGGGCTACGAACCGAGCTCCTTCGCGCTGCGGTGTCGCCGTTCGCTGTGCTCCTCCACGGAGAGACCGGCGTCGGCAAGGAGATCGCGGCCCGCTCCATCCACGCGGCCGGTCCGCGGAGCAAGGGACCGTTCGTGGCGGTAAACTGCGCCACCCTCACCCCGGCGTTGCAAGCGTCCGAGCTGTTCGGGCACGAGCGGGGGGCGTTCACCGGCGCGGCCCAGCGCCACGCGGGGTGCTTCGAGCGGGCCGACGGGGGCACGCTCCTGCTCGACGAGGTCGGGGAGCTCTCGGCCGGCAGCCAGGCGCTGCTGCTCCGCGCCCTGGAGGACCATCGGTTCTTCCGCGTGGGCGGCTCCCACGAGGTGAGCGTCGACCTCCGACTGATCTCCGCCACCAACCGCGATCTCGCGCTGGACGTTCAGCACGGCCGCTTCCGCGCCGATCTCTACTTCCGACTCGCGTCCTTCGAAGTGCGGGTCCCACCGCTCCGGGCCCGGATGGACGACCTCGAGGGGCTCGCCATGCGGCTCCTCGACGCGGCGGCGCGCCGCGCCGGCCGCCCGGCGCCGACGCTCTCTCCGGAGGCGCTGCAGCGGCTCAGCGCTCATTCGTGGCCGGGAAACGTGCGCGAGCTCCGGAACGTGCTCACCTCCGCGTTGCTGCGGAACGAGGGGCCGGTGCTGCTGGCGGGGGCGCTGTCCTTGCCGGCCTCCACGGGCCTGCCCACCCGCGCTCCGATGCCCACCGCCCGCGACGAGGTGGAGCGGGTGGAGGCGGAGCTGATCACCCGCGCCCTGGCCGCGCACCACGGCAACGCGACGGCCGCCCTCCGGGAGCTGGACATGCCCCGCACGACGTTCTACCGGCGGCTCAAGCAGCTCGGGCTTCGCGGATAGTTCGGCCCGATCGGCGATGAATTCGCGGGTCCCACCTCCCAGCCCTCCTCCCCTTGGCCCACTTCGGGTTGGCGGCCCCCTCCGGCTCCGCCGGTCCTCGCCTGCCGTCGGCTCGGTTCGGGGCGCCCTGAGTCCCCCCATCCGGCGCTGCGCGCCTCCGCCCTCACTCCCCCTCGGCCTCCGCCGCGGGAGCCGCGGCCCCCGCCGCCGGCGCCCCGTCCACCGTTCCCTCCGCCCCCAGCTCGCCACCCGCCCCCTCCACCGCCGCCCCCTCGCCCCCCACCGGCCCCGGCCGCGGCGCCGGCGGCTCCTCCGGCCCGAACTGAACGTCGCGACGCACGGCGTAGTGCAGCGCCGCCATCTCGGGCTCGATCCAGCCCATGAGCGCCGCGCTGTGGTAGCCCACGCGCACCTCCGAGAGCGAGCGGACTTCCACCTCCGTGGTGGGGCTCAGCGGCCGATCTCCGGCCATGACCTCGGCATACCGTTGCGGGTACCGCGGCTGGCGGTTCGGCTCGGCGAGGCCCAGGGGGGCGGCGAGGAAGGTGTGGGGATCGTAGAGGTCCTCCGCGCCGAAGACGTGGCCGATCTCGTGGGCCACCGTGAGCTGGGCATAGGCAGGGTTCGTCTCATCGAGCGACACGAACGGGACGGCGATGCGCCCCGTCTGGGAACCCCGACTGTCGGCCGCGAGGTCGGAGCCGGCATGGCCATAGACGAGGTAGACCCTAACGTCCCAGAGATCGGGCTCGGCGCCGAAACGCTCGGCGAGCTGCGGCCAGTAGCGGGTGTATTGCCAGCTTGCCCAGGCGAGCTTCGGCCACGACGCGGTGGGATCGTCCACGCGGGGCCGCGCCACCTCCGCCTCCCATGGCCCGAAGATGCGCATGTGCACCAGCGGCGTGGACGAGCCGGTGTAGCGGCGGTACTCGGCGTCGTACCACTCTTGTACGCGAAGGAGCCCGTACGGCCCATCCGCGGCGTTGAGCGCCCGAACCAGCGGATCGTCGAGCTGACCGGGGGGCACGAACTGGTACACGGCGACCGTGATCCCGTGCACCGGATCGACGTGCGCCTCCTCTGCGCGGGTGAACCGCACCACCTCGAAGAGGAAGACCACAAAGAGGAAGATGGAGAACAACTGCCGGGTGCGCCACCGGCGGCGGTTCGCGGCGTGGCGGCGCGCACACACCACGCAGAGGCGCCCACCGCCGGACTCCAGGCGACAGAGCGCGCAGATCCCCTGACCGCAATCCGTGCAGGTCCGCCCAAGGAGCTGCGGCGGGTGCTCGGGGCAGATCGTAGGGGAGAGGCGATCTTCCTGGATCACCGCCACCGTGGCGCCTTCCCCCCGGAGCTTCGCCGCGAGCGCCGCCGCGGGCGCCTCGCTGTCGAAGGACTCCAGGAGGATCGGGAACATCTGCGCCCCGGAGGCGGGGATCGACGGATGCGGCCCCACGTCGCTCGGCGGGCGCACCATCACCACCAGCCAGCGGGGCCCCGAATGCGGGGGCTCGGGCAGCGGCGTCGGCGTCATGCCCGGTCCGGTCAGAGCCCCTGGCCGAGCACCAGGTAGGCGCTCCCGGCCTTGCTCCCCACGCCGTAGTCTTCGTAGGGCGCACCCACGAGCACGTCGCCCTTTCCGTCGCCGTTGGTGTCGCCCACGGAGGCGAGGCTGTTGCCGGCGTAGTCGCTGTCGCGCTCACCGGTGAGCTTCGCGTCGGCGGCCGTGAGGCTGGTGAACGAGGCGAGCGGGCCGTACATCAGGTAGGCGGCGCCGGCGCTGGTGCCGCCGGTGTCTTCGAGCACGGCGCCGATGAGCACGTCGTCGTCGCCGTCGCCGTCCATGTCGCCGGCGTTGGCGAGGGCCCAGCCGGCGCCGTCGTCGCCGCCTTCGCCGGCCACCTTGGCGTCGGCGGCGCTCAGGTCGAGCGTGCCGGCGGCATGGGTGCCCCCGCGCACCACGTAGGCCGCGCCGGCGTCGGCCGCGCCGTAGTCGTGGTAGGGCGCGCCCACCAGGACGTCGGTGTAGCCGTCCCCGTTCTCGTCGCCGCCGCCGGCCACGGCGTAGCCGGCCTGGTCGCTGGCGTTCTCGCCGACGAGGGTGAGGTCGGCGGCGCCGAGGTCCACGTCGCCCGAGAAGGGGCCGTACAGCACATAGGCCGCGCCGGCGCCCGCGCCCCCGCCCGCGTCGCCGACGGCGCCGATGGCCACGTCGTCCCACCCGTCGCCGTCCACGTCGCCGAGCATGGCCACGCTGGTGCCCGCCTGGTCGGACGCGGACTCGCCGATGAAGGTGGTGGTGGCGGCCGAGAGGTCCACCGTGCCGCCGGCGCCGTGGCTGACGAGCCAGGCGACGCCCGAGAGGGAGCCGCCGTCGTCCGCCCAGGGGCCGCCGATCAGCAGGTCGTCCGCGCCATCTCCGGTCGCGTCGCCGCCGCCGGCCACGACCCAGCCGGCGTAGTCGCCCGCGTCTTCGCCGATGAGGGTGAGGAGCGCCGCGCTCGCGACGCCTGCGCTGCCGCGGGTGGCGCCGTCCACCACGTAAGCCGCGCCGGCATCGGTGCCGCCGCTGTCATTGCCCCAGGCGCCCACCGCGAGGTCGGGGACGCCGTCGCCGTTCCAGTCGCCCACCCCCGCGAGGCCGTAGCCGAACCCATCCCCCGCTGCGGCACCTTCCACCTCGAGGAGCGCCACCGCGCCGATGCCGGTGACGCCACTCGTGGGCCCGGGGACCGCGTAGACCGCGCCGGCGCCGCTGCCCGACGCGTCCGCCCCGAAGGCGCTCACCAGCAGGTCGGCGAGGCCGTCACCGTCGAGGTCGCCCACGCCGGAGACCGCGCCGCCGACGTAATCGCTGGAGTTGTCGCCGCGGAGCTGGGCGTTGGCGGTGGAGAGGTCGGAGGTGCCGCCGAGGCCGCAGCCGTTGCTGGTGCCGTCGCAGTCATTGTCGAGGCCGTCGTGGCAGACCTCGGTCTCGGCGGGGCTCACGGCCGGGTCGGTGTCCAGGCAGTCGTCGGCGTTGGGGACGTAGCCGGAGGGCGCGGCGCAGGCGGAGGTCTCCACCGCCTCGTCTCCGTACCCGTCCCCGTCGGCGTCGCCCCAGAAGGGCGATTGGACGCCTTCATCCACGACGAGGTTGCAGTCGTTGTCCAGGCCGTCGCAGACCTCGGGGTTGCCGGGCCAGCGGGCGGCAGTGGTGTCGTCGCAATCGTCGGTGTTCGCCACGTAGCCGGACGGCGCAGCGCACGCCTGGGTCTCCACGGCGGCGTCGCCGAAGCTGTCGCCGTCGGCGTCGGCCCAGAAGGGGGTGGTGACACCCTCGTCCACCACGCCGTCGCAGTCGTCGTCCACCGCGTTGCACGCTTCATCCATCGCGGGGTTCACGGCGGCGTTTCCGTCGTCACAGTCGGCGCCGCCGAGCCCGGCGTTCTCGTAACCGTCGCCGTCCGCGTCCCGCTCCACGACGGAGAAGTGGATCGTGGCGGTGGTGGTGAGCGCCTCGGGGTCCGTCGCGGTGACCGACAGCGTATAATCCCCGAGGGGCAGCGGATCCAGCGTGAAGTCCGCCAGTCCGTCGAGCCCCGGGGCGGAAGGCAGGTCGGACGCACCGGAAACCGGCCCATCCCAGGCGAGGGCCACCAGCTCCAGGCTCGACCCGTCGTAGTCGCCCGCGAGAATCTCCACGCGAACCGGGTCGGTGGGATCGAAGAGGTCGCCCTCGGCGGGATCCAGGAACCCGATCTCGGGCGCCCGCGGCTCCGTGACGATGTCCGCCGGTTTTACCGGCGCGCCGCCGAGCCACACCCCGCCGTCGACGGACTCGCCGAAGTTGTCGGAGCAGGCGACGAGCCAGAGGAGCAGCACGGGGCGAGTGTAGCGCGGATCAGGCGAAGGCGCCGATCGGCGGGGGGGTTGGTTGTCCCCCCTCCCAGCCCTCCTCCAGCCTCGCGAGCCCAAAGTGGGCCAGCCAGGACAAACGTCGGCGCGGGCCGTCGATCAGGCTCCGCGGTTGGGACGCGGGTCGCCCCGTTGCCGCCGCGCCTTGAGGTTCGCGCCGCAATGCGGACAGAAGTCGATGACGATTCCCCCGCCGCCCGCGCTCGAGGCCAAGGGAATCCGCCAGGCTCGGGCGCGAGAGGACCACTCGTACCGGACGTCCGCCCAACAGGCCCAGGTGTGGTCGTCGAAGCGCTCACAGCACGGGGTGTACCGGCTGGGCACCTGTCGCGTGCCTTCGGGACAGGGCGTTCCGTCCAGGTGGGCGGGCGCGGGGCTCGGGGTGCCGATCGGTCGCATCGGGGCGGATAACCCGCCCCGGTCCATCCCAAGATCAACCGCCGCGAACCTCCACCACCGACGTCCCGTCCACCCGGAGACGGCCGGGGAGGAACCGGTCGATCACCGCGACGTTGGTCCGGGCGTGCAGCGAGAGCGGTCCCGTGCGGATCGCGCCGCCGAAGAGGGCCAGCGGGATGAGGAGCTGGTCGGCGAGGTGCTCGCTCACCGGCACATCCAGCGCCTTCCACGCCGTGAACGCCGCGAGCGCCACCTCGGCGAGGTCCTCGTTGCGGCGCTTCTCCCCGAACGCGGTGAAGACCTCCACGCCGCGGGCGAACTCCGCCTCGATCCACGCCACGAAACCGGGACCGATGGGCTCCGGCACCTGGTGGAAGTGGAGCTGCTCCCGCTCCAACCCGAGGGCATGCTTGAGCGCGCCGAGCGTGCCGTGGCCGATCCGGTGCGCGAGCCCGGAGATGGCGACGTGGGCGTGCACGGCGGTGAGCGGGCCGCGCTCCAGGAGGCGAACGGGGCTTCGATCGGGCGTGATCCGCCCCTCA
Organism: uncultured Pseudomonadota bacterium; assembly: GCA_903921785.1. Lineage (GTDB taxonomy): Bacteria > Myxococcota_A > UBA796 > UBA796 > SXON01 > SXON01. Next base: position 31,820 of record CAIXRH010000122.1, read on the forward strand.
AGCACACCGCCACCCGCCGGGTAGAAGCCCCAGCGGTGGAGCACGGGTTCCAGCCCGACGTGCGGTGAGAACGTACGCTGAAGGAAGGGAAATGGCGGGCTGGCGCTGTTGTGGGTGCCGCCCTCCACGGTCACCGTGGAGGGGCCATCCGCGACGAGGAGCGCCGGCAGCACGGTCTGGAGCACCAGCGACGTGCTCCCGGCCGAACCGATGGCGAAGCGGTAGTCGCCCGCCCGGGGCGCGCCGGGCACGAACACCACCCGCCCCGAGCCGAGCTCCGCCCCTTCCACCCGCGCGGACGACACCTCGGCCGCCGCCCGCACCCCGGTGAGGTGCTGGCGGAGCAAGCCGGGCTTTCCGCGCCCCGCCCGGATTCGGGTGAGGGTCACCGGCTGCCCGGTGACCATGGAGAGCGCCAGCGAGGTGCGCAGCACCTGGCCCCCGCCTTCGCCCATGGATCCGTCGATCTCGATCATGACCTCACCCCTTCACACAGACGACCTGACGCAGGGTGTGCACGATGTCGACGAGGTCGGCCTGCGCCGCCATGACCGCGTCGATGGACTTGTACGCCATGGGGATCTCGTCGATCACGTCGGCGTCCTTGCGGCACTCCACGCCCTCCGTGGCCCGGATCTGGTCCTCCACGGTGTAGCGCTTCTTCGCCGCCGTCCGCGACATCACCCGCCCGGCGCCGTGGCTGCACGAACAGAACGACTCGGGGTTGCCCTTGCCCGCCACGATGAACGACTTCGCGCCCATCGAGCCGGGGATGATCCCCAGGTCGCCCACCCGCGCCCGCACCGCCCCCTTCCGGGTGACCCACACGTTCGCGCCGAAGTGGTGCTCCCGCTCGACATAGTTGTGGTGGCAGTTGACCGCCGTCTCCCCGAGGGTGAACGGCGGCAGCTCCGACGCGAGCGCCCGGACGACCGCGGCCATCATCAGCTCCCGGTTGGTGCGGGCGTAGGCCTGCGCCCAGCCCACCGCCTCCACGTAGTCGTTGAAGTGCTCGGTGCCCTCGGCGAAGTACGCGAGGTCCCGGTCGGGGAGGGTGATGAAGAACCGGGCCATCTCCTTCTGCGCCAGCTCGATGAAGTAGCTGCCGAAGCGGTTGCCCACCCCGCGGGAGCCGGAGTGGAGCATGATCCACACGTTGTCCGCCTCGTCGAGGCAGAGCTCGATGAAGTGGTTGCCGGTGCCGAGCGTGCCGAGGTGGTTCACGTCGTTGCCCTTGCCGAGCTTCGGATGCTTCTCGAGGATCGCCGCGTACGGGGCAGCGAGGCCGGCGGCCCAGCGCTCACCGGTGGCGACCGGCACATCGTGCCACGCGCCCCGGTCGCCCTTGCCGCCGTTGTGGGTGCGGCCGTGGGGGACCGCCACCTCGATGGCCGTGCGGACCGCGAGCAGCGAGTCGGGCAGGTCGTTGGCGGTGAGCGAGGTCTGCACGGCCATCATGCCGCAGCCGATGTCCACGCCGACGGCGGCGGGGATGATCGCCTTGTGGGTGGGCACGACGGAGCCGACGGTGGCGCCGATGCCCATGTGCACGTCGGGCATCACCGCCACGTGCGAGTGGATGAACGGCAGCCCCGCGAGGTTGCGGAGCTGCTCGGCGGCGCGGTCCTCCAGGGGGACGCCGTCGATCCAGGCCTTGATGAGCCCCTTGGGGGCGGGAACGTGGGTGTACATGGGAACCTCCGCGGCGAGACATTGCACGGGGCGTGCCACGGGGCGGTGAACGGGGGAAGGAGGATTATCTCGATATGGACGGGCGGACCCGTATCGCATAAGCGCGTTACATTATCTGAATGGATAAGATCGTGCTCGGGCTCCTCGGCACCACGCTGGACACGCCGAGCGGCACGGTGCGGTGGACGCGGTGGCGGCCCACGGTGTCGCTCTTTCAGGCGGAGGACCTCTCCATCGCCCGGCTGGAGCTCCTCCACCCGCCGTCCCACGCCGCGCAGGCCGCGCTCCTCGTCGAGGACATCAGACGGCTCTCGCCCGGCACGGTAGTGAACCTCCACCCGCTCACGGTGGTGGACCCCTGGGACTTCGAGGAGGTCTTCGCGGCGCTCCACGACTTCGCCCGCGGCTACCCGTTCCTCCCGGAGGAGGAGGAGTACCTCGTCCACATCACCACGGGCTCCCACGTGGCGCAGATCTGCCTGTTCCTCCTCACCGAGTCCCGGCACTTCCCGGGGAAGCTCCTCCAGAGCTCGCCGCCGCGCGGCCTGGAGGTGACCAGCCCGGTGGTGATCGACCTCGACCTCGCCCGCTACGACCGCCTCGCCGCGCGCTTCGCCGCCGACCAGGCCACCGGGCAGGGGCTGCTCAAGTCGGGGATCGCCACCCGCAACGCGGCCTTCAACCACACGATCGAGCAGATCGAGAAGGTGGCGGGGAGCACCCGGGCGCCGATCCTGCTCACGGGGCCCACCGGCGCCGGCAAGTCGCAGCTCGCCCGGCAGGTGGTGGCGCTGAAGCGGGCGCGGCACCTCGTGGCCGGACCGCTGGTGGAGGTCAACTGCGCCACGCTCCGCGGAGACACCGCGATGAGCACGCTCTTCGGCCACGCGCGCGGCGCCTTCACCGGCGCCGAGCGCCCCCGCCCGGGGCTCCTCCTCTCCGCCCACCGCGGCGCGCTCTTCCTCGATGAGATCGGCGAGCTCGGCCCGGACGAGCAGGCGATGCTGCTGCGCGCGCTGGAGGAGAAGCGGTTCTTGCCCCTCGGCAGCGATCAGGAGGTGGAGAGCGACTTTCAGCTCGTCGCCGGCACCAACCGCGATCTGCGGGCCGCCGTCCGCGAGGGTCGCTTCCGAGAGGACCTCCTGGCGCGCATCGACCTCTGGACGTGGCGCCTACCGGGCCTCGCGGAGCGCCCGGAGGACGTGGAGCCGAACCTCGACTTCGAGCTGGAGAAGTGGCGCCGCGCCACCGGCACGCAGCTCCGCTTCAACCGAGAAGCCCGCGCCGCGTTCGTGGCCTTCGCCACCTCGCCGGAGGCCGTGTGGTCGGCCAACTTCCGCGACCTCAACGCCGCGATCACCCGGATGGCCACGCTGGCGCCCGGTGGCCGGATCGACCGGTCGACGGTGGACGACGAGATCGCACGCCTCCGCGCCCACTGGCACGGCGAGCCGGCGCGCTCCCGGGTGGAGACCCTCCTCGGGGCGCGGCCGATCGACCGGTTCGACGAGGCTCAGCTCGAAGCGGTGCTCGAGGTGTGCGCGCGGAGCAAGAGCCTCTCGGACGCAGGGCGGCAGCTCTTCGCGGTGTCGCGGCTGGAGAAGAGCTCCACCAACGACGCGGATCGGCTGAGGAAATACCTGGCGCGGTGGGGGCTGGACTGGGAGTTTGTGCGGGGGTGAGTCCCCCGGGGCCCCTACTGCCCCGCCGCCAGATCCGCGAACAGCCCGATCACCTGCTCGTGCAACCACGGGTTCGTGGCGAGCACCGTCGGCGCGCCGGGGCGGTGTTTCTGGCCGCTCAGCCGTGAGACGACGCCGCCGGCCTCCACCACGAGCACCTGCCCGGCGGCGGTGTCCCAGGGTTTGAGGCCGAACTCCCAGAAGACATCCACCTGCCCGGCGGCGACCGTTGCAAGGTCCATGGCGGCGCTGCCGCTGCGGCGCATGCCCTGGGTGCAGCGGAGCACGCGCTCCACATAGGCCAGGTACACGTGGGCGCTCTCGCGGCGGTCGTAGGGGAAACCGGTCACGCAGAGCGCGTCGTCGAGCGAGCGGAGCTCGCCCACCGCGAGGGGCTCGCCGTTGCGCCGGGCGCCGCCGCCGGCGGTGCCCACGTAGAGGTGGTCACGCACCGGGTCGTAGATCACCCCGACCACCGGGCTGTCGCCGTGCACCAGGGCGATGCTCACGCAGTAGAACGGGTACCCGTGGACGAAGTTCGTGGTCCCATCGAGCGGATCGACCACCCAGCGAGTGCCCTCCTCCGCCCCGCCGCCCTCCTCCCCCTGCACGGGCAGCCCCGTGCCCGCGAGCGCCTCGCGGATGCAGCGTTCGCTGGCGAGGTCGATCTCGGTCACGAGGTCGATCGCGCCCTTGTGGCGGACCGTCGCCGGGCGCTGCCGCAGCAGCGCTCCCGCGGCCTTCGCCGCCTTGGACGCTTCGTCCGCCAGCCCGAGCAGCTCCCGCTTCACGCGCGCGCCGGGGAGTCGATCACCAGGGTGACCGGGCCGTCGTTGACCAGCGCCACCTTCATGTCCGCGCCGAAGCGGCCGCGCTCGGCGCGCAGCGCGTCCGCCAGCGCCTCGTAGAGCGGCTCCGCCAGCTCCGGGCGGGCGGCGCCGTTGAACGAGGGCCGGCGGCCCTTGGCGCAGTCGCCGTACAGGGTGAACTGGGAGACGACGAGCACCCGCCCGCCGGCCTCGCCCACGTCGAGGTTGAGCTTGCCCTCGGCGTCCGGAAAGATGCGTAGTCCGGAGAGCTTGGCGGCCATCCAGGTGACCTCAGCGACGGTGTCCGTCGGGGCCACGCCCACGAGCACGAGCAGGCCAGGGCCGATCTCGCCGACCACCTCGCCCTCCACCCGCACGCTCGCGGCGCTCACCCGCTGCACCACCACCCGCATCGGCTCAGCCGCCGCAGCTGAGGTTGCTGCCGAAGTCGTTGCAGGTGATCGTGCCGCCGTGATCGAGCTGGATCACGCCCTGCTTCTTGTCCTTGTCGGACTTCACCTTGCAGGTGGTGACGCTCTGGAAGGTCATGGTCGTGCCGCCGACGAACTCGGCGGTCTGCCCGTCGCCGCACTGGATCTTGCCTTCTTTGCCCGGAACGCTGAACTTCACCGTGAACGGGCCCGACTCGGCGACCGGCGCCGCGGGCGTGCCCTTTGGCGGCTTGGTGGTCGTGGTCGTCGGCGCGGGCTTCGGCGCGGGCGCGGGCTTCGCGGCCGGAGCGGGCTTCGGCGCAGGCGCGGGCTTCGGCGTGGCCTCCGGCTTCGGCGCGGGCTTCGCGGCCGGAGCGGGCGTCGGCGCGGGAGCAGGCGTGGGGGCCGCGGTCGGGGCCGGCGTGGGGGCCGGAGCGGGCGTAGAAGGCGCCGGATCCGCGGGCTTCGTGGACGGCTCCGCGGGCGCGGCGTCGGGCTTCGTTTCGGTCGGCGTGGCGGGCGTCGTGGACGTCGGCACCTCCGGCACCGCCACCTCGGGCGTACGCGACCACCACCACCAGCCGCCACCGGCGGCCAGCGCTCCGGCGCACAGCACACCAAGGATCACGAAGACGGCGCCGGCGGCGAGGAGCCCCCCGCCCTTCTTGGGCGGCGGCTCGGCGAAAGGATCCTCGTCGACCACGACCGGGGCGGCTTCGACGCGCCGGCCGCCTTCGCTCACGTGGCGGACGGGCGACGGCGACGGACGGGAGGGCTCGGCGGCGGCGCGGAACGGCTCGGCGGCCGGGCGACCGGCCTCGATGCGCGGGGGCGGCTCGGGATCGCGCGGACGCGGGGCGGGCGGCGGCATCGACGGCGGCGGGGGCACCACGGGCGGCGCCGCGACGGGCGCGGGGATGACCGGCGGCGGCGGCACCGAAGGCGACGGCGCGGACCAGCCCCCCGAGAGGTCCCGCGCGGCGGGCGGCGGCAAGGACTCGCGCGCCTCCACGGGGGTGGCGGGCTGCCGGCGGGGCGTGGGCGGCGGCAGGGGCTCGTCGTCCTCCTCCGCCAACATCTGGGCGATCTTCTCGCGACTCCAGAACGAGGTGCTCTCGCCCTTGGACGAAGGCGCCTGCCGCACCCCGCCGCGCGCGAGCGGCGCGGAGATGCTGGTGGGGCCGCCGAGGATCTCCTGCTCGATCACCGGCATCGCCGGCGCCATCTCCTCGCGGTCGGCCTCGGCGGCCCAGCCGAGCAGCCCCTCGCCGGGGACCTGCGCGGCCACGCTGGCGAGCACGTTCGCCGCATCCAACGGGAGCGGGCGATCTTCAGGCGTCCACGCGAGGATGTTGCAGAGGAACTTGCGGACGTCCTCCACCCAGCGTTTGCCCTTGGCGGCGCGGAAGTCCATCCCGAGGACGCGCTCGATCACGGCGTCGTCGTGGGCGTCGGCGTCGTGGGGGAGGTCTCCGAAGGCGGTCTCGCTGAGGATGCTGTGGAGCACGATGCCGAGGCCGTACATGTCGGCCGTGGCCACATCCGTGCGGCCCTCGGGCGCGCGGGTGGTGCGGCGAGGCACGCCCCAGCCCTCCACCGACACGTCCCCGTTCGGCGAGACCTTCACACACGCCGGGCGCATGTCCCCGTGGACGAGGCGATCTTCCTCCGCGATGCAGAGGATGTCGGCGATCGCGGCGCCAAGCTCGAGCGCGGCGCGCAGCGGCGGACGCGAGCGCTCGGCGAGGTCGGTGAGCGAAGCGCCCGCGGCCGAACCTTCACGAGCGAGCACCTGCCCGAGCTCACCTGCCTCACGCGTGTAGTGGAAACCGGACATTCCGGTGCGGGCTAACCGGGCGCGGGGTCCGGGGCACCGGATCCCGACGGTGTCGACGGGGTGGAGGGCGGGCACGGCCTTTCCGTCCGGACGCGTCGGCGGTCGAGGAGCCACCGTCGGCGAGCCTGGCGGGGCGGGCTCCATGGCCACCCCGAAGGCGAGCGCTCACTCCGCCGCGGGCTCGGCGCTCTCCGCGCTCCCTTCAAGCGCTTCCTCCGCCGCATCGGGGGCGTCCTCCGCCCCCTCAGGCGAATCCTCCACTGCCGCGGCGGCCCTCCGCCCCACCCCACAGTCCTCCGGGGTCTCCAGGCTGAGCGGCCCGAGGCGCCCGTCGCGCAGGTCGTGGATGAGCCGCTCTGCCGCCCGCTGGAGGTCCACCACGCCGCCCTTGCCGAGGAACCCGCGCGACCGCCCCACGTTCTCCACGAGGAACGCGGGATCGTCGGGAATCCACTTCGCCCCGTAGAGCGCCACCAGCCGCTCCGGGTAGCGGCTCAAGAGGAACCGAGCCGCGAAGGCGGCGATGTCCTGGTAGTCGAGCACCCGGTCGGCGATGGCGCCGGTCACCGCGAGGCGGTAGCCGCACGCGGCGGGGCTCAGCTTGGGCCAGAGGAACCCCGGCGTGTCGAACAACGCGAGGTCCTTCCCCGCGTTGATGCGCTGCTGCATCTGGGTGACCGCGGGCTTGTTCCCCGTCTTCGCGATCGTGCGGCGCGCGAGGGTGTTGATGAGCGTGGACTTGCCGACGTTGGGAATCCCGAGGATCAGCGCCGCCATCGGACGCCCGCGCACCGTGCCGACCATCTCCTTCGCCCGCTCGATGAGCATCGCCGGGAAGCCGCCTTCGCCGTGCTGGTGCGCGATCGCGGTGACGCCCGGGCGGGTGCGGATCGCCGCCAGCCAGGCCTCGGTGATCGCGGGATCAGCCAGATCGCGCTTGTTGAGGACCTGGATCCTCGGCTTTTTCCCGCGGAGCCCCTCCACCAGGGGGTTCTCGCTGGAGTAGGGGATGCGGGCGTCGAGGACCTCGATCACCAGGTCCACCTCGGGCATGATCGCGCGGATCTCCCGCTTCGCAGTGGCCATGTGGCCGGGGAACCAGTGGATCGGCATCGGGGCGACGTTCGGGGGAGGGCCGCGCGTAACCCAGCCGCTGGCCGGGGAGGGAGGGCGCGCGGCGGGTCCCGTTGTGTCCACGCCCGGTCACCCGATTGTCCGTCCACTTTGCGGACGGCGGACGCGCGGCTATGGATCGTTCATCGTGCTCCGCCGCCTCGTCGCCGTCCTCGCCGCCTGCCTCGCGCTCGTCGCGGTGCAATCCGCGTGGGCGGTGCCGATGTTCTGCCGGGCCGAGGCTGAAGCCCGGGTGTGCCACTGCCACCACGAGGCCGGCAGCCTGCAGAAGGACGATTGTTGCGAGCGCGGCGAGCGTGATGCGGTCGGCGCACCCGGCGTCGTGCTGCCACTCCCCAGCTTTGTCGCCCCGAAGCTCGCGGGGTACGCGCCGCCGCCCGCGGCGAGGCCGGCGCCGGAGGTCGCGGTCGCGGAGGCCGCGTACGTCGCCTCCGCGCCCGCCCGGGGCCCGCCCGGAACGCCCCGGTTCCTCCGGCTCAGAACGCTGGTGATCTGACCTCCCAGGCTCGACGTGTGTCCGCCGTCCGCGACTGCCGCGGCCGCCCACTCCGAGAACGACGAGGTCTTCTGTGCTTTTCTTCCTTTCGATGGCGCTCGCCGCGCCGCCGGACTTCCCGAACCGGGCCGAGGTGGTCCGCGCCCTGCTGGCGCTGGATCCCCGCGTAGCCGAGGGCGATGCGATGGCCGCGATGGCCCGCGCCGAGGTCGTCCCCAGCGCCGTGGCGCCGCTTCACGTCACCGCGGGGGTCGCCCCGGCGTCCACGATGATGTTCGGCGCCGAGGTCGGCGTGGACTGGATGCTCCCCGGCCCGCGGATGCGCCGCCTGGAGACCGACAGCGCCGCCGCCGCCGCGCGCGCCGCCGCCGCCGACGCGACCATGATGCGCATCGAGGCCGCCGCCCGTTGGTCGCAGCTGGTCGACGTGGTCTGGGACCTCGCCGCGGAAGGCAGCGTCGTCGCCCACCACGCCGTGGTGCTCCGCGACGCCGCGGACTCCGTAGAACGCCGCGTCGCCACCGGCCTCGCCACCCCCGACCAGCGGGTGATGGCGCAGATGGCCCTCGTGGAGGTGGACGAAGCCCGCCTCGGCCTCGACCGCCGCGCTCGCGAGGCCGAAGCCCTCCTCGACGCGCTCGCCCGCCAGAACGACGGCGTCCTGCCCGCGCCGGCGGCCGCCCTGCGCGCGTGGACCCGCGCCACCGTCCCGCCCCCCGCCGACCCCGGCCCCGTCCTCGCCGCCACCGCGCCGTCCGGGCTCGTCGCGGCGGCCGGCGCGCCCGCGGTGCTCACGGCCCAGGCGCAGCTCGAGGCCGCCCACGCCATGGACGGCATGGCCCGCCGGGGCGGCGCCCCGATGACCGAGGTCATGCTCAGCTATTCCACGATGTGGGACGACCCGACGATGGCGCTGATGGCCGGGTTCGGGGTGAACGTGCCGCTGGACACCGCGGTCCTCCGGGCGAAGCGCCTCGCCGCCACCGAGGGCGTCCGCGCCGCCGAGGCGCACCTCCACGCCGAGCGGGCCGACTCCGAAGCGGGCGTCGAACGTGCCCAGGCCGCCGTCGACGAGATGGCGGCCATGGAGACGTTCGCCGTGACCCGCATGGCCCCGCTCACCGCCGAGGCGCTGCGCCTCGCGCGCACCGCGTACGAGACCAACCGCGGCACCCTCGACGCCTGGCTCGACGCCGAACGCGCCGACACCGACACCGCCCAGAAGCTCGCGAAGGCGCGCGCCGAGCGCCGCCAGATGGAAGCGATGCTCGCCATGGCCCGCGGCGAACTCGCGGGCCTCCCCGGCGTCCCCGCTGACCCGACCGCCACCTCCGGCGCCACCGCGCCCTCCGCCTCTGGAGCCCCCCGATGATCCTGCTCCTCGCCCTCTGCACGCTCGTGGCCTGCACCCACGACGACCCGCGTGATCGGCGCGACGAACCCCGCGATGCGGCCGCGCCCGCCGGGGGCGCCGCCCCCGTCGCCGCCGCGGCGCCCGCCGCCGAGTTCTACACCTGCCCGATGCACCCCTCGGTGCATCAGGCCGAGCCCGGACGCTGCCCGATCTGCGGGATGGACCTGGTGAAGGTGACCGGGGTGTCGGAGGCCGTGATGGTCGACGCGGACCAGCGCGAGCGCTTCGGGATCCACACCGTCGCCGCGGTGGAGAAGTCGCTCACGCGCACGGTGCGCTTCGCGGGCACCGTGGGCTGGGACCTGCGGCGCCAGCGCGACGTGGCGGTGCGCACCACCGGCAACGTGGAGGGCCTACGGGTGACCGTGGGCAGCGCCGTCCGCGCCGGAGACGCACTTTTCTCCCTGCGCAGCCCCGAGCTCACGGCGGCGCAGAACGACCTCTTCGCCGGGCCGGCGCCCGACTCCGCGCGGGCGCGGCTGCTCTCGCTCGGGCTCACCGCCACGCAGGTGGCCGGGATCGTCGCCCGCGGGGCACCGATGACGGCGGTGCCGGTGCTCGCGCCAGTGAGCGGCGTGGTGACCCAGCTCGACGTGGTGGAAGGGAGCCCGGTGGGGCCCGGCGCCGCCGTCGCGCGCATCGCCGACGCAGGCGCCGTGTGGATCGAGGCCAACGCCTCCGGCTCCGACGCGGCGGTGCTCGCCGACGGCGTGGCCGCGACCGTCTCCGTGGAGGGCCGCGCCGCGCTCGCCGGGGTGATCCACCCGCTCGCCAGCGGCGACGCCGTCGCCCGGGTGCGCGTGGACGTGCCCGACGCCGGCGGGCTCCGCCCCGGGGCGGTGGCGGTGGTCGAAGCGCCGGTCACCAGCGCCCCCGGCGTGGTGGTGCCGGTGGACGCCGTCGTCTTCGCGGGCACCCGGCAGGTGGTCTTCGTGGACGACGGCACCTCGCTCGTGCCCCGGGAGGTGGAGCTCGGCGCGCGCGCCGGCGACGAGATCGTGGTGCTCAGCGGGGTGAACGCCGGAGACCTCGTGGTCGCCGAGGGCGCCTTCCTGGTGGCGGCGGACAGCCGCCTCC
>CAIXRH010000123.1 GCA_903921785.1 uncultured Pseudomonadota bacterium
CGCCGCCGCCGCCGCGCGCACGCCGCGCAGAAGCCGACGTGGAGGTTCACCTTCCGGCGAGCGAAGACCTGGGCGATGACCGCGAAGAGGACCCCGAGCAGCAAGAGCAGGTAGACCCATCGCGGCGTCCACGTGAGGTCGAGGCGCCGGTCGGCAGCGGAAACCCCGGCGTTGCACCGAACGCAGCGCGCCGGCCAGGTCGCCGTGACCGGGGTGCAGACGTGGTGTCCATCGCGGAAGACCGCGCGCGGGTCGGTGGGCACCGGGGCGGTGGCGGGGAGGGGGGCGAACGGGTTCTCGTTCATCGGGGCCCCGGGCGCGCATTCTCGCGGGCAAAGGAGGGTTGTCGCGTGCCGGCGGTGGGGTCCGTGGCGCCGGTGGCGAAGTCGGGGCCGCGGGCGCCGAGCGCCTCCGCCACCGCGACGACCTCGACCGGATCGCGCATCGGGTCCCCCCACGCCCGGCCCGCGCCGAACAGGGCTTCGTCGGGGAGATCGGCGGCGGCGGCGGCGAGGCAGCCGCCGAGGGCGGCGCCTGCTGCGTTCCGGGGACCGCCGCAGCCGTCGAGGAGCGCGCGACCGAGGGCCGAGGCGTACGGCGCGCCGGGCGTGCCGACAGCGAAGGCGGGGATCCGGACGGCGAGGGGCGGGCTCTCTTCGCAGAAGGACAGCGTGAGCGCGGCGCCCCGCTCCGCGGCGAGGCGCTCCGGTGCGGGCACGCCCGCGAGCGCGGCCTCCGCGGCCGCCACCGTCCCGCACGGCACGACCACCGCCTCCCCGTACCCGCCGAATTCGCCGCCGCGGAGCTGCGCCACCGCGGTGGCTGCGTCGAGCTCCCCGGCGCGGACGGCGTGGCCGAGGGCGAGCCCGTGGAGGCGGGCGTGGAGCGCACCGGCGGGCGTGGTGGGAGCGGCGGCGGCGTCGCGCGCTTGCGCCGGCCGGCCGGCCTCGGCGGTCAGCCGCGGCGCGACCGTGGCGACGAAGTGCGGCACGTCCAACGCCGGCAGCGTCCACGCACGCGGGTCGGGCGCCCAGCCCACCCGAGCCAGGCTCACGGAGTTCGCCACGGCCCACACCGCGGCCGCGAAAACCGCGCGACGACGCCGGCCAGCGCGCCACGCCACGCCCACCCCGGCCGCCACCAGCAACGTGAGCGCGAAGGCCCAGGGCGCGTGGTAGCGCAGGTTGTTCACCGGCACCTTCGCGCCGATGAGGAAGATCGGGAAGCGCGTGCCGATGAACGCGGCGGCGTAGGCCAGCGGGAGCGCGGCGACCCAGCGGGCGCGCCGGGCGGTGGAGGCCCAGGTGAGGGCCGCGGCGGCGACGACGAGCAGCACGCCGGCCGCGGGTGCCATGTCGCGGAGCGGCAGGTAGAGCCGCGCGGCGAGCGGCCCCGGGACGAGGAGGGTGGCGGCACGTTTGCCGAGGGTGGCGGCGGCGTCCGCGCCGACGGCCTCGTCCATCCGGTACCAGCCGGCGTCGCCGCCCGCGGCCGGGAGGGCGAGGAGGGCGAGGCCCGCGGCGAAGGCGGCGAGGGTGCGGAGGCGCTGGCCGCGGAGGGTGAGGGCGAGGGGGAGCAGCACGAGCGCCTCGTAGGCCGCGGTGCGCGCGAACCACACGGCGAAGCCGAGGACGAAGCCCGCGGCGGCCCCGCGCCCCTTCGCGAGGAGCCCGAGCGCCAGGACCGCGAAGAGCGCCGTCTCCTGGTGGTTGCCCCAGGCCATGAGCGACAGGTCGAGCGCGCCGACGGGGGGAAGCGCGAAGAGCACCACGAACGCCCAGGCCGCAGCGCGGCCGAGCCAGGCGTCCAAGGCGAAGAAGCCGAGGAGCTGCGTCGCGGCGGTCCAGAAGAGCGGGACCAGCTTCCAGGCCCAGAGGCGGTCGGTCGCGGCCATCGCGGGCATCCCCGCGACCGCGACGACGGTGCAGCCGCCGCAGAAGCTGCGGTACTGGAGGTCGAGGAGCGCGGCGGGGGCGGCGCCGTGGGCGAGCACCCACGCCACGGTGGCGTTGTAGCCCTCTTCGAAGTTCCGGAACCGCTCGGGCGTCGCCGCGTAGCGGGCCAGGCCCAGGGCGCCGCGGGCGGCCACGGCCGTGCCGAGGAGAACGACGTCGCGCGGGGTCAGGCGCGGGGAGGGGAGCCGGTCGGCCATCGCCCCCGGGTGTATCGCGCGGCTCGGGGTGCTCGCGGCCGTCCCCGCCGCGGGTTACCTCATGGCCGCCATGGGGGAGTAGCCGCCTGCGGTCTTCGCAGGGCACGCGTCAACACACTCGGTCTTCGGACCGTGGCGCGTGCGGAACGAGGCGAGACCCGTGGCCCGACGACCCCCCACCGGGAGGGTTCGGCGGGCCACGGACGTATTCCCGGTCGGAGCTCCAATGCAGACCCTCCTCCTCTCCACCGGCATCGTCGCCCTCGCCGAGATGGGCGACAAGACCCAGCTCCTCTCGCTGGTCCTGGCGACCCGCTTCCGGAAGCCGTGGCCGATCGTCGCGGGGATCTTCGCGGCGACCTTGCTCAACCACGGCGTCGCCGGCGCGCTCGGGGCGTGGCTGATGGCGGTGGTCGGGCCCACGGTCATGCGCTGGGTGCTCGGCGTGTCGTTCCTGGCGATGGCCGGGTGGATGCTCATCCCCGACAAGCTCGACGAGGACGAAGCGAAGCCCGCGGAGAAGCACGGCGTCTTCGTCACCACCGTGGTGATGTTCTTCCTGGCGGAGATGGGGGACAAGACCCAGGTCGCCACCATCGCGCTCGCCGCCCGGTTCAACGATCTTTTCTGGGTCGTGATGGGCACCACCATCGGGATGATGCTCGCCAACGCGCCCGTGGTCTTCTTCGGGGACGCGCTGGCGAAGCGCGTGCCGCTGAAGGTCGTGCACACCACCACGGCGCTCATCTTCGTGGCGCTCGGGGTGTGGGCGTTGGCCGGTTGGTGAGCCGATGACGTCCCAACCGTCGGCCCGTCCCGAGTCCCGCGCCTTGGCGGCGTTGATCTTGGCTGTCGGGCTCGGGGGCGGGGCCTTGGTGCTGTTCGCGGGGGCGATGTGGGCGATCCGCGCGTGGATCGCCTTCGGCCGAGGGTAGATCCTCGTTTTTGGTGGCGACGGAGCGGCGCGGGGGGGCGGGCGTGCCGTCCGGCCGCCGTCGGCGGTCGAGGAGCCATCGTCGTGAGCCAGACCGGCCGGGCGAGCGGAACTCAGGGTCGACCCGTTTCGGGGGCGGTCAGCGGCGTTGCCCGCTCCTGCTCACTTCCACTTCAGCATCTTGAGCTCGGCGAACAGGCTCTCCTCTTCGGCGTCGGCGTCGGCGCAGAACGCGACGCGGACGTAGTCGCGCTTGTCCATCATCTCGGGCCTCCCTTCCGGGATTCCCAGGGACTCAAGGGCGTCGCGGAACGCGGGGTCGTCCGGCGAGCAGTGCACGAGCCCCAGCTCGTCCAGGATCACCTGCTCGCCGAGGGCGCCGCGCAGCCAGAGCTGGTGCCGGCCGTCTTCCCAGATGAGGCGCGACCGCGCTTCGAGGGCGGCGAGGACCCGGGCGGCGTCGAGCTCCATGGCCACCCGGCCGACCGGCGCCGGCAGCTGGCCGACCTTTCGATCGGTGAGCTGGACGTAGCGGAGGCCGAGCTTCCCGGAGAGCACCCGCACCAGCGCGAGGTGCGTGGCGCGGAGCTCCTCCGGAGGCACGCTGACCACGATGCGGGTGTGGCCGTCGGGGAAGGCGTCGGCGCGCCAGGCGCGCGGGGGGACGAACCCGTCCGGCTCGCCGGTGGGGGTGACGGATTGGGCCTTGGGGATCATGGGGCCCGCTGCTAACGCACCCAGATGCTCGCGCCCGAGCGACACGCGCCGGCGCCGAAGTTGTCGGGGAGGTCCTGGCAGACGGTGCTCGTCGCCGCGGCGGGGTCGGAGGTGTAGATGGGGAGCACCTTGTAGGTGCCCCCCGGGCCATTGCTGCAGCCGACGCCCCAGCTCCCGCCCTCCCACGAGGTGCACCCGAAGGTGGAGGTGAGGGTGGCCCCGCTGCCGTAGCCGTACGTGCCGTTGAGCCCCTGGTAGCTCGACCAGTCCCACACCAGCGTCGTGGACGGGGAGACGTACCACTTCGTGCCGTAGGAGTAGAGGTAGTTCCTGGACACGGAGGTGGACAGGCTGTCGAGGTAGGCCTGGATCGCCTGCGTCCAGCCGCCGCCGTAGAGGTCCATCTCGCAGAGCACGAAGAACGGCGCGGCGCCCGAGCCGGAGCCGTCGGGATCGATGGTGTAGGTGCCGCTGCCGGTGCTCAGGCCGGCGTCGAGGATGTCCTGGCAGTCGAAGCCGTCGGCGCAGGTGCCGTCGCTCTCGGGGAAGATCAGCGGGTTGGTGTCGTCGCAGTCGGTGTCGTCGGTGACGTAGCCGCTCGGCGTGCCGCAGCTCGCGAAGGGGGCGCTCGCGTCGCCGTAGCCGTCGCCGTCGGCGTCCGCGTACCAGGTGGTGGTGGGGACGCCGTCGTCGGCGACGCCGTCGCAGTCCTGGTCCACCCCGTCGCAGACCTCGGCGGCGCCGGGGTGGATGGCGTGGTCCGTGTCGTCGCAGTCGGAGGCGACCACGACGTACCCGGAGGGCGCGGCGCACCGGGTCGTGCTGACCGCGGGGTCGCCGAACGCGTCGAGGTCCGCGTCGGCGTAGTACACGCTGGTGGCCAGGCCGTCGTCGGCGACGCCGTCGCAGTCCTGGTCGTCGCCGTCGCAGACCTCCGGGGCGCCCGGGTGCACGGCGGCGTCGCCGTCGTCGCAGTCGGTGCCCGTGCTGACGGTGCCGGCGGGCGCGGCGCAGCTCGAGGTGACGACGGCGGGGTCGCCGTAGTGGTCGCCGTCGACGTCCGCATACCAGCTGCTCAGCGTCACGCCGTCGTCCACGACGCCGTCGCAGTCTTCGTCGACGCCGTCGCAGGTCTCCCGCGCGCCGGGGTGGGTGCCGGCGGCGGCGTCGTCGCAGTCGGTGGCGTCGGCGACGTACATGGCGGGCGCTTCGCAGGCGCTCACGCCGGTGGCGGCGTCGCCGTAGGTGTCGCCGTCGGCGTCGGCGTACCAGTCGCTCGGATCCACCGCGCCGTCGTCCACGGCGCCGTCGCAGTCTTCGTCGACGCCGTCGCAGGTCTCGGGCGCGCCGGGGTACACGTTGGCGTCCAGGTCGTCGCAGTCGTCGGCGGTGGCGACGTAGCCGACCGGGGCGTCGCAGCTCACGGCGACGAAGGACGCGGCGCCGAAGCCGTCGCCGTCGGCGTCGCCGTACCAGGTGGCGGCGTCGGTGGCCGAGGCTTCGTCCACGGAGCCGTCGCAGTCGTCGTCGACGCCGTTGCAGCGCTCGGCGAGGCCGGGCGCCGCGGCGGCGTTGGTGTCGTCGCAGTCGTCGGCGCTGCCGACGTAGCCGGCGGGCGGGGAGCAGCTCACCGTGGCGGTGCCCGCGCCGTGGCCGTCGCCGTCGTTGTCCGCGTACCAGGCGGCCATGTCCGTGGCGCCGTCGTCGGCGACGCCGTCGCAGTCCTGGTCCACGCCGTCGCAGGTCTCGGGGGCGTCGGGGTGGATCGTCGCGTCGGCGTCGGCGCAGTCGTCGCCGGTCGCGGCGTACCCGGTGGGCTGCGCGCAGGCCGCCACGGGCAGGGTGGCGTCGCCGTAGCCGTCCTCGTCCACGTCGGCGAACCAGGTCGTGGTCACGCCGTCGTCGACCACGCCGTCGCAGTCGTTGTCGGCTTCGTCGCACACCTCGTCGGCGGCGGGGTTCGTCGCGTTGTCGGTGTCGTCGCAGTCGTCGGGGTTGTCCACGAGGCCGAGCTCGTCGGCGCACGCGACCTGCTCGGTGAGCGGATCGCCGTACCCGTCGCCGTCGCCGTCCACCCAGCGGACCTCGCCGACGTCCTCGTCGATCGATCCGTCGCAGTCGTCGTCGACGCGGTTGCAGACCTCGGGCGCCTCCGGGAAGACGGAGTGGTCGGTGTCGTCGCAGTCGCCGGAGACCGTCGTGTAGTCGTCGGGGGCCTCGCACGCGCTCAGCGGCGTGCCGTCCCCGAAGCCGTCCTGGTCGTCGTCCCGGTAGAACGTCGACTGCACGCCTTCGTCGATCTCGCCGTCGCAGTTGTTGTCGATCCCGTCGCACGCTTCCGCGGCGCCGGGGTTGACCTCGGGGTTTTTGTCGTCGCAGTCACCCTCGCTCACCGGGTAGCGGTCCCCGTCGTTGTCGCCCCGCACGTCGTCGGTCCCAGAGTCCACATCCTTCCCGGTATCCACCGGGTTCGGACAGCCGGTGAGGAGCGCAAGCGGGAGGAGGGCGAGGAGGAGCGGTCGCATCGACGGCAACATATCGCGTTTGAGACGGGCGTCGCGAGGGCGCCTTGTGGCCCCTCCGGACCCCCTCGGGGGTGCGGGAGCACCCGGCGGCGCCCGCCCGTGGGCGGACGATGTGCTACAAAAATCCCCTCACGTCGGCAGGCCCCCGTCCAACACCAGGCGCGTGGGAATCCGGAGCGGCGCCGGCTGGCCCTTCTCGTACCAGTCGTGCACTCCGTTCATCAAGGTGTGGTTGAACACCTGGAGCAGCGTGGCCGCCAGCTTGGATTCATCGCCCCGATCGTCGAGGAAACGGTTGATCCAACCGAACGGCGTGGTGAACGCGGAGGGGACGAGGCTGCGGGAAACCCCGAGGAGGTCCGCGCGGCGGTCGCCGTTGAGCCAGCGCATCATCACCGGCACCACGCCGTCCGCAATCGTGCCCGGCAGCAGCTCCTGCTGGGTGACCGTGAGCGCCGCGGTGAGCGCGCGGCCCTCGGGCGTGTCGGCTTCGTGCCGCCGGCTGATCGCCTCGACCAACGCCAGCGAGTCCACCAGCCGGCCCGGACGCAGCGCCGGCTCCACCCCGAGGAAGTGCCCCGCGATCTGCCAGACGTGGAGGTACGCCGCCTCTTCTTCGGCGGTGAAGTCGTAGCCCATCTGTTGGAGCGCTGCGACCGTGCTGCCGCTGAAGCCCTGGAGCGTGAGCGCCTGATCTTCCTGGTTGATCGGAGCGCCGAACGCCGGGTTCCAGGTGCCCGTGCGCCGAACGTGGATGCGAACCGCCGCGTGCACCAGCCGCACCTGCTGGCACGCGCGGACGCCGTGCCCCGTCCGCCCGAACCCGCCGGGCGCGCCGACGTCGAGGACCAGCCGCGCGGTCTCGTTCACCCTTCGTGCGCCGTCGCGAGTGAGTCGCTGCGTCTGCGCGAGGACCGTCGCGATCGAGGGGATGCTATAGGTCTGGGGGAGCGCACGGTTGAACAGCGCCATCACCGCCGCCACGCCGATGCGCTCGAACAGCTTCTGACCGGCTTCGGCGAGCGCGGGATCGTACTCGACGGGGAACTGCGCGTTTTCGTGGAGCCAGTCGCGGAGGAGCGGGGGCGCCTCCGGGCCGGGATCACCGCCGACGGCGCGGAGGTGGGCGAAGAGGGCGTTGGCGCTCTCGATCTGGCTGGTGGCGAAGAGCTCGGCGAGGAGGGCGTCGGCGTCGGGGTCGGCGCGGCGACGGGCGGCGTCGAGGAGGGGGTCGGTCCAGGCGGTCATGGGGCTCCCGTGGGCGATGTAGCACGCGACGGGAGCCCGGAAGGGGGCCTACGCGCGACCGCGGAGCATCCCGTTCCAGTAGAGGTCGGGGAGCCCGTAGGCCTTGAGCGCGTACATACTGAAGCGCTCCCGGCTCTGGTCGAACGGGAAGGACTCGGCGGGCTTCCCGTCGTAGTCGAACTCCGCGAGGATCAGCTTGCCGTAGCCGGTGACCAGCGGGCACGAGGCGTAGCCGTCGTAGCGGGCGGGGAGGGGATTCCCGGCTCGGAACGCCAGGAGGTTCTCCACCGTCACCGGGGCCTGCTTCCGGATGGCGGCGCCGGTGCGGCTCGTCGGGAGCGAGGCGGCGTCGCCGAGCGCGAAGACGTTGGGGAACCGCAGGTGCTGGGTGGTGTACTTGTCGACCTCCACCCACCCCGCGGCGTCGGCGAGCGGGCTCTTCTTCACGAAGTCCGGCGCGCTCTGGGGCGGGACGACGTGGAGCAGGTCGTACTTCAAGACGGTCTCGGTGCCGTCGTCGAGGTGGCGGAAGACCGCCTCCTTTGCCTGGGCGCGTACCGCCACGAGGTTCTGGCGGTAGCGGGCGTCGATCCCCTTGCGCGCCACGATCTCCCGCAGCGGCGCCGCGTACTTGGGGACGCCGAAGATGCC
>CAIXRH010000124.1 GCA_903921785.1 uncultured Pseudomonadota bacterium
CAGGACCCAGCGCCAACGCCGACCATGCCGGGGAGCCCCGTCGCCGACAGGGCGTGTCGCGGAACCCCACGGCCCCCCGCGCCGCGTTTGGCCGGGCGAGCTGGATCATGGTCGTTCGGTATGAAAACGAGAACGCCCGCTCCTGCCCTGGGCAGAAGCGGGCGTTCTATCGACGGCGGGGTGTACTGGAAACAGCTGGAACGTTCTGCTTGGCGCCGGGGTCTGAGGTCAGCGTCCAGATCGTCGCCTACAAGGAGCTGATCTCGCGAGCGCGCCGGTGACGTCGATCAGCGGCCCAGGAGCGCGAGGACTCGTTCTTCGAACTCGCGTGCGTAGGCGCCGATCGCCTCCTCCGAGTCGACCTCGACGTGGCCACACCCCGGCTCGGGGTCTACCGGGATGCGCATGGTGTAGGTGTCGATGCAGCCGCTGGGCCAGGCGCAGAGCTGCGCGGCAACGTCGGTGTGGACGAAGTCCACCCACGCCCCGGCGCCGGCGTGCGCGCCACCGGGGTGGAATTCCACGAGCCATCCGGCGAATCGACCGCCCGCAACGATCGAGTCGTACCAGCGCCGCAAGGCGCCCCGCGCGTCGCCGGTGTGGCCGTCGATCACCAGACGACCCGCAGCCCCAGCGGCTCGTACGCGGCGAGACGGCCGTCAAACGTGAGGAGCGGAACCCCCTCCACGAGTGCCTGAGAGACGAGCATCCGATCGAAGGGGTCACGATGCCCAGGGTCCGGGTACGGCAGCTCCGCGGCGCGCTCCGCGTGCGCGCGTTGGACGTCCAGAACCCGGTAGCCTCGCGTGGCGATCTCACGGGCGAAGAAGTCCCGCGCGGGCACGGGCAACGGCAGCTTTCCGAGCGAGTGCTTGATCCCCAGCTCCCACAGCGTGGCGACGCTGACGACCAGGAGATTCTCTGGATCGACGTACGCCTTTCGGGCCTCGCCGCGAAGCCGCGGGTCGTCGATGGCCGCCCAGAGCAGGATGTGGCTGTCGATGAGGAGGGTCACCGCCAATCCGCGAAGTCGTCCAACGGCGCATCCCACCCTTCGGGCAGGGCGAACGACCACCCGCCGATGGGGCGGGGCGCGTGACCTTCCCGGCCACTGACGACCGCTCGAGCGCGGCGGACGAGCGCCTCCACCACGAAGGCGGACACGGACTGGTGCTGCGCCGCGGCCGCCTCCTCGATCAGACGCTTCTGCTCGGGGTCAATGCGGAGTTCCAGTCGCGCGGCGGCCGCCATTTCAACCTCTTGTACGGCATGTACGGCAGACCGGGGAGGTCGTCAAGGACATTCTGCGCTGATCGCGGCGTGCGCGCACAGGACGCTCGAACTCGCAGAGCAGGGATTTCCAGAACAAAAACGCGAAACGCCCACTTCCGAACGGGTCGAAAGTGGGCGTTTGCTTGATGGCGGAGCGGACGGGACTCGAACCCGCGGCCTCCAGCGTGACAGGCTGGCGTTATAACCGACTTAACTACCGCTCCAAGATGTACGATGCCGGAGGGTGGGCGGAACAGGGCTCGAACCTGCGACCCGGAGCTTGTAAGGCTCCTGCTCTTCCGACTGAGCTATCCGCCCGGGTTCCCCCGGCGGCGGCCACCATGTATGCGCTGGCCGCCGACTCGTCAAGGCGACTCGTCGCGCGAAGTCGAGAGACTCGCGCCGACACCGCCTGCATCCTCCTCTTCTTCGATCACAGGTGCCGGCCCGTCCGCCGGCGGCTCCCCCGTCACCTCCACGGGCCCGCGGAAGATGTCGGTCGGCTCCGCCGCCAGGGCCTGCACCAGCACCTCGTCCATGGTGTCCACGGGGACGATCGTGAGCGCCTCCCGCACCATCCGGGGCACGTCGCGCAGGTCGGCCACGTTGTCACGCGGGATGAGCACCCGCGTGACCTTCGCGGCCACCGCCGCCAGCAGCTTCTCCTTGAGCCCTCCGATGGGGCGCACCTGCCCGCGCAGGGTGATCTCCCCGGTCATGGCGACGTCGCGCCGAACGGGGATCCCGCACACCGCGGACACCACCGCCGTGGCCAGGGTGATGCCGGCGCTGGGGCCATCCACCCCCCAGAGCTCAGGCACGTGCACGTGGAGGTCGATGGTGGCCCAGAAGTCAGGCTTGAGCCCGAGCTCCGCGCTGCGCATGCGCATGTAGGTGACCGCGGCCTGGGCGCTCTCCCGGAAGACGTTGCCGAGCTGCCCGGTGAGGGTGGTCTTGCCGGTCCCCCGCACGACCGCCGCTTCGATGGGCACCATCACGCCGCCGACTGCCGTCCACGCCAGGCCGTTCACGAACCCCACCAGGTCCTTTTCGCCGAGCCGGCCGCCGCGGTGGCGCGGGACGCCGAGCACCTTCTCAACCGTCGCCGCCGTGACCCGGATCTTCGTGTCCGGCCCCGACTTCACCACCTTGATCGCGGCCTTACGGCAGATGGCCGCCAGCTCCCGCTCCAGGTTCCGCACCCCGGCCTCGCGGGTGTATTCGCGTACGACCCGCTCGATGGCCTCCGTCTCGACCCGCACCTGCGCGCCCTTGAGTCCGTTGGCCTCGAGCTGCTTGGGCACGAGGTAACGACGGGCGATCGCCAGCTTCTCCGCCTCGGTGTACCCCGCGATCCGCACGATCTCCAGCCGGTCCTGAAGCGGACCGGGGATCCCACGCAGGTCGTTGGCGGTGCAGATGAACATGACCTTGCTCAGGTCGAAGTCCAGATCGAGGTAGTGGTCGTTGAAGGTGTGGTTCTGCTCGGGGTCCAGCACCTCCAGGAGGGCGGAGCTCGGGTCGCCGCGGAAGTCGGACGAGAGCTTGTCCACCTCGTCGAGCAGGAACACGGGGTTGCTGCTGCCGGCCTTGCGGAGCCCCTGGAGAATCCGCCCGGGGAGCGCGCCGATGTAGGTGCGGCGGTGCCCGCGGATCTCCGCCTCGTCGCGCACGCCGCCGAGGGCCACGCGCACGAACTTGCGGTTGGTGGAGCGGGCGATGCTCTTCGCGAGCGAGGTCTTGCCGACGCCGGGCGGGCCCACGAGGCAGAGGATGGGGCCGCTGAGCTTCCCGGTGAGCGCGACGACGGCGAGGTACTCCAGGATGCGCCGCTTCACCTTCTGGAGGCCGAAGTGGTCCTCGTCGAGCACCTTCCGCGCGAGCTCCACGTCGAGCTGATCCTCGGTGGTCACGCCCCAGGGCATCGCCAAGAGCACTTCGAGGTAGTTACGGACGACGGCGGCCTCGGCGCTCATCGGGCTCATCAGCTTGAGCTTCCGGAGCTCCCGCTCCACGCGGTCGCGGGCCTCAGGGGTGAGCTCCAGCTCGGCGGCCTTGGCCTCCAGCTCCTGGATCTCGGTGCGGAATTCGTCGCGGTCGCCGAGCTCCTTCTGGATCGCCTGCATCTGCTCGTTGAGGTAGTACTCCTTCTGGGAGCGCTCCATCTGCTTCTTCACGCGGCTCTTGATCTTCTTCTCGACCTGCAGGATGTCGATCTCGCTCTGCATGATCCGGAGCATGGCCTCCAGTCGCCCGTGGGCGGAGGGCATCTCCAGGAGCTGCTGCCGCTGCTCGGTCTTGAGGACCAGGTGGCGCACGAGCGTGTCCGAGAGGCGGATCGGCTCGTCCAACCCCTGGATCGTGCCGAGCACGTCGGGCGTGAGCGCCTTGTTGAGCTTCACGTACTCGTCGAACGCTTCCTTGACCTGCCGCACCAGCGCCGCCAGCTCCGGGGTGGACTGCGTCGGGTCGGGCATCTCCTCGACTTCGACCACGAAATGTTCATCCCCGGGGACGAAGCGGGCGATCTTTCCGCGGCGCAGCCCCTCCACGAGCACCTTCACCGTGGCATCGGGCAGCCGAAGCACCTGTACCACCGTGGCGATCGTGCCCACGATGTGGAGCTCCTCCGGCGTGGGGTCCCGCGTCGTGGCCTCGCGCTGGGTGACCAGGAAGATCTCCTTCTCGCCGCGCATCGCTTCGTTCAGCGCGGCGATCGAGCGCTCGCGACCGACGATGAAGGACACCGCGGCGTAGGGGAAAACCACGAGCTCCCGCAGGGGCAGCAGCGGGAGCCGACGGGGCCGCTCGGGCCCCCCCTTGTCGCGGAAAAGCATCGGGCCTCCTAGACCGCCTCGTTCTCGTACACCAACATCGGGTCCTTCTTCCGGGCCACGACCTCGTCGGTGACGATGCACTCCTTCACGCCGGTGCGCCCGGGGAGGTCGTACATCACGTCGAGCATCAGCTCCTCCACGATGGCGCGCAGCCCGCGGGCGCCGGTCTTGCGCTTGATCGCCTCCTTGGCGATCGACACCAGGGCGCTCTCGGTGAAGCGCAGCTGCACACCCTCCATCTCGAAGAGCTTCTGGTACTGCTTCACCAGGGCGTTCTTCGGGCGCTGGAGGATGTCCATCAGCGCGGACTCGTCGAGATCGTCGAGCGTGGCGAGCACCGGGAGGCGACCGATGAACTCCGGGATCATGCCGAAGCGAAGCAGATCCTCGGTCTCCAGCTGCGCGAGGAGCTCCCCGGTGTTGAACTGCTTGTGCGTGGCGACGTTGGCGCCAAAACCCATGCTCGACTTGTTGATGCGCTGCTCCACGATCTTCTCGAGGCCCACGAAGGCCCCGCCGCAGATGAAGAGGATGTTCGTGGTGTCGATCTGCAGGAACTCCTGCTGGGGGTGCTTGCGGCCCCCCTTGGGCGGCACGTTCGCCACCGTGCCTTCGATGATCTTCAAGAGGGCCTGTTGCACGCCTTCGCCGCTGACATCGCGGGTGATGCTCGGGTTCTCCCCTTTTCGGGCGATCTTGTCGATCTCGTCGATGTAGATGATGCCCTTGATGGTGCGCTCGACGTTGTACTCGGCCGCCTGGAACAGGCTGAGCACCACGTTCTCCACGTCTTCGCCGACGTACCCGGCCTCGGTGAGCGACGTCGCGTCGCAAATGGTGAAGGGCACGTTGAGCTTCTTCGCCAGGGTCTGCGCGAGCAGCGTCTTGCCAGTGCCGGTGGGCCCGATGAGCAGGATGTTGCTCTTCTGGAGCTCCACGTCGTCCCGGGTGGAGCGGGCGTCGATGCGCTTGTAGTGGTTGTGCACCGCCACGGAGAGCACCTTCTTGGCGCGGGCCTGGCCGACCACGTAGTCGTCGAGGTGACGGGCGATTTCGATCGGCCGGGGCACCATCGCCCGGGAGGCCTGGAAGTCTTCCCGTTCGTACTCCTCGGTGATGATGTCGTTGCAGAGCTCCACGCACTCGTCGCAGATGTACACGGAGGGGCCGGCGATGAGCTTTCGCACGTCCCTCTGCGACTTTCCGCAGAACGAGCAGGTGAGGTCCTTGTCGCGGGGCTTTCGGTTCATGGTCAGAGCGTAATGGGTTCGGCCCGCTTCGGTCAGGGCTTGAGCACGAACACGGTGACCCCGGTTCCATCGTCGAAGTGGCGCTCTTCCGCGAGGTGGTCCGCGAAGGGCAGCCGCGCGTACGAGAGGCCTTCGGCGCCGTAGACCGCCTCGTCGAGCACCACGAACCGCAGCCCGCGTGCCACCAGCTCGTTGGCCACGGCGACCCGGTTGGCGGGCTCCTGGAGCGCCGAGGGGGCGATGGCCGTGCCGGTGGTCTGGGGAGTGCAGAGGTCGTTGAGGTCCTGGAGGAAGCGGGTGATCCGCTCGCTCTGGGGGCGCCGGGCCACCATCGTGAACAGGCCCTGCGGGGCGTTGACCACGCTCCGCCCGATCGCCACCTGGATGAACGGCATGTCCGCCGAGCGGATCGACTCGTCCAGCGAGGCGTAGATCGGCAGCTCGAAACGTTCGTGTTTGCGGCTCGCCCCGACCTGCGTCGGGAGGATCACGGCGGCGCCCTCCACCTCGGAGTCGCGGACGAACGCAGCGAAGGCCGGCGTAGGAACGGCCAGCTCCGGAAAACCCTGGCGGTAGCCGGTGCGGTCCAGCGTGAGCCAGGTGACGCCGATGCAGACGAGCGCCGCCACCGCCAGTCGCATCCACTCCGCCGGCAGCCGGCTCAGGCCGATGCCCGCCGCCGTCCACAAGCACAGGGCCGCCGGAACGAGCCACCGTCGCGGGAAGCGGATGGCGTTGGGCGCGAGGTGCTCGTTGATCCAGGCGATCCCGTCGCCGATCGAGGTGCCCGTGCTGCCCATCCACCGCCCCAAGAACGCGGTGTTGTCGGCGTTGGCCCCGAGCGCGAACACGAAGCACACCAGGGCGAGCCCGAACCAGATGGCCGCCCGGGTGGGCCGGAGCAGCGCCAGCCCGACCGCCGCCACGACGCTGAAGATGGGGATGAACGCCGGGGTGTAGGTGTGGTCCCAGGCGGTCTTGACCCGCCGCATGTCCCACTGGTACCACACGCTCAGCTTCGCCGCGTTGTCCCAGCGATTGTCCAGCGGACCGGCGAGGGGGAGCTTGTAGTAGAGGAACGCGACGAGCACCACGCCCACGGCCGCGGCGCCCACGAAGCGCAGCCGACCTCGCCAGGTGCACCGCCACAGCGCGACCGGGACCAGCGGCACCGCGAAGATCGCGTGGTACGGGCTGTCGAGCGCGACGATGGTGGCCAGCGCGCCAGCGAGCAGGGGCCAGCGGGCCAGCGGGCTCCGGCTGGTGTGCCAGAGCGCGGCGAGCGTGGCGGGCAGCGCCCAGAAGGCCACATGCTCGGGGGTGCCGTCGGTGAGCGCGAGGAGCACCGAGGGCTGCACCACCATCGCCACCCCCGCCATCAACCCGGCGGACGGGCTCCGGCTGACCTCGCCGACCCACCACGCCGTCGCCACGCCGCCCGCCGCGAGCAGCGCCACCATCCAGGCGTCATACCCGGCCCACGCGCCGAAGAGCAGGTGGAGCGGGGCGCCGAAGATCGCCGAGGCGAACGGGAGGATGACGAGCTTCTCTCCTGCCGGGAAGCCCACCCGGTCGGTCCAGAACGGCAGCGGGAGGCCGCGTGCCTGGTGGTCAAACCCCCAGACCGCCCGGAAGACGTCGGTGCCGGACGCCCCGAGCAGCCCTCCGTCGAACAGGGGAGCGTGCATCCACACCACGAGGAGCACGATGACGATGGCGCTGACCCAGAGCCGCACGGCGCCAGGGTATCAAGGCGAGGGGGTCAACAGCGGGGCGATCCCCAGGCTCCGCGCGGCGCCGCGCCCGCGCAGGCGGTTGAGCGCCGTGCGAGCCACGGCGTACACCGAGAAGAACCGCTCGATGTGGGCGAGCTCGCGCTGGGTGGGTGGGGAGGCGGAGCAGATGAGCTTGTCGTCGTGCGCGCCGTCGTCGAGGAACCGCACGCGCATCCACGCGGTGGTGCGGACGGTGCTCCCGGAGGCGAGGCGGGGCCCGAGGATCAAGGCGTCCGCGGGGTCGCCGTCTTCGGCGAGCTCCCCGGGGATGCAGCCGTAGTTGAACGGGCACGGCACCGGAGAGAGGTACTCGACGCCCAGCCCCGCCTCGCGTTTCACGAAGCTGCCTTTGGGGACCTCGACCAACACCTCGACCGCGCGCATCGGGGTTCCCTAGCCGATCTGCCCCGTGACGCGCTACACTTGGGCCCTGGAGACGAACCATGCGCGTGATCGGCACCCTCCCCCTGCTCTTCGTGGTCGCCTGCGACCAGGAGGCCGGCTTCTCGGACGGCGGCACCAAGACCCAGAAGGTCACCGAAGGTGCGATGACCGTGAGCCCCGAGCGGGTGATCATCTCGGCGGTAGACCTCGGCTTCACCAAGTCCGAGTCGTTCACGGTGTCGTCCGTCGGCAAGGATGCCCTCTCGGTGTACGACGCCGCGACCGTGGCCAACCCTGGCGGCGTCTTCCTCTTCGAAGAGCGGATCGACGATGACATTCCCACCGGCGAAAGCCAGACGTGGAGCGTCGCCGTCTCCCTCAACGAGGCCGGCATGGTCGAGGGCGCGATCCGCATCGAGTCCAACGACCCGACGTACCCGACGTTCTTCGTCACCGTCTGCGCGGTGACCAAGGACTGGGCCGAAGCGTGCCCGGCGGAAGCTCCGGGAGACACGGGGGACACCGGTCCCGTCGATACGGGCGATACCGGCGTCTAAAGAAGGATCATTTTGGGACGGGGCTCCCGCCCCGTAACGCCCCGGGCGGTCCGCACGTCGGGCGCCAAGTCCCACCGACACGGGGGCGCTCGGCGCGCACCGTCGGCCCCGCCGCGCGACCTGTGCTCGACGTTGTGCCGACCGACGCGAGCCGCGCTCTGGCGCCCGTGCGCCGCCGCCGCGGCGAGCGCCGTGTCGCGCCGCCGCCGCGACCCCGCCTACCGACGCGCGCCTCTTGGCGGTCGCGCTCCGCGCTCGTCCGTTAGCGGGGGCCCGTGGCGCCCGCCCTGCCCGCCTCCCGCTTCGCCCGCCCCGCCGGCACGCCCGCGGCCATCGTCGCCGCGCTCGACGCCG
>CAIXRH010000125.1 GCA_903921785.1 uncultured Pseudomonadota bacterium
CGCCCGCCCCGACGCCCGCTCCGCAGCCGGTCGCGGTGGTCACCCCGGTGCCCGCGCCGGTCGTCGCGCCGGCGCCGGTCGTCGCGCCTGCGCCGGTGGTCGCGGTCGTTACCCCGCCGGTCGTCGCGCCTGTCGCCACACCGCCCGCGCCGCCCGCGCCCACCGCGAAGGTGCCGGTGGTGGTCGTGGGGAACAAGCTGGTGCTCTACCAGCGGATCACGTTCGAAGGGCAGATGCTCACGACGGCCGGCGCCACGGAGCTGGAAGCGGTGAGCAAGTTCCTGCTCGCGCACCCGGAGATCGTGCACGTCCGCGTCGAGGGCCACACCCCCCCGCTGGGCGATCCCTCCGAGGAGCTGAGCGTCGCGGGCGGCCGCGCCGGGCTGGTGCTCGACTACCTCTCCCACAAGGGGCTCGACCGCGAACGGTTCACCGCCGCCGGCTACGGCTCGATGCGTCCGCTCATCCCGGGGGACGACCCCGCGGCGCGCGAAGCGAACGAGCGCATCGAGTTCGTGATCACGAAGTGGGCGGAGGGCTCGGCGCCGCCGTAGCGCCGGCGAGCTCGCCGAGGAGCACGTCCGCCACCCGGGCGATCACCCCCGGCGGGCCCACCCGGTCGCGCAGCCATGCCGCGGGCGGAGGCTGCGCCGCCGCAAGGGCGCTCGTGAGCTCCTCGACGGTGAAGTTCTGGACGAACTCCCGGTACACCGCCCGATCCGCGAGGAGGTTCGGCAGCGCCAGGAACCGGATGCCCTTCACCAGCTGCTTGCCCACCACGTAGGTGAGCCAGTGCACCCGGTGGGCGACCACCGCCGGCACCTCGTTCACCGCCAGCTCCAACGTGACCGTGCCCGACTTGCTCAAGGCGCGCTCGCAGCGGGCCATCGCCTCGGCGGCGGCGACAACATGGAGCCGAGGATCGGCCGGGAGGCGGCGGCGGAGGTCGGCGCCGTCCGCTTCGGCGACAAGGACGGTGCGGAAGCCGCGGGTCGCGTCGAGGAACGGCTGGAGGTGGCGGTCGAGCTCGGCGGGGCGACTCCCCGGGAAGATGGCGGCGACTCCGGCTTCGGGGCGGCGCTCCACCCGGCGGTCCACGGCGGGGTGGCCAACGAAGTGGGCCCGCAGGCCGGTCTCGGCGTACAGCGGAGGTTCGAAGGGGAAGAGGCAAAGTAGGGTGTCGTAGGCCGCAGCGACGGTGTGCTTCCGTCCCGGTCGCCAGGCCCACAATTGGGGCGACACCCAGCCCACCGTGCGCACTCCCTCCCGACGAACCCGCCGCGCGACCGGGAGGTGGAAGTCGGGGGCGTCGACGCAGAGGAGGAGATCGGGGCGGCTGGCGGCCGCCTCCACGAGCGCGGCGCGCTGACGCCGGAGCTGGCCCAGGTGCCGCAGCACCTCGGTGAGCCCCATGGCGGGCGGGGCGAGCGTGGCGACGGGGGAGAGCCCCGCGGCGAGGAGGCGGGGGCCGCCGAGGCCGTGTACGGCGGGCTGGGCGCCGCGGCGGCGGAGCTCGGCGAGCAGCTCCTCCCCGAGCCGGTCCGCGCTCGGCTCGATGGCGCTCAGGAGCAGGCGCACCGGATCGCCTCGGCCGCGCGCAGCGCAGGGAGCACCTCCGCCGCCGTCGCGGGGAAGGGCGCGCCACCCGCGGCTGCCGCCAGGAACGCGGTGAGCTCGGCGCGAAGGGCATCCGCCTTCATCACGGGGACCAGGACTTCTTCCAGCTCCGGCGTCACCCGGACCACGGCGGGATCACGGAGGTCGGCGCTCCAATAGCCGGACGGGGTGAACACCCGCAGCGTGCGCACGGCCTTGCGGCTGATGCGGCTGGCCGCGAAGACCCCGACGTGGCCGCCCTCCGTCTCCACCCGCGCGTGGACGATGTCCACCATCCCGCTGCGCACGGAGAGCCCGTTGGCGCGCACCTCCTTCACCGGCGAACGCGTGAGCGCCCAGAAGAGGTCGAGGTCGTGGATCATCAGGTCGAGCACCACGTCCACGTCGAAGCCGCGGTCGGCCCATACCGCCAGGCGCTCGGCCTGCACGAAGCGGGCGTCCACCCCCGCGAGCGCGCGGAACGCGGGGTTGTAGCGTTCGATGTGACCGACTGCGCAGTGCGGGTGGCGGGCGAGCGCCTCGGCGTCGTCCAGCGAAGCGCTCAGCGGCTTCTCAACCAGGACCGGCACCCCGCGTTCCAACCACGGCTCCGCGACCTCGCGGTGGCTGCGGGTGGGCGTGGCGACCACGACCGCCGCCACCCCGGACGGCGCCGCATCGTGGCCCTTCGCCGGGTCGACCACGATCACCTCGTGGCCCAGCTCTCCGAGGTGGCGGTGATGGTGCGCGCCCATCCGCCCCAGCCCGTAGAGCGCCACGCGCACGGGAGGGCCCTACTCGTCCGCGCCGTCGGAGGAGCCGACAGACCGACAGATGCCCCGCTGGCTGGACTCGAGGACCGCCACGAGCTCGAGCACCTCAGGGACATCATGGTAGAACGCCCGGACCTGCTCCGACGCGATGCGGGTCGGCATACCCGCCTGGAACAACTCGCGGTAGGCGCCCTTCAGCGCCGACATCACCTCGCGGGAGAAGCCGGCGCGGCGGAGGCCGACGACGTTGAGGCCGACGAGCCGAGCGCGGTCCCCCTGGGCGATCGTAAACGGAGGCACGTCCTGCGCGGCCATGCCGCCGCCGCCGACCATCGCGCACCGCCCGATCCGGCCATACTGGTGCACCGCCGCGAGGCCGCCGAGCACAACGCGGTCCTGGATCGTCACGTGCCCGGCGATGGCCACGGAGTTGGCGAACACGCAGTGATCGCCGACGACGCAGTCGTGGGCCACGTGGGTGCTCGCCATGAACAGGTTGTCGTTGCCGATGCGGGTGATGCCGCCGCTGGCGGCGGTACCCCGGTTGGCGGTGCTGTTCTCGCGGAACGTGTTGCGCGCCCCCACCACGAGGCGGGTGGGCTCGCCGCGGTACTTGAGGTCCTGCGGGTCGCCGCCGATGCAGGCGAACGGGTGGATGACACACTCCGGCCCGAGCTCGGTGTGGCCGCGGACCATGCCGTGGGCGTGGACCTGCACCCGGTCGCCAAGGCGCACGGGACCCTCGATGATCGCGTAGGGGCCGATCTCGACGTCGGCGCCCAGCTCGGCCCGCGAATCGACGAGGGCGGTGGGGTGGATGGCCATGGATACTCCGGCGGGGGTCGGTAGCTAACCGGAAACGCCGGCCCGGGTGAGTCCAGCCGGATACCGGTCTGCCATGCCCCTCCTGCAGCGCCTTCGCCAGCGGCTCCGTCCCGGGGCTCCCGAGGCCCCTCCCCCGGTCCTCGCGTCGAGCGCGGCGCCGGCCCGCCCCACGCCGCCCGAAGGGGCGAGCAACTACGTCATCCTCATCCTCGACAGCTGCCGGTTCGACAGCTTCATCAAGGCCAAACCCAAGCTCGCGCCCAAGCTCGGCGAGGTGCAGAAGCGCTGGTCCTACGCCACGTGGACGTCGCCGAGCCACTACAACCTGCTCATCGGGCTCCTCCCCCACAGCTCGCCACAGCACGTCTACGCCAGCGAGTACTACAAGGACGACTTCCTGCGCTTCAAGGAGCGTTTCAACGTCGACAGCATCGAGTTCGGGAAGATGGTCCCCGGGCTCTGGCTCCCGAGCTACCTCCGCAACCAGCTCGGGTACCGCACGAACATGTACGTCTCGATGCCGGTGCTCAACCCGGCCACGCCGCTGAACCGCGACTTCGACGACTACCGGCTGATGCCGCACCACAACGACGTGCGCGAGATGTTCCGGGCGATGCGTTTCTACGAGGATCGCCCAAGCTTCTTCGTACTCAACACCGGGGAGACGCACTACCCCTACGCCACGCCCGACGAGCCCGAGAACAGCTGGCCGCGCATCAGCGGGGTCAATGGGGTCTTCAAGCACCTCGACGACCACGTCCGCGCCGGCGGGCTGGTGCATCACGACGAAGCGCCGCGCTTCTTCGACGACGACAAGATGAAGGAGCTCCACGCCCGGCAGGTCGAAGCGGTCCGCTGGGTGGACCGCACGCTCGAGGAGCTCTACGACCTCGTGCCCGACAACACCTACATCACCATCACCGCCGACCACGGCGAGCTGTTCGGCGAGAAGGGGTATTTCGGACATGGTCCGATCAACCACGAGAAGTGTATGGAAGTGCCGTTCGTGGAGGGGAGAATTCGCTGAAGCGAACGGCGCTACGGAGGCCACGCCGCTTCTCGTGGTTGATCGGACGTGGAGGGACCGGCGCGAGCGCTGCGAGCGCACCGGCCGACAAGGCCGGTAGGTCCCGGAACCCGCCCCCGGAGCCTGGCCGCAAAGGCCAGGCGTGAGGGGGCCGATCACGGGCGAGGGGTCAGAGCGATCGCGATCGCTTTTCCGTCCCGAGCGGCCTCCTTCGGCCCTCCAGCCCCCCGCCTCGTTCGCGAAACCGTCCGCGAATCGAACACGATCGCTCTGACCCCGCCCCACGTGCCCCCCGTGGGGGTCAGACCGATCGCGATCGCTTTTCCGTCCCGAGCGGCCTCCTTCGGCCCTCCAGCCCCCCGCCTCGCCCGCGAAACCGTCCGCGAATCGAACACGATCGCTCTGACCCCGCCCCGCGCCCGCAGACCCCGCCCCGCACTGGAGACCTCGGGGTGTCGGCTCCCTTCGGTCGCCGCCGCCCTCCCTCTGGGCTCGGCCCCAAGGGCCTCGGTTCCGGCGCCGCGCGCGCCGGAACCGGTCGCGGCCCATTCGCCCCGCCCGCCGCGCACCCCGAGCCGCGACCGCCCGCCGGTCCGGCTCACCCGGTGCCGTCCGGGCGCCCCGACCCCAGGTTAGGCGCCGCCCGTGCCCCTGGTGACGCTGCCCGAAGCCGCCGTCCTCCTCCGCAGCGGCGGCCTGGTCGCCGTCCCCACGGAGACGGTGTACGGGCTGGCCGCCGACGCCACGAACGAAGCGGCCGTCCGTGCCATCTTCGTGACCAAGGGCCGCCCGGCCGGGCACCCGCTGATTCTCCACGCCCACGACCCGCGGCCCTACGCCGTGTTCGACGAACGCGCTGAGCGCCTCGCGGCCTTCTGGCCCGGCCCGCTCACGCTGGTGCTGCCGCTTCGCCGGGCGTCCGGCGTCGCGCCCGCGGTCACCGGCGGCCACGGCACGCTGGCGGTGCGTTGCCCGGCGCATCCGCTCACCCTGGCGCTGCTCCACGCCGCCGGGGTGCCCCTCGCCGCCCCCTCCGCGAACCGCTTCGGCGAGGTGTCGCCCACCACCGCCGAGCACGTCCTCCGCAGCTTCCCCGACCTCCCGGTGCTCGACGGCGGGCCGTGCGCCGTCGGCGTGGAGAGCACGATCGTCGACCTCTCCGGGCCTGTCCCCGCGCTGCTCCGCCCCGGCGGCGTGCCCGCCGAAGCGCTCACCCTCGTGCTGGGCGACCTCGCCCCCAGCGGCACCACCGCCGCCCCCGGCACGCTCCCCGCCCACTACGCGCCGCGCGCCCGCGTCCTCGTCGTCGACGCCGCGGGGGCGCTCCCTGCCGAGCTGCGCGACGCCGGCGAGACCGTGGCCGTGCTCCCGCGCCTCTCGCCCACCGAGCACGCGCGCACCCTCTACGCCAACCTCCGCGCCGCAGACGACGCCGGCGCGACGGTCATCGTCTGCGAACGCGCCGCGCCGGGCGGCCTCGGCGCCGCGATCAACGACCGGCTCCAGCGCGCGGCGTTCGGCCGGTAGGCCCGCGGCGGAAGCTGCGAGGTGGCCGCAACGACGCCGACCTCCCGCGCCGCCGGCCCCTCCCCTCAGCTCCGCGTCGACCCGTCGCCGTTGCGATCCCGGGTGTTCTGCCAGTCCACCATCCACCCGGGGTACTCCGGGGGGAGGGCGCTCACGGCGTCGAGGGCCGCGAGCTCGTCGGCGGTCAGGGACACCTTCACCGAGGCGAGGTTGTCCGCGAGCTGGGCGTCGGTGCGGGCGCCGAGGATCACGCTGGTCACGTGCGACTGGTGCAGCAGCCAGGCCAGCGCGATCTGGGCGATGCTCACCTCGTGCGCGGCCGCGATGGGGCGCATCGCCTCCACCACGGCGAAGGCGCGCGCCTTGTCCACCACCGGGAAGTCGAAGTTGGTGCGCCGCGCCCCGGCGGGGCCGGCCTCTCCGGCGGCGAACTTGCCGGTGAGCAGCCCGCCCGCCAGCGGCGACCACGGGAGGATGCCGAGGCCTTCCTCCTTGGCGAGCGGCACCAGCTCGCGCTCGATGTCGCGGCTGGCGACGGTGTAGAAGACCTGCGCCGACACGTAGCGGGGGAGGCCCAGGCGGTCGGCGATCGCCAGCGCCTTCATCACCTGCCACGCCGGCATGTTGCAGAAGCCGACGTAGCGGACCTTCCCGGCGCGCACGATCTCCGCCAACGCCTGCACCGTCTCTTCGAGCGGCGTGGCCGAATCCACACCATGAACCTGGTAGAGGTCGACATAGTCGGTGCCGAGGCGGCGCAGGCTCTCGTCGATCGACCAGAAGAGCTGCTTGCGGCTGAGCCCCACGTCGTTCGGCCCGGGGCCCATGCGGCCGCGCGCCTTGGTGGCGAGCACGAGGGA
Source organism: uncultured Pseudomonadota bacterium (assembly GCA_903921785.1). GTDB lineage: Bacteria > Myxococcota_A > UBA796 > UBA796 > SXON01 > SXON01. Next base: position 6,609 of record CAIXRH010000125.1, read on the forward strand.
TTGCCGGTTGGCGCCCAGCTTCGCGAGCCCGGCTGCGAGGAGGCGCTCGCTCTCGCCTTCGTGGTACACGTTGGCGGTGTCGATGAAGTTCACGCCCGCGTCGAACGCGGCGCGGAGCTGACCGGCGACTGAATCCAGGCCAAGGTCCCCGATCACGGCCCAGAACCCCTTGCCGCCCCAGGTCATCGTGCCCAGGCACAGCTCCGACACGTACAGGCCGGTGCGGCCCAACTTCCGGTACTTCACGAACGCTCCATGGCTCCGCCCCGCCTATCCCGGCGAGCGCGACGCCCTCAGAGGGTGCGCAGATACGCCTCGAGGTCGGTGAGCTCGGCGTCAGAGAGCCAGGCCGCGTCGCCCATGTGGTGCTCGGTCGTCCCCTCCAAGACGGCGCGGAGCGTGGGCGCCGAGCCATCGTGCAGGTAGGGCGCCGTAGACTCCACGCCGATGAGCGAGGGGGTGTCCACACCGGTGAGCCCGTACAGGTCGTGCGGCGACTGGTCGGTGTAGTAGGGCGCGTAGTGACAGTCGTCGCAGCCGACGTCGTCTCGCTCGAAGAGGGCCCGCCCGCGGTCCACGTCGGGGCCGGTGCGGCCGCGGTTCTTGTGGTCGATCTCCCGGGTGAGGTCGAGGAACGCGGCGACGGCGTTGTACTCGGTCTCCGTGCCGTTTCGCCCACCGATGCGCACCTGGCTGGTGATGCGCACCTCCTCCGCCACCGCCAGCACCCCGTTGGTCCAGGTGTACGGAGGCGTCTGGGTGACTGGACCCGCGAGCGACAGGGTCTGGCGGAGCACGCCGTCCACCTCCATCCAGCCGAGGCCGTCGTTGCGGGTCTCGAAGTGGCAGGTGCTGCAGCTCACGCCGGACAGCGGGGTGGTGATCAGCGGGTTGAGCGCCGAGTTGAACAGGGTCTGCCCGTAGAGCACCTGGTCGTCCAGCGCCGGCGCCGCCAGCACCACCGGCGCCTCGGTGGCCACGACGACCGAGGTCTCGGCGACGCTCCCCAGATCCAGCTGCGCCTTGAGCTCGGCCCGCGCGCGGGTGAACGGCAGCTCGACCAGCGAACGGTCGATCATGTGGGTGGCCCAGAGGCGGCCGTCGTCGGTGAAGGTGAGGCCACGGGGTCCCTCGGCACCCGTGCCGACGTAGGTCGACGGGGCACGCGACAACCCCTGCCCGTACTCCACGAAGGTGGACGGGTCGGTGGCCATCGCGACGACCACCCGCGAGCCCTCCATGGGCGCCCACAGCTCCGCGCCGTCCGGCGAGAAGGTGATGCCGGCGAGGAAGCTGCGCACGGCCTGCATCGCGCCGATGTCGTCGATCGCGGCGTTGCCCGTGGCGTAGAGCTGCGTGACCTCGGTGGTGGGCATCCCCGAACCGTCGACCGACCAGAACGCCACGACGGGGTTGTTGGGCCCGACGGCCAGCCCGAGCTTCTCGTAGCGCTCGGCCGGGTCCTGCTCGAGCGCCTCCTCCTCGGTCTTGTGGTTCGGGAGCGCCGTGTTGTCGACATACAGGAGCGGCGCGGCGAGCGCGGTTCCGGCGGGGTCGTAGGCGGGCTCCCCGGTGACCCGACGGGAGTACTTCAGGTTCTCGCCGGAGTGCCCGCCGCCGTAGACCTCCGGGATCTCCAGGGCCACCGCCACGGGCGCTTCTTCCCGAAGGTTCAACGCCGAGACCGTGCCGCCGACCTGCGAGCCGACGATGAGCGTGTCTCCGCTGGGATGAAGCGCCACCCACTCCGGGCGACCCGCCACGGCGAAGCTGCGCAAAAGCGTGAAGTCCGCGTCGTACTCGCGCACTTCCTCCCCGCCGTAGAGGGCGACGTACAGCCGCTGGCCATCGCCGCTCGCCGCCATCCCGACGGGCTCGGCGCCGGTGGGGACGACCTCCCCGAGCGCGAGGCCAGCGCCCGTTTCGTCAAGCACGGCGAGGCCGCGCTCGCTACGCAAGCTCACCACCATACGGCCGCCGAAGCGGGTGATCCGCGAGGGGAACCCGCCCACATCCAGGGAGTCCACCACGCCGGTCGCGGGATCGTAGCGGGTGACCAGCCCCTCCTCGGGGAGCACCGAGTATACGCGCTCTCCCTGATCCACCGGATCACCCCCGCCGCTGTCTTCGCCGGGAGCGGGCGCCGTGTCCTCCGGCTCCACGCAGCCGGCCAACGTGAGGGCGACGACGACGGCGAGGGACGCGGCGGAGCGAGCGACCATGCCCTTCGCTAACCCATGCGGCGGCCGGGTACTCTGCATCCACACGATCCTCACCGAGGCGCCGCCGACGCTCGTCCTGGCTCGCGACGGTTGAGCCGGGCTGGGAGGGGGGACCAAAACCAAAGAATTGAACAACGATCTGGGCGATGCGCGGATCACGGTCCGCGTTGCCGCGGCGCCGACCGCTGCGCATCGCGGCGCCGCCGGGCGTCGGCTATGCTGGGAGCATGAACCGTCACTTCCAAGCCCTCCCGCTCCTCGCAATCGGGCTGGGGGGCTGCGGCACGCCCCCGCCCGCAGACTCGGCCGGCGACTCCGCGGTCGACTCCGGGACCGACTCCGGCGACACCGCGGCCGCGTGCAACCCGCCTGCCGACGGAGTCGTGCCCGCCGGATCCTGGAAGAACGAGGAGTACCACGCCTTCACGATCGCCGAGGACAGCTCGGTGTTCTTCTACGCCTGCGTGGACCTCGCCTCCGCAGAGACGGCGACCGTCACCGCCGGCGCCGTGGATTGGCCCCTTTCCTGGCGGATCAACACCTCGCCCGACACCGCCGACAACCACTGGGAGGGTCGCGCTACCGGCACCTTCTGTGCCGACACCGCCTCGCTCACCTGGGCGCCGCTCGAGACCGCGCCCACGACGTACCGACGGGTGTCCCCGGACGAGATGCCCGACATGTGCGACTGACGCCGCCGGCCCGCCGCCGCCGCTCTCCCCGCGCCGTACTCCCCGCCACCGACGCGCCGTCGCGGTCGGTGCTACACGTCCCCGCATGATCCCCTCGATCGGCCTCCGCTCTCGTGTCAAGCGCGCCCTCGGCCTCGGCGGCCGCACGTCGCTCCACCCCGGCGACGTGGCGCCCGACCTCGACGTGGCCGACGCCTCCGGAAAACGCTGGACGCTCGCCGAGCTCCGCGGCCAGCGCGCCGTCGTCTACTTCTACCCGAAGGACGACACACCCGGCTGCACCCGCGAAGCCTGCGACCTCCGCGACCGTCACGCCGGCCTCGGCGCCGTGGTCCTCGGGGTGAGCACCGACGAAGCCGCGAGCCACCGCGCCTTCGCCCAGAAGTTCAACCTCCCCTTCCCGCTGCTCGCCGACGTCGGCGGCGCCATGGCCCGCCGCTGGGGCGTCCTCGACGGCGCGAACGCCCGCCGCGCCACCTTCGTCCTCGACCGCGAGGGGCGCATCGCCGCGGTGTGGGACCCCGTGAAGGTGGACGGCCACGGCGCGGAAGTCGCCGCGGCGGTGGCCGAGCTTCCCTGAGGGCTACGGCAGCGCCCCGAGCTCCACCTCAAATACGCTCCCGCCCCCGTCACGGGGCCGGTAGCGCACCTCGCCGCCGTGGTGCCGGACGATCTCCCGCACGAGCGCGAGGCCCAGGCCCACGCCGCCGTCGCGGCCCTCGGCGTGGCCCGAAGCCCGGTAGAACGGCTCGAAGATGCGCTCCCGGTCCGGCTCGGGGACCCCGGGGCCGCGATCCGAGACGGCCACGAACGCGCGCCCGCCCTCCGCACGCACCTCGGCCTCGATCGCCGCGCCGCCGCCGTACCGTCGCGCGTTCTCGAGCAGGTTGCGCACCGCCCGCCGGAGCATCCGCGCGTCCGCCACGACCTCGGTCGCCGCGCCGGAGACGCTCGCCCCGACCCGCGCGCCCTCCTCGGCCACCAACGCCAGCACGTCCACCGGCTCGCGCGGCCCGGGCTCGGGGCGGGCCTGGAGGCGGCTGGCGAGGAGGAGGTCGCCGACCAGGGCGTCGAGCTCCTCGATGTCCCGGCTCGCGTCCGCCACGATCGCGGTCTTCTCGGCGGTGCCGTCGTCGAGGAGCTCCACCGCCATCCGCACGCGGGCGAGCGGGCTCCGCAGCTCGTGCGAAGCGCTGGCGAGCATCGCGCGCTGGCCGTCGAGGAGCGCCTGCACCCGATCCGCCGCGTGGTTGAAGCCGCGCCCGAGCCGCGCCACCTCGTCGTGGCCGCGGACGGGGTAGCGCGCCGAGAGCTCCCCACGCCCCCACCGGTCCACGATCCGGCGGAGCAGCTCGATCCGCCACGTGATCCGCCGCGCCACGGGCAGCGTGAGGATCGAGGTGACCAGCACCAGCACCACCAGGCCCACCACGAAGTGCCGGTAGTCCCAACGCCAGTGGTGGCTCAGGCCGAGCCAGCGGCCGTCCGCGAGGTGCACCGCCGCGGCGGGCCCGCCTTCCCACGACAACCACTGCACCTCGCCCTGCCGCGGGTCCGGCTGCGTGAGCAGGTCGCCAGACCAGCCGATCGGGTGCAGCGCCGAATCCCACAGGGTGAGCCCGACGTGGAGCCGCTCTCCGAGCGCGGCGGTGCTGCTCTTCGGGTCGGCGGGGTCGATCTGGGCGGCGACGAGCTCCGCCGCCGGCTGAAGCGGCTCGGGGAGCTGCCGGCCATCGAACAGGAGCTGGGCCACGAAGCCAGAGGCGGCCACCGACACGAACGCGATGACCACGAAGGCCGCGTAGATCTGGAGGTAGAGGTGCCGTCTCATCGCGTGAAAACGTACCCGGCGCCGCGGAGCGTCAGGATGCGGCGGGGGCTCTTCGCGTCGTCGCCGATGGCGGCGCGGATCCGGGAGATGTGAACGTCGATGCTGCGGTCGAACGCCTCGAGCTCCTCGCCGCGCACCTTCTCCATGAGCTGCGCGCGGCTGAGCACCTTCCCCGCGTTCTCGGCGAGCACCCGCAGGAGCTCGAACTGGTGGCCGGTGAGCGGGCGCGCTTCGCCGCCGACCCGCACCTGCCGCGCGTCGCGGTCGATCTCCAGGTCGTCAAAACGGAGGAGGCCGGTGGCGGAGGGCGCGCCGCCGCGGCGGAGGATCGCCTTGATCCTGGCCAGGAGCTCCCGGGGGTTGAAAGGCTTCGGGAGGTAGTCGTCGGCGCCGAGCTCCAGGCCGACGATGCGATCAAGCTCGTCGCCGCGGGCGGTGAGCATCACCACCGGCACCGTGCTGGTGGCGCGGAGCTGGCGGAGCACCTCGAAGCCTTCGAGGTCGGGGAGCATCACGTCGAGCACGACCGCGTCGAACCCGCCGGCACGGGCGCGGGCGAGGCCCGAACGCCCGTCCGGCGCCCGCTCCACCACGACGCCGCGCTGGCCGAGCCAGGTGGCGAGCATCGCGGCGAGGCGGTCGTCGTCGTCGACGAGGAGGACGCGGTCGGACATGACGGCGAGAACCTACTCCCCGTGGAACTTCGCCGCCGCATCGGCGAGCTCGGTGCGCTGCTCGGGGGTGAGCGCGCGGGCCACGTCCACGATGCCGCCGACGGCGATCTTGCTCGCTTCATCGGCGAGCGCGAGGCCCTCCTTGCGCAGCGTCTCCACCTCGTCGGCGTTGACCTCCGGGGCGGTGAGCGCGGCGCGGAAGTCCTGGCGGAGCGCGTCGTGGTCGTCCTTCAGGTCCCAGAGCTGGGGCGCGACGCGGTCGAGGACGGCGTCCACCTGGGCGGTCTGGGCGTCGGTGGCGTCCACCTTGCCGAGCATGAACCCTGCGCCCTTGCCCAGGTGCTCGCGCAGCTCCTCGGCCGACTTCGGCGCGTCGTGGTGGAACGGCCCGCAGCCGCCCATTCCAGCGGCGTGCGCCACGGCCAGCGGCACGCCGACCAGGAAGCCGAGGAACAGGGTAGCGCCGAAGATGCGGCGGAAGAACCCGCCACGGCGACGCCCGTGGTGGCCACAGCGCCCGTTCTGGCAGTGGCCGCCGCGACCGCAACGGCCGTTCTTCGGGGACTCGTTTTTGGACTCGGGGGTGGGGGTGGACTCGGGGGCGACGGTTTCGGTGTCGGACATCTTCTTCTCCTTCGGGTTGAGGGCCGCAGCGGCCACGGGAAGAGCTTCGTCCCCGACCATGAAGCGCGGTTGTCCCGAAGGTGAAGTTGTGTGAAGCCGGGTTACCCGGAGGCGGTGACCCCGGCCGTCCTCGCCGCCGAGCTGCTCGCCGGCCTCCGCGCCCAGCTCCCGCCCGACGTGAAGCTCGCCGGCTTCGAGGTGGCGATCGGTGAGCTGGTGGACGTGGACGTCGCCGCGCTCGTCCGCGAACTGCGCGCCGGGGCCGGAGTCGTCGACGTGCAGGTCAAGCGCGTGGCCGCCCTCTACCGGTGCCTGGACTGTGGCGCCGAGTACCCGCCGGAGGAGAGTCCGTGTCCGGTGTGCGGGAGCGCGCGGGCGGAGCTGGTCAGCGGAGACGAGCTGACGATCACGAGGGCCTGGGCCGCACCCGGGTGAGCCGCCCCCCGCGCCGGGATATGCGCGCCGGCCCGGAGGAAGGATGAGCTTCAAACGCGACGCCCTCGACTACCACAGCGAAGGCCGCCCCGGAAAGATCGAGATTGTCCCGACCAAGGCGCTGCTCACCCAGCGGGACCTCTCGCTCGCCTACACCCCCGGCGTCGCCGAGCCCTGCCTCGCCATCCACGCCCGCCCCGACGATGTCTACAAGTACACGGCCAAGGGGAACCTCGTCGCGGTGGTCACCAACGGCACCGCCGTCCTTGGCCTCGGCAACATCGGCCCGATGGCCGGCAAGCCGGTGATGGAGGGCAAAAGCAACCTCTTCAAGAAGTTCGCCGACATCGACTCGGTGGACATCGAGCTCGACGCCAAGACTCCCGCCGAGGTCATCGCCGCGGTGAAGGCGATCGCCCCCACCTTCGGCGGCATCAACCTCGAAGACATCAAGTCCCCCGACTGTTTTGAGATCGAGCGGGAGCTCCAGGAGCTCTGCGACATCCCGGTCTTCCACGACGATCAGCACGGCACCGCGATCATCGCCGGCGCGGGCATCCTCAACGCCTGCCAGATCACCAACCGCCAGCTCCCCGACATCAAGGTGGTCTTCAGCGGCGCCGGCGCCGCGGCCATCGCCACTGCGCGCATGCTCGTGTCGCTCGGCGTGCAGCGCGAACACATCTGGATGTGCGACGCGGAGGGGCTGCTCTACAACGGCCGCAAGGAGGACGTCTTCCCGGAGAAGATGGTCTTCGCCCAGGGCACCGAGCCCAAGGCGCTCAAGGACGTCATCGGCGGCGCCGACGTGTTCATCGGCCTCTCCGTCGGCGGCGTGCTCAAGCCCGAGCTGCTGCTGAAGATGAACCCGGCCCCGATCATCTTCGCGATGGCCAACCCGGAGCCGGAGATCCACTACGACGAGGCCAAGGCCATCCGGCCGGACGCCATCGTGGCCACCGGCCGCAGCGACTACCCGAACCAGGTCAACAACGTCCTCGGGTTCCCCTTCGTCTTCCGCGGCGCGCTCGACTGCCGCGCCCGCAAGATCAACGAAGCGATGAAGATCGCCGCCGTGCACGCGCTCGCCGCGCTGGCCCAGGAGGAGGTGCCCGACGAGGTGCTCACCGCCTACAAGCTCGATCTCATCCACTTCGGCCCCGACTACATCATCCCCAAGCCGTTCGACCCGCGGGTGCTGCTCTGGGTCGCCCCCGCCGTCGCCAAGGCCGCGGCGGAGACGGGCGTGGCCCGCGAGCCGATCGCCGACCTCGTGGCCTACCGCGCCAAGCTCGAGCGGATGCTGGAGCGCAGCAAGGAGGTGCTCCGGCCGGTCATGTCCCGGGCCCAGAAGAACCTCCGCCGCATCGTGTTCTTCGACGGCGCCCACCCCCGGGTGATCCGCGCCGCGCAGATCCTGGTGGAGCAGGGCATCTGCCACCCCATCCTCGTGGGCGAGGAGTGGAAGGTGCTCAAGCGCGCCGAAGAGCAGAAGGTCACCCTCGACGGCATCGAGATCATCGACGCGCGCAACGGCGAGCGGTTCGACCGCTACGCCGAGCAGCTCTGGAAACAACGCCAGCGCCAGGGCATGACGCGCAACGCCGCCCGCCAGTGGGTGCATCGCCCCGTGGCCTACGGCGCGATGATGGTACAGCTCGGCGACGCCGACGGCATGGTGGGCGGGCTCACCACCCCCTACGCGGAGACCCTGAGGCCCGCCCTGCAGATCATCGGGCAGGACCCCAAGGTGAAGTGTGTGAGCGGCGTCTACGTGATGCTGTTCAAGAACCGGGTGTTCTTCCTGGGCGACTGCACGGTGAACATCCTCCCCAGCATCGAGCAGATGGCGCAGATCGCGATCAACACCGCGCGCGTGGCCGAATCGCTCGGCTACAAGCCGCGCGTGGCGATGCTCTCGTACTCCGACTTCGGCGAGCACCGCGACAACCCGGAGGTCACCAAGATCCCCGCGGCGATCGAGATCGTGCGGAAGGTCTGGCCGGAGCTGGTCATCGACGGCGAGATGCAGGCGGACACGGCGGTCAACGCCGAGCTCGCCGCGGGGGACTTCCCCTTCTCCGCCATCCAGGGCGACGCCAACGTGCTCATCTTCCCCGGCCTCGCGTCGGGCAACATCGCCTACAAGCTGCTCCGGGAGCTCGGTGGCGCCACCGCCATCGGCCCGGTCATCACCGGGCTTCGCCGCCCGGTCAACGTCCTCGCCCTCGGCGCCAACGTCAGCGACATCGTGAACATGGCCGCCCTCACCGTCCACCAGGTCCTCGCGCATGAGGGCCGCGGAGTCTCCCATGGCTGATCCCCGTCTCGCGTCCATCCTCGATCGTTCCGGCGATCCCGCCACCGTCGCCTGGGCCCACGAGGGCGTCGGCGCCCTGGCCGGCCTCGCGGACCCCGAGCTCGCCATCGCCGCGGCCGTCGCGCTCGGCAACGTCGCGGCGCTCCAGTCGGTCGAGGAGCCCAAGGCGCTGCGTAAGCTCGCCGCCGCCGGGCTCCACAAGCTCAAGAGCCGCGGCGTGTCGGTGGAGGCGAAGCTCGCCCCCAAGGCGTTCAGCCTGGGCCGCGAGGTGCTCGACGTGCCCCCCCGCGCCTTCCTCGGCGGCCCGAACGAGCTCGGGAATTTCCACATGGTGCTCACCGCCACCGACCACGAAGGCTCCTGCATCATGGAGCTCATCGTCGGCGGGGACAAGGTGCAGGATCAGCACGGCCACGCCTCCCGCCACGAGCTCCGCAGCTTCTGGAAGGACATGGAGTCCGACCGCTCCCTCCGCGAGGTCCCCTTCGTCGCCGGCCTGCACTTCGCGGACAAGTACGCCGCCGGCCGCAACCTCCACGGCTGGGGCCACTTCCTCGGCAAGGTGCCGCCCGCCGCGCTCGTCGCCGCCCGCGCGGTGAACCCGCTCACCCACGCCCTCGCCGACGACGGCAACGCGCCCGGCGGCTGGATCCTCCCCGCCTGGATCGTCCCCGGCAAGACGGTGGACGTGCTCGCCACCGGCCTCTCCGACCCCGAAGCCGGCCCCGACGGCATGGCGCCCGAGGCGGTCGAAGCGGTGATCGACGAAGCGCTCACCCCCGAGCTCGTCGCGCAGTTCGCGGCGGCCGCCGAAGCGAACGTCGCGTTCTTCCGCATGCTCGGCTACGCGAACCTCGCCGGCGAAGCGGAGGACGTGGCCGCCAAGCTGCGCGCTTCGGAAGGGAGCAAGGGCATCCCCCAGCTCCGCGCCGCGGTGCTCATCGCCGCGTTCCAGGAGCTGAACCACCGCCAGCAGGAGAAGCAGCGGGAGATCGACGACATGATGCGGATGATCGGCCAGCAGCAAGGCGAGTAGTCCGTGGGGCCGCGCGCCGCGCTGGCCGTGATCCCGGCGCTCTGCGTCGTGCCCGCGGCCTACGCGATCCAGCGGCTCTACGAGGTCCTGTTCGTCGTGCAGTTCGATCCCGCGCAGGCCCCGCCCTCGCCGAGCATCGCGCTGTTCTGGCGTGCCGGCGTGGCGGCGGCGTTGGCGTTCGGCAGCCTGGGACCGCTCTTCCAGCTGGGCGAGCGCTCGCCGGCCGCGGCGATGCGGCTCGCCGAAGCGTCGCTGATCGTCTCCGCCGTGCTCCTCGCGGCGCAGGCCCTGGTGGCGCCATGACCTCGGCCCACCGCCGGCCCGGAGGCTCCGCGTGAGCCTCCTCGCTCTCCGCGTCCTCGAACACGTCCACGGCCACCTCGGCTGGCTGACCGTGATCGCCCTGGTACACCCGGCGATCCTGCTCCGTCGCCCGGCGCGTCGCGCCCCGCTGGCCGCCCTGCTGGCCACGCTCCTGGTCACGCTCACGGCTTCGCTCGGCGCCGCGACGTACCCCAGCTACCGCACGCTCCTGAAGCAGGCGTTGTTCAAGGAAACTCCGACGATCGGCTGGATGTTCGAGCGCAAGGAGCACCTCGCGATCGGCGTGCTGGCGTTCGCGTGGGTGGGCCTCGTCGCGCACCTCTGGGCGCCGCGATTGGAGGGGGAAGCCCGCGTGCGGCTCGCCACGCTGGCCTGGCGGGCGTACGCGATCGCCGCCACCTTCGCGGCGTTGGTGGCGGGGATCGGCACCCTGGTCGCGGTGACGACCTCGTTCTGACCGCCCATCTGGGCGATGCGCCGGGCCCGGTCCGGACGCGGGCATCGTCCGCTGCGCATCGCGGCGCCGCCGGGCGACGGCCGGACTACTGGCGGCGCACCCGCCACAACGTCCAGCGCCCGTCCCGCTCCAGGTCGTCCGCCAGCTCGGCGAGGGTCCGTACGTGGTCCAGGCTCCCGGTCACCACGAAGCCGATGCCGCGGGCGCGGAGCGCCGCGCGGACCGTGTCGACGTCGCCGCCGAGCTCGGAGAGATGCGTGGGTGAAAGCGGGGTTCCGTCCGGGATGCGGTCCCAGGAGACCAGCTCCGGGGCGCCGATGAGGCCGTCCACGGCGACGCAGGCCCAGGGCACCGCCTCGACCATCACCCGCAGCCCGGGGGCGGCGGCGAGCTCGCCGCGGGTGCGCGCCGCGATGCGCGCGGTGTCCGTGTCGTAGCCGCCGGGCACCGGCGCCCAGAACGGCAGGCACGCCGCCGCGGCCACGATCCCCGCCCCAATGCGCCGCTCCCGCGACCATCGGGCCAGGTACGGGGCCGCGAAGATCGGCAGCACGAGCGCGTGCCCGAGCCACACCCGCGCCGGGTTGTGCGCCCCGGCGAAGCCCAGCGCGCCCGCGAGGAGGTACGCGATCGCGGTTCCCCCCCAGAGCGCCAGGATCGGCCGCAACCGCCGGTCCTCCCGCGTGGCCCAGGCGCCGAGCGCCGCCAGGACCAACGCCGGGCCGCAGCCCTGGAGCAGGTCGAACACGAGCCCCGAGAGGTAGTCGACGCCGCGGGCGCTCCCGGGGTTCGCCGACAACATCTCGCGGGAGTGGAGGAGGAAGCTCACGTCCCGGTTCCACGCCCACTCCAGCGCCGTCCACGCGAGGGGGACCGCGAGGGCGGCCGCCGCGCCCGCCGCCCGGCGGAGCCGCGACGCCTCCGCCGCGTCCACCGCGAGCGCCACCGCCGCGCCCACCGCCACGGCCCACGCCTCGTAGCGACAGAGCGCCGCGAGCGCCGCACCAGCGATCACCTCGGTACGGGCCCCACGATCGCCGGTCTGCCGCCGGATCAGGCCGTGCACCACCAGCGCGAACCCGAGCGCGCCCGGCGGCTCCGCCAGCGCCGAGAGCCCGAGCCACGCCGGCCAGCGGCTCCCCAGCACGATCGCGGCGGCGAGGAGCCGGGCGGGCGCGGGCGCCCCGAGCCGGCGCGCGGCGTCCGACGCGAGGACCACGGCGGCCGTGATCGCCGCGAGGTTCACCAGCGCCGGGGCGGCGTGCAGCGGCGCACCGAAGGCCAGGAGCAGCCCGACGAGCCAGGCGGCGCCCGGCGGCCAGACGTCGGTGGGGAAGAGCGTGCCGTGGGCCACCCGCCAGCCGTCGAGCGTGCGGGAGAAGTCGTCTTCGGAGAGCGAGAACACTTCGACGTCGAGCGTGGCGCGCCACGCGAGGACCGCGAGCGGCCAGAGCAGCAGCCAGGCTTCCGCGGGGAGGCGACGGAGCGCGTTCAACGCGGCATCGGGGCGAGCGGCCAGTCCCAGGTGGCGCCGCAGGCGGTGCGGATGACCACGCGGTCGTTCCGCGCGCGCACGCCGCCCGGGCCGCGCCGCGCGACCGTCACCAGCTCCGGCGCGCCCTCGGGACGCCGATCGGCGCTGGCCATCCGCTCCCCGAGCCACACCTGCGCCGGGCCGCCGGGGCTCCCGAGCGCAGGCAGCGGCGCGGGATCGACGACGGGCGGGATCATTCGGGAAGGTATCGCGGAGGCCCGGGCCTGGGGGGCGTTGCGGGGGGCTCGCCCCCCGCCCCAAGATCAAGAACCTGCCCACCGCGGACCCTCGGCGGCCCTGCGGAATCGCCCGGCCAGCACCCCGGATCGGCGATGCCGTCGCAGTCGTCGTCGATCCCGTTGCAGACCTCGGTGGCCGCCGGGTTCACCGCGGGGTCGTCGGGAGCGCAGTCGTCGCCGTCGTTGTAGCCATCGCCGTCGGCGTCCGCCCCGGCGGGCTCCAGCGTGGAGCCGTGGTAGGCGTACGTTCCGCAGGGCAACGCCGAGAAGTCGACCGTGCCCAACGCGTCGGAGGCCGTGCCCCAGGCCACCTTTCCGGAGTCAACCGCGAGGGTCGCCTCGCCGTACCCGCCAACCGACGCCGTCGAGCCAGCACCAAAGTAGGTGATCGAGAAGTCGCGATCGGGCCCATCCTCGTACAGCACATCGCTGGCATGAAGGCCCGACTGGTAGTCTCCATCCACCACGCCGTCGGCGGCGGAGAACCAGAGCGTCGCGCCGGCCTGGGTGGGGTCCGTGAGCGAATCCTCCGCCCCGCGAGCCCACTCGTCGCAGTCGAGCGCCCGAGTGGACAGCAACACCGTTGTCACCCTGAATTCGGGCGTTCCGGAGCCGATCTCCATCCACAACGACGCGCCGAGTGGGCCGATGAGGAAGCCGAGGTCCCCCTTTGGGAGCACGCCGTTCCCCAAGGGTGCGCACGCGACCATCCCGAGCAGGAGGATCATGGCGCCCCCCCGCTGTCCGCGAGCTCATCGGAACAATTCGTCGCGCGGAAGGACGCATCCAGGGTGGACGTGTGCAGGCTTCCAGAGACCTCCGCATCGTCCGCACCGGTGATCTGGAGGGGGCCCGTGAGCTCCGAGAGGGTCCAGACCTGCGAATCGGCCCACCCGTCCGCGGCGGCCATCCGGGTCGCTCCGCCCGCCTCCGACAGCGACAACCCACCCAGAAGGTAGGTTCCGGGCCAGTCGAGCGCCGCTCCGTCCGCCGCCATCCATGCGAACGCGAGCAGGAGGCCGGAGTCGTCTTCCAAGGCCGGGCTCGAGGACTGGGCGAAGGCGAGGTCGGCGTCACACGACAGAGTTCCCGCCGTCAGGAGCACGACCCCTTCGCCATAGGCGATCCCTCCGTCGCTCAACTCGAACCAATAGTCCGGATCAAAATCCGAGTACGCGAACTGGCCGGCGTCCGGGGTGCCGAAGGGGGCGGGATAGAACACCGCATGATCGAGCGCCCCCGCGTCGAACGGGAACGACGCCCCGAGCGAAGCGGCCGCCGCCGCCCCGCCAACGGGCAGGTCGCCGCAGCCGATGCCGAGCGCCGCCACCGCACCGAGGAGCAGCGCGCGGCTCATTCTTCCTCCCGTTGACCGCAGTCCTTCGCAGTGAACGTGGCCTCGTAGGTGGTCGTGCGCACGGTGCCGGCGATGGCTCCCTCCGCCGTCAACTGGACGTCGGCGCGATCGTAGGGGTCGCCGGTGGCCCCGTACACTTCGGAGCTGTACTCATCCCAGACCGTGCCGTCCGCGAAGACGTAGCCATGAAAGGTACGCTTGACCGCCCCTCCGGCCACCCCGGAGACGCCGAAGCGGCCACTCCAATAGGTGCCAGGCCAGCCCGGATCTTCCGCGCTCCCCCCGCCCGCCGTGTCGGCCGTCTCCACGTACAACGTACGTTTGAGCCGAAGCACCCCCCCCCGACTCCGACCATGCGAGCCCACCCTCGGCCGTAGGGGAGAAGTCGGCCGCGGTGGCCTCGGCGCAGGTGTGCTCCCCCGAGGTGAGGTAGACGGTCCCCGCGCCGCCGCCTTGCGGGTACGGCGAGTCGGCGTCCTCGACGAACAGCACGGACGCGACCTCGCCCAACGGCAGCGCCCCCTCCCCGAGGCCGTGCATCGTTCCCGTCCCCTCCGGCCCAGGGCAACCGCAGACGCCCACGACCAACGCCGCCACGAAGCCAGATCCGCCAGCGGATCGGAGCGCCGGCGAGGCCCCCACTACCAGCCGTCCTCGACCGACCCGTCCGCCCGGACCTTCACCTTCTGGCGCTTCTGGAGGTACCGCCCCTTCTTCAGGCGGGACACCCGATCGAGGATGACCACCCCTTCGAGGTGGTCCATCTCGTGCTGCACCACGATCGCGTCGTAGCCTTCGAACCACTTCTGGTAGGGCTTCCCGGACTCATCGAGGTAGCGGACGTGCACGCGGCGCGGCCGGGTGATGTTCTCCTCGAACTCGGGCACCGAGAGGCAGCCCTCTTCGTAGAGCATCTTCTCCGAGCTCGCCTCGATGATCTGCGGGTTCACCAGCGCGAGGAAGCGCGGGTTGGTGGGGCGCCCGTTGTCGTCCTGCTCCGAGGTGCTGTTGCCCGGATCGACCACGATCACCCGGCGGAGGTCGCCGCACTGGGGGGCGGCGAGGCCCACGCCCGGGGCGGCGTACATCGTCTCCGCGAGGTCGGAGATGAACCGCGCGAGGTCCTCCCCGAATTCGCCGGGCCCGACGTGACGGCACTTCTTCGTCAGGATCGGGTTGGGGACGGTGAGGATCTGGAGCACGGCCATGCCGCGACGGTATCAAGGAACCGCAGCGCCGTCCGCTGACCCGGCAGTGGTCGATCTCACCGCCGCGGCGCCCCGTCCGGGCGAACACGCTGGCCGACGCGCCGCAGCACGTGCCGCCCCGCGTGTCCCGCCATACGCGCGCGCCAACCGCCCGACGATGATCATTGAGCCGACCCGGCCCCCCCGGTAGGCTCCCGGAGCCCGCATGTACCACGGTCGTATCCCTCGCTTCAGCCCCAGCTTCAGCCCCGCCGAGGCGTTCGTCTCCGCGCGCACGCTCCTCCAGAAGCCCGACGACGTGGCCACCGTCGCCGAGTTCGAAGCCACCTTCGCCCGGTTCATCGGCGCGAAGCACGCGGTGATGACCCCGTCGGCGCGCTACGCCTTCTACCTCCTCCTCCAGGCCATGGGCATCCAGGCGGGGGACGAGGTGATCATCCCCGGGCTCACGTACTTCGCGATCCCCTCGATGGCGGCGGCCACCGGCATCAAGCCCGTCTTCGCGGACGTGGGGCTGCGTACCCACGTGCTCGACCCCGCGGCGTTCGAAGCGGCGATCACCCCGAAGACCAAGGCCGTGGTCCCCACGCACCTCTACGGCACCCCCTGCGACATGGACGCGATCAACGCGATCGCCAAGAAGCACGGGATACAGGTCATCGAGGACTGTGCCCAGTCCACCGGCGCCCGCTACAAGGGAAAGCGCGCCGGCAACCTCGGCGACGCCAGCTACTACACCTTCGGGCTCACCAAGAACATCACCACGCTCTCCGGCGCGATGATCACCACCAACGACGACGGCATCGCCGCGTCCGTGCGCGCCGCGATGAACGCCACGACCCACGGGCCGATGGAGCGCGCCGCCAAGGAGGCGGTCACCGGGCTGGCGATGATGTTCGCCACCCACCCGATGCTCTACCCGTGGACGCTCCACCAGGCGATCGTCCTCGGGAACAAGCTGGGGAAGGACCCGCTCCACGAACGTTTCGGCGAGGCCGAGGTGCGCTACGACGGCGTCCCCACCAGCTTCGCCAAGGCCCGCCCCCGCGCGGTGCAGGCCGCCGTGGGCATGAAGCAGATCGAGCGGATCGAAGCGCTCAACGGCGCGCGCATCCGCAACGGACGTGCGCTGGACGAGGCGCTCGCCAACGTCGGCGGCATCGTCACCCCCGAGTACCCGCTCGGCGCCGAGCCGATCTACATGAGCTTCGTGGTGCACCACCCCAAGCGGGACGCGCTCATGGCCGCACTCCGCAGGCGCGGGGTGGACACGACGACCGGCTACATGAGCGACTGCTCCGACCACCCGCTGTTCCCCGAATTCCGGCGTCCGCAGCCCAACGCAGCCACGATCATCCGGGACCAGCTCCACCTCCCGGTGCACCCGCGGATGGACGCGAAGGACACCACCCACATCGCCGAGGCCGTTCGACAGGCCGTGCGCGAGGTCGGATGAACGACGGGGGCAACCCGGCCCCGGCTCCTGCCTCGCGGCGGGGGCCGCCGGGGCTCGCCCTCTTGAAGTCGGCGTTGGGCGCCGCTCGATTCCGCCTCACCGGCCACCGCGCTCCGCTCGCCGTCACCCTGGTGGTGACCCGCCGCTGCGACTCCTCCTGTGCCGGCTGCGGCCTCCCCCTCGCCACCCGCCCCGAGCTGGAGACGAGGGAGCTCCTCGATCTCCTCGATCGCCTCGCCGCCCTCGGCACCACCCGCCTCCGCTTCACCGGCGGTGAGCCGCTCCTGCGCGAGGACCTCGGCGCCCTGGTGGACCGCGCCGCGCAGCACGGCATGCGCACCGTGCTGGAGACCAACGGCCACAGCCTCCCGGCGCGCGTGACCGAGCTGCGACGTCTCGACCGGATCATGGTCGGCCTGCACGGGCGCGAGGCGGTGCACGACCGGATCACCGAGCCCGGCGCGTTCGGCAGGGTCACGGCGGGGATCCTGGCAGCGCGTGAAGCCGGGCTCCAGGTCGGGACGATCACGGTGCTCGGCCGCCACACGGTCGACGAGCTGCCGTGGGTGCTCGAGTTCGCGGAGCAGCACGGGCTGGACATGGTGGTGCAGCTCGCGCAGGCGGATGGCGCGGTGGCCAGCAGGGGTGCCAAGCGGCAGATCGCCCCGGATGAGCAGGTTCGCCGTGCGCTGCGGTGGCTCCTCGAAGCCCGCATCGCGGGCCAGCCGGTGGGCCTCAGCGAGAAGACGCTGCGGTACCTGCTCTCCTGGGAGGACTACGCGGTCCCCGCGAGGGCCACCCCCCACGAAGACCTCCACTGTATGGCGGGGCAGGTCTCCTGCGTGGTCGACGCGGACGGCGCCGTCTACGCCTGCCTCCCCCGGATGGACGGCCACGCCATCGGCAACCTCCGCACCGACGGGTTTGACGCCGCCTTCGCCGCCCTCGGCGAGACCGGCTGCCAGGCATGCACCGACACCGCCTGCACCGAGGCGAACTTCCTCTACAACCTCAACACTCCCGTGGTGCTGGAGGTCGCGCGTGCGCGGCTCCGGCTCGGAGGCGCCGCATGAAGCTCGACGTTCGAGGTTACGCCCGCGTAGCCCAGGCCTTCGTCACCCGAAAGGTCCCGGTGTACGCCCACTACGGCATCACCCACCGCTGCAACCTCACCTGCAAGATGTGCGGGATCTGGCGCTACGGCAACCGGAAGGAGGAGCTGGAGCTCCCCCAGATCGAGCAGATGGCGCAGAAGATGAAGCGCCTGGGGGTGGTGCAGCTCTCCATCGGCGGCGGCGAGCCGTTCGCCTGCGAGTACCTCGAAGAAGCCGCGAAGTGTTTCGTGGACGCCGGGCTGCAGACCCGCGTGCTCACCAACGGCGTGGGCGTGGGCGAAGAGCGGCTGCGGAAGTGTGTGGACTACGGCGTCAACAGCTTCTCGATCTCCCTCGACAGCCTCTACCCCGCGCGGTTCGACTACATCTGCGAGAAGGAAGGAAGCTGGATCGAAGCCGTGAAGTCGATGACGATCATCGGGCAGCTCGTGAAGGGCAGCAACGGGCTGCCGAGCATCAATTGTGTGGTGAGCAACCTCAACCTCGAAGAGCTCCCGGAGATGGTGAAGTTCGCCGCCGCGCTCGGCTGGCACATCTCCTTCCTCCCCATCGAGCTGCTCGCCGGCCCGAAAGACGGCGTTCGTAACTGGGAAGGTCGCTTCGTGCGCTACCGGCCGGAGATGGGCGTCAACGTCAACGACAGCGCCCAGATGGTGCAGGATCGCATCGACCGCGCCTACGAGCAGCTCCTCCGGATGAAGAAGGAAGGCTGGCCCATCCTCAACAGCACGCCCTACCTGGAGGCGAGCCGGCTCTACCTGAAGACCGGCAGGTTCCCCGCCGAAGGGTGCGACGCCGGGCGGCTGTACTTCAGCGTGTCGCCGAACGGGCAATTCGCGATCTGCCACCGCACCGAACACCAGCACATGCACTTCCTCGATCCCAAGTTCGAGGAGTACTTCCACCAGGCCGAGTACGAACGGAAGCGGCTGCTGGAGGCGGGGAGCTGTGAGGGCTGCATGCGCGCCTGCTGGATCGACAACAGCTTCATGTTCCGCACGATCGAAGGTTTCTTCGAAGCGAGCCGCATGGCCGTGACCTCCCGCGTACGCGACCCCGCAAGCTGGGACGAAGCGCAGCGCTGGGCGAAGTACGACCAGGTCGACATCGTGCCCCAGCAGGCCGGCTGAGCCACCCGAGGCGGCCGGCAGCACCGAAGTGCCCGGCCAGGAACCTCGATGCAACGAGAAGGGGGATGGGGCGCATCCCCACCCTCAGCGCTTCGATACCCCGACGGCAAGCGCGCGGTCGCGCTTCAACCCACCGTCAGCGCTCCGGTGGCAGCCGCCGTCGCGCGCGGTGCGGGCGCGGGCGCTACTTCCCGCCCGACGCCGGCTTCGGCGCGGCGAGGACGCCCGGGCCCCGCTTCACCGGAGCGGAAGCGCCCGTGGGCGCCGCCCCTCCACCGGCCGACTTCGCGTCCGCCGGGACGGTCCCCGCCGGGGCAGCCCCACTCTCCGCCGGAGGCGCGGCGGGCACGGCCCACTTCACCGAGTCGATCTCGAGGGTGACCGTCTTCCAACCCGGCTTGAGGTCGTTGGCCTTGTAGGCGAAGGTGCGGGTCTCGCCAGGGGCGACGGGCACGTCGAACCCCTTGGCCATGGGGAGCATCTGTGGGAGATGCGAGGCCACGAGCGGCCAGCGCCGCGAGTCGACGTCGACGCCCGCGTCGTTCTGGAAGTGCAGCGTGATCTGCACGTTTTCCGCGCTCTGGCTGCCCTTGTTCGTGACTGGAGCGCTCACCCGCCAGCCGTCGAGCGCGCCCTTGGGATCGCCTTCGAAATTCACCTGCTCGGTCTTCACCTCGCCCAAGAGGAGCACCGCTCCTTCGCGCGCCGCGGCCGACTCGCGAATGGCGCGGGCGCGGAGGCGGCCGTCGATCGTGCCGTACTCCTTGATCACCTGCTCCCAGGCCTCCGTGCTGTCGGCCTTCTCCGCCGCGGCGACGACCATCGGCTTGCGGAGCTCCATCGCCTCTTCGTAGCTCTTCCCCCGCGGAAACTCGGCGATGAACTTGTCGTAGGCGTCCAGCGTGCCGACCTTCTTCGCCTCCGCGAGCTTGAGCTCGGCCACGCGGCGGTGCGCGGCCCCCACATCGGTGCTCGCGGGGTTCTCCTTGATGAACTCCTCGTAGGCCTCCACCGTGTCGACCTTCTTCGCCTTTTCGTAGGCGCTCGCGCACCCGAGCGCGAGGACGAGGAAGAACAAGGAGGCGCGCGTGAAACGATGCATGGGATCCCCGAATTCCGGGGAGGCTAACCAACCCCCGGGACGTCGCCACCGCCGCGGTCTCCGGCGCCGCCCGGCACGGGCGCCCGTGACGGACCTCGACATCCCGTGATTCTTGCTGTTGCCGATCGCGGAGACTGCGGGTATACCTCGCCTACGTCATCCCGACGGTACCCTGAGATGGAGACATACATGATCAAGACCCTCCTGCCGCTCGGCTTCCTCGCGCTCGCCGGCTGCGGCTCCACCGGCGGCGACAGCGACTCGTCCGGCGGCGACACCGACACCAACGACACCAACGTCACCGAGCCCGGCTACGCCGTGACCTGGGGCGCCAACTCCGTGAGCCTCGCCATCACCAACGGCACCGGCGCCACCCAGTGGGGCCTCGCCGAGGACGCGTCCACCACCGCCGACCCGTGGACCGGTGAAGACTGCCTCAACGGCTACACCCTCGGCAGCGGCCAGGTGCTCGCCTACTGCCACGACGGCAGCGCGTCCGGCGCCTCGCTCACCTACGGTGGCGACCCGAACTCCCTCGGCAACGGCGAGACCGTGTTCAGCAACCTCGAGACCGCGAACAAGTACAGCGACGCCAACGTGGGTCACTACGTCCTGATGGACGGCTCCTGCGTCGTCTTCGGCGCCGGCGCCGCGTCCTACTACGGGGCGCTCGGCTGCGACTCGCTCTGAGAGCCCCCTGAGGTCGGGCGGGTCTCCCGCTCGGCCTGGGTGAACGACGCCCCGGGAGCTCCCCGGGGCGTTCGTCGTTTTGGGCCTGACCGACGCTTGACCGCGCGCGGGGAACGAAACCGAGGCGGGGCAGTCTGCCCCGGGGCGCCCCCGCTCCGGGGCCGCCGGAGCCCCGATGTCCTCCTTCTTCGCCCTGGTCGCCGCCTTCGTCGCCGTCTGCGAGGCCCGCGTCCCCGGCTTCGACGACCCGGTCGTCTACCCCCCCGAGGTCTTCCCCGGCGACGACGTCGGGGGTGGCGAGCTCCGGGTCGATGGAGCGGATGAGGCCGGTGTCTCCGGGGCGCTGGTGCTCGAAGAGAGCGCGATCCTCGCCGAGGTCAACGGTGGGCTTGCCCGGGTGGCGCTCACCCAGTGGTTCGCCAACCCCTACGACCAGCCGATCTCCGCCACCTACCTGCTCCCCCTCCCCCAGAACGCGGCCGTCGATCGGATGGAGCTCGTCTGCGGCGACCGGCACGTCGAGGGCATCGTGCTGGAGCGCGCCGCGGCGAAGGATCTCTACGAAGAAGCGAGGGCGGAAGGGCGGAAGGCGGCGCTGCTCGAACAGGAGCGCACCAACCTCTTCACCCAGTCCATCGCCAACCTCTGCCCCGGCGAGGAGGTGGAGCTCACGGTGGAGTGGGTGGAGCCGGTGGCCTACGAAGATGGCGTGTATTCCTGGGCCATGCCGCTGACCGTCGGTCCCCGCTACACCCCGCCCTGGGTGGAAGACGGCGGCCGCCTCGACACGCCCTACACCCGCGACGGCCACGCCGTGGACCTCACGGTGGTCATCGACGAGGGCATCCCCGTCTCCGGCTTGTGGAGCGACACCCACGACATCGTCGTCGACGACGAGGGCCCCTGGGGCGCCGAGGTGAGCCTGGAAGCAGGCGACAGCATCCCCAACCGCGACTTCGAGCTCTCCTGGGGACTGGCCGGCACCCGGCCGCTCGCCGGGCTCGTGACCGCGCGCCCCGACCCGGATGAGCTGGGCTGGCTGGCGCTCACCGTGGAGCCGCCCGAGCTCGGTCCGGAGTTCGTGGCGCGGCCCCGCGAGCTGGTCTTCGTCGTCGATCAGAGCTGCTCGATGGAGGGCGAGTCCTACGACGCGGCGAAGGCGGCCGTGGCGCGCGCGCTCCGGGGCATGCGCCCGAACGACACCTTCAACCTGGTCCGCTTCTCCGACCTCGCGGACACCCTGTACGGACCGTCGCAGGCGTCGACGCCCACCACGCGCGCCGAAGCCGCGGCGTGGTTGGAGACCTTCAGCGGCGGCGGCACCGAGATGGAGCGGGGCCTCGTAGAGGCGCTCGACCACCCCGCCACTCCGGGCGCGCTCCGCCTCGTCGTGCTCTTGACCGACGGCTTCGTCGGCCAGGACGAGGAGGTGCTCAAATTGGTGAAAGCACACCTCGGAAGCTCGCGGATCTTCGGCTTCGGCGTGAGCCCGAGCCCCAACCGCGCCCTGCTCTCCCAGCTCGCCGACGTGGGCCGCGGCGCGGTCATCTACCACCACCCCGGCCGCGACGTGGACGAGGCCGTACGCACCTTCGAGGCCCGCATCGCCCACCCCGCCATGACCGACCTCACCGTGGACTGGGGCGGCCTTCGCGTCTCCGAGACCTACCCCTCGCGCATTCCCGACCTCTGGGCCGGCCAGCCGATCCGCGTGTTCGCCCGCTACGAAGCCAGGGGCGACAAGGGGCCCGTCACGGCGCGGGTCTCGGGGATGGTCGGCAGCCGCCGCGTCACCCTGGACCTCCCGGTCGACGTCGCGCCCCCCGACGCCCGCCACCAGGCGGTGATCTCGGCCTGGGCCCGCGCGAAGATCGACGATCTCGGCCGGCGTTACGCGGGCGCCACGCTCCGCGACGCGGTCACCGACGTCGCCCTCGACTACGGGATGGTCACCCGGTACACCAGCCTCGTGGCCGTGGACGACGAGGTGGCCGCCTGCGGCCCCGCCGGCGTGACGGTGCGGGTGCCGAACCTCTCCCCGGCCGGACTGTCCCCGGCGATGGGGGGGAGCGGCTACGGGTACGGAGCGGGGGGCTCCGCGTATGGGTACGGCACGGGGCGGGGGTACTACGGGTTCTCTGCGAAGCGCGGGGCCGGCGCCGCGACCGTCGGGGGGGACACGATCGTCCTCGGCGGCCTCGACCACACGCTCCTCCAGGCGGTGATCGACCGCGCCCGCAACCCCATCCGCTACTGCTACACCAAGGCGCTCCAGAAGGACGCCACCCTGCAGGGGAAGGTGGTGGTGAAGTTCGTGATCGCCGCGGACGGCAGCGTCGCCAGCGCGAACATCCGGGAGAGCACGCTCGGGAGCCCGGACGCCGAGGCCTGCGTGGCCGCGGTCTTCCGTCGCCTCACGTTCCCCCCCGTCCGCGGCGGCGGGATCACGGTGGTCAACTACCCGTTCGTCTTCCGTGCGGCCGTGCCCGAAACCCCGCCCGCCGCGACCTCTCCGCTGACCACCGAGCCCGGCGCCGCCGCGATCCGTCCCGCGCCCCGCCCGCTGACCGACACGCCCCGCGACGGCGTGAACGTGGACCCCGACGATCTCGTGGGCGACGAACCACAGGAATCCGCGCCGGACGCGGGGACGTCGGCCGCGGAAGGGCCAACCTCGCCGTGAGGGTACCGCCGCGCGAGCCGCCGCTCAGGGGCTGAACACCACCTCGGACAGGCACAGGTCTGGGGAGGTCGCGCCCGGCATCACCTCGGTGACGGTGAGCGTGACCTTCGTGGTGGTGGGCACGGGGAAGGTCAGCTCCTGCGCGTCCGCCGTCGTGGTTTCGCCGAGGCAGCGTCGCCGGGGCGAGCTCGACGCCCGTCGAGCCCTTTTCGCCGCCGGTGGCTCCTCGACCGCCGACGTCGACCGGTGGGCACGGCGGCGGCACCCGCGCCGCTCCTCCTGAATCCACCTACCCATAAAGGGTATGCCGCTGAACGACGCAGGCGAGCCCGGCGACGCCGGGGACGCCGTCGGCTCCCAGCGCCGGCCCGCCCCTCCGCCGCCGGGCGGCCTGGCCAGACCTGCACCGAACGGGCGCAGGGACGCGGAATCACGCACGGCGAACGATGGTCCCACCCACGGCGTGTAGTACGTGTATCCACTTGTAACGGTCGACTCGGGCACCGGGGCGCGCACCACCGACGCGCTGGACCGCGTCGCGGGGTCGGGTGCGGCACTGGCGGTCGCCGCCCGGGAGGTCAGCTCCGCGAACCTTCGGGTTTGGCGAGGCACGGCGCGTCGGAGCTGGGACACCCGGGCGGCGCTACAGCCGAGGTGCTCGCCGATTTGCCCGTTGGTAAGCGTGGTCCGGCGCCCCAACCACCACGCGGCGAACGCCCGCGCGGGGTTGCCGCGGCGGCCGGCGCGGGCGGTGCGGAGGACCGACCTCGGCACGCCCGCCGCGGTCGCGACGGCGGCGAGGAGCGCCTCGACGTCCGCGGCCTGGGGACGGGCGGGCGTCTCGGGAGGCGGGGACGCGCCGCGCCAGAGGTGATCCGGGTCCCAACCCGCGGGCATCGGCGGCGACTCGCCGAGGCATGCGGCCAGGTAGTCCAGGTAGGTCTTGGTGTTTCCGAAGAGCCGATCGACGGTGCCGGCGGAGAGCCAAGCCGGGCGACGTTCGTGGCCGAGGAGAGCGGGGTGGCTGGTCCACCGGGCGGCGTCCGCGTTCGGGGCGAGGTTCGCGCGCACCGGGTTGAGGTGGATGTAGGCGAGGACGTGCGCGAAATAGGCGTCGCTGTCTACGAGGCGGCTAAGGAATCGACCGCGGAAGACGGGACCGTCCCAGGCCTGGATGCGATTCAGGCGTTGGGTGAATTCTGCGCCTAGGTACTGCATCGCTCGGGAGAGGTTTCCGTCGGGGCACTCGAGGAGGAGGTGGTAGTGGTTCGGCATGATCGCGTAGGCGAGTATCTGGACGTTGAACCGCTCGGGCAGCTCGGCGAGCACGGCCAGGAACAGCTGGCAGACCCAAGCCTCCGCAAAGAGGGCGGCGCGCCGGGCGCCCCGGTTCATCACGTGGTGGACGGCGCCGGGGAAGTCGAGGCGGGGCTTGCGGGGCATGGGTGAACGGATGTTCACGAGACCGCCGCGCGGCAAGAGGGGGGTCAGGCCGATCGCGTTGATTTCTTCTCACGGAAGCGGCCCGAGGAAGGCACGCGCGCCGTCTACCCCCGCGATCCTGCCCGCGAATCGAACGCGATCGGCCTGACCCCTTCCCCCTCCCCGGTTAGCCCCGCCCCACCATGCGCTTCACGCGACGGTCCTTCCTCCTCGGCGCCTCCTCCGCGGCGTTCGCCCCCTCCGTCGCGTGGGCCGACGACAAGGAGCGCTTCAACCCCCGCTCCATCGCCGTCGGCGACGTGGGGGCGCGCCAGGCCACCTTCTGGTGCCGGGCCCGCCGCGACGGGCGCATGCGCCTCCAGATCGCCGAGAACCCGGAGTTCTCCAACCCCCGCGAGCTCTGGGGCCCCTTCACTGGCGCCGACAGCGACTTCACCGCCCGCACGAGGGTCGACGAGCTGCCCCTCAACACCCGCCTCTACTGGCGGGCCATGGTCGACCACTGGGGCGTTCCCAGCGAGTGGATGGTCGGTAGCTTCCGCACCGCCGGCCCCGACCGCGACGTCCGCTTCGCCTGGGGCGGCGACACCGGCGGCCAGGGCTACGGCATCGACGACACCCGTGGCGGCATGCGCATCTTCGAGGCCATCCGCACCCACAAGCCCGATTTTCTCATCCACTGCGGCGACCTCGCCTACGCCGATCAACCGTTCAAGAAGCGCGTGACGCTCCATGACGGCCAGACGTGGCACAACGTCGTCACCCCCGAGACGGGCAAGGTCTCCGAGACCCTCCCTGAGCTCCGCGGCCGCTTCCGCTACAACCACATCGACGACAACTTCCGCAACATGCTGACGGAAGTACCGGTCCTGCACATGTGGGACGACCATGAGGTCTACAACAACTTCTGGCCGGGAAAGCCGATCCACGACATCCGCTACCGGGCCACCAACACCAACCAGATCATCGGCCCCGCCAAGCGCGCCTTCTTCGAATACACCCCGATCGACGGCGACCGGATCTGGCGCAACGTGAAGTACGGCCCGCTCCTCGAGGTCTTCCTCCTCGACACCCGCTCCGAACGCGCCGCGAACTCCGAGAATCACCAGAAGACCTACGGGCCGGACTGCCACTGGCTCGGCCCTGCCCAGTGCGAGTGGCTCAAGACGGGGTTGAAGGACTCGACGTCCCTGTGGAAGGTCATCGCGTGCGACATGCCGCTCGGCATCCGGTCTGGTGGCGCCAAGAAGGGCTCCGACAACGCGTCGAACGGCGATGGCGTCCCGCTCGGCCGCGAGCTGGAGATCGCCGACATCCTCTCGTTCATGAAGCAGAACGGCGTGCGCAACGTGGTGTGGCTCACCGCCGACCTCCACTACGCGACCTGCACCCGATACCACCCCGACGAGGCGGTGTTCAAGGACTTCGACCCGTTCTGGGAGTTCATGGCCGGCCCGCTCAACGCGGGGACGGGCATGCACCACCCGCTCGACGACACCTTTGGCGCGAAGACCGAGTGGATTTCCATCCCCGAAGACCTCCCGCGGCACGCCCCGCCCACCGATGGCTACCAGTTCTACGGCATCGTGGAGATCAGCTCGGCGACCCGGGAATTCACCGTGCGCTTCTTCAACGCGGACGCCAAGGAGCTCCACAGCATGGTGCTCCCCGCCGAGGGCGCATGAGCGGGCTGTTGTTGGCGCTCACTCTCTCCGGGTGCCACGACGACCAACCCGCCACCGTGGAGGCCACGGTCCGGTCCACGTCCGACGTTCCGTATCGAGCGTCGGGCCACGACGTCATCGTCATCGTCCTCGACACGCTCCGCGCGGACCACCTCAGCCAGTACGGCTACGCGCTGGACACCAGTCCGGGCCTCAAGGCGCTGGCGAGTCATTCCACGCGGTTCGAAAGCGCGTACGCCCCCTCGCCGTGGACCCTGCCCAGCAGCACCTCGATCAACACCGGCCAGCACCCCCTCCGCCATGGGCTCCGCCACCCGGGCGATGTGCTCCCAGAGAGCGCTACCACCCTCGCCGAGCGTATGCGCGGCGCCGGCTGGCACACCGGGGGCTTCTCCCACAACGTGAACGTGAACCCGCGCCACGGCTTCGCCCAGGGTTTTGATGCGTTCACCCACAACACCGGCAAGGTCAACGCGTACCCCAACGTGCACCGGATGGTCACCGCGGCCAGCACCTGGCTCAGCGAAGAGGGGCGCGGTCCGTCGTTCGTGTATTTGCAGCCGATGAACTGCCACGGCCCCTACAAGGTGCCGGACAGCCGCGAGACGGACCTCACGGGGAAGCGGCCGTCCTCCGGATTCCGCTACTACCAAGGACCTATGAGGGATATCCTCTCCAAGCACAAGCTCAAGGCCCGTGCCAAGGTCAACGAACGGTACCTCCGGAGCTTGCGCGAACAGTACGACGTGGCGATCCGCTACGAGACGGACGAGGTCGGCGACTTCCTCGACAAGCTCACCGCGAGCAGCCGCTTCAACGACGCCCTGGTCATCCTCACGGCGGACCACGGCGAGGAGCTCTTCGATCACGGAGGGTTCTCCCACGGCTATTCCCTGCACCACGAGGTGCTCCGGGTGCCGCTTTTCGTGAAGCTCCCCGGGCAGACCGAGGCCCGCACGGTCACCGACGACGTCTCGCTCCTCGACATCGTCCCCACGGTGCTCGAGGTCAGCGGCGTCGGCGCCGCTCCGGGTGACACCTTCGATGGCCGCTCCCTGGCCACATTGGCGTCAGGAGCCCCCGACCCGGGCGCCGCACCGCGGCCGCTGGTCTTCGACGTCGACTGGGGCAAACGGGTGATCGGCCGCGGCCTCACCGATGGCGGATGGACGCTCCTGCAGATCGACGACAACTACGAGGGCCTCGACCACGTCACGCGGCTGTACAACCGCTCGCTCGACCCGCTGGAGCAGAATGACGTCTCCGCGACCGATGCCGCCCAGGTCGCGACGATGACCGCGGAGCTGGCGCGGCTCGTCGCCGGCCTGCAGGGCGACGCCCCGCCGCAGAACGCGATGACCGACGAAGATCGCAAGCAGCTCGAGGCGCTCGGCTACCTGGAGTAGCGCGGATGCGCTACGATGGAGGCGTGATCCTCTTCGCCCTCGCGTGCACCTCGTCTCGCGTCATCGCGTCCGGCACGCCCGATCCCGAGGCCACCCTCACGGGGGACACGGCCGAAGAAGGGCTCCCCGGCGACTCCGCCGGCTCCACCGACACCGGCGACACCGCCGCTGATCCGCCCAAGGTCGAGCAGACCGTCCCGGCACAAGTCACCCTCGACTGCCCCGGCGCGATCCCCGCCGACACGTCGATCACCTGCACGTTCACCGCCACCTCCCCCGACTGGCCGGACGGATCGGTGAGCACGGCCGCCGAGCTCTCCCTCCGCGGCCGCAGCTCGTCGAGCTTCCCAAAACCTCAGTACAAGGTCACGTTCGTAGACGACGCGGGCGCGAGCGCGCCGGTGGAGCTCTTCGGCATGGGCCGGGAGAGCGACTGGGTGCTCAACGGCATGTGGATCGACCGGGCGATGATCCGCAACAAGCTCGCCTGGGACCTGTTCAATGAGCTGGCCAAGGGGGTGGACCATGCCCCGGAGTCGATCTACACCGAGCTCACGCTCGATGGCGACTATCGCGGGGTCTACCTGCTCAATCAGATGGTCGATCACGACGCCTCGCGGCTGGACTTCGCCGACGACGACGGCACCGGGAGCCGCTTCATCGTCTCGGCGGACGAGGATGGGTTCACCTCCAACGTGCAGTACGGGCACTGGAAGATCGACTACCCGCCGACCTCCCAGCAGACCCGCGAGGTGAAGGCCGGCGTGCAGGACGGCATCGCCGCCTGGGAGGCCAAGATCACCGGCGCCGGCGACCCCTTCGACCTCATGGACCTCGACAGCTTCGTGCTCTTCATCCTCACCGAGGAGTTCATGAAGAACAACGACGGCTACTTCCTGAGCCATCGGGTGTGGCGGGGCGACGACGGACTGCTGCGCATGGTCCCCTGGGACCTCGACCTCACCCTCGGACAGCCCAGCTACAACGACAACGAGAACCCGAAGAGCTGGATCCAGTACCGCACCGAGATGGTCACCGGCAGCGAGACAACCGCTTTCCAGAGCGCCTTGGAAGCCCGCTGGGCCGACGCCCGCAAGGACGTCCTCGCCACCGACGCCGTGATCGCCCGAATCGAACACCAACGCGCCGTGATGGGTGACGCCACCGCGCGGAACTGGGCCCGATGGGACATCACCACGGTCGACTTCAGTGGATACCTGTACCCGGTCTCCTCCTCCGATCAGGAGTTCGACCTCGTGGAAGCCTGGGTGAAGAAGCGCCTGGACTGGATGGACGACAACGTCGCCTCGTTCTGATCAGCCAAGGTCCAACTCCCACATCCCCGGGGTCACCGGCGCGGCCGTCTTGGGCTCCCCGGGCCCCCCATGGGTCAGCCGCAGCACCCCGCGGGGGCAGACGTGGGCGCACATCCCGCAGCCGACGCAGCTCACCCGACGCACGTCCAGGTTCGCCATGGCGTAAGCGCGAACATCGATGCCCATCTCGCAGTAGGTCGAGCAGTTCCCGCACGCGATGCACTGATCCTGCTTGACGGCGATTCGGAAGCGTCCGAACCGTTGGATGATCCCAAGGATCGCCGCCATGGGACAGCCGAAGCGGCACCACACCCGGCTCCCCATGAGCGGGTAGAGCCCCACCCCGAGCACCCCGGAGAACAGCGCGCCCACGAAGAAGCTGTAGAGCCCCTTCACGACCTCGGCGACGTGCCCGAGCGGCAGCCACAACGACAAGACCTCGAGCACGGTCAGCCCGAGGACCGCCGTGAGCACGGAATACAGGGTCACCCGCTCCAGGCGCCACGCCGCCGCGGACTTGTCCGAGAGCTGACGCCAGGGATCGCCGAAGGTCTCCGCCAGCCCGCCACAGCCGCACACCCAGGAGCAGTAGAAGCGTTTCCCGAACCGCCACGCCATGAGCGGAAAGCCGATGAGCGCGGCGAAGACGAACCAGATCGCCGCCGCCACCGGCATCCCCGAGAGGGTCCCCGGGAAGAGCTTGTCGTAGGACAGCGGCCACACGTAGCTGAGGTAGAGCTCGGGGCGGCCGGTGAGATTGAGCGCCAGCGGCAACGAGAAGGCAAGGGTCAGCTGCACGAACAGCAAGACCGCCGTGCGGACGAGGTGGTACCGGCTCCCCCGATGGCGCCGGAGCATGGGGACCGCGCCCCCGATCATCAGCACCGAGTACAGCGCGCCATAGAGGAACCACTTCGACGGCAGGTGCACCGCCGCCGCCACCGGGGTGAGCACGTCCGGGAAGCCCGGGGTGAGCCAGCTCCCGGGCAGGTAGAGCAGCAGGTAGAACGTGGTGAGCGCGGCGGCGACGACCCACGCCAAGGCTCCGCGGGTCCGTGCGGGGCGACGCCAGGTGTCCAGAAGTCCGACTTGCATCAGGCGCCCTCCTCGATCGTCCCGATGGTGGGCGCCACGAACGCAGGCGTGAACTCCTCGTCGAACCTCGCCTCTTGCAGCGACACCAACACCGCCCGCAACGTCCGCTTCTCCCGAATCCACCGGAGCCAGACCTCGGTGTCCCACCGGCGGCCCAGCGCGTTGAGGCCCATCACCTCCCCGTCGCGCAGCACGATTCGCAGCGAAGCGCCGTCGGGCGTTACGTGGGACCACGTCTGCCAACGGCCCGGTCCGGGTTGGGTGCGCCCACCGACCTCGGCGAGCGGCACAAACCCCGCGGTGGAATACTCCAGGTCGAAGAACTTCGCGGAGTTGGTCCAACTGATCCGCCGGTAGCGGACGGGCTCTCCGGCCATCGCGGCGCCGGCGGCTCGCCCTTGATCGCGCGCGGTGTACCACAGCGTCTCCGGGCGCCGACTCCCGTCGGCCCAGGTCACATTCGCGCAGTCCCCGGCCGCGTATACGTCGGGCGCGCTGGTCGACGACAGGTCGTCCCGGGTCTCGACCGCCCCGTCGGCCGCGAGCGCCACGCCGGAGCCCACCAGGAAGCCGGTGTTGGGCACGACGCCGATGGCGGCCACCACCAGGTCCACCGCGAGCTCGCCGTTCGGCCCCGTCAAGACGACGCCCGCGCCCTCCTTCCGCATCCCGCTCACCGCCCACCCCGTACGTACATCTACCCCGCTCGCCCGAGCTCGAGACTCCACCAATGCCGCTTCGGCGCGGTCGAGCGCCACGGGCCAGGTCCACGGTTCGCGCACCAGCCAGTGTACGTGGAGCCCCCGATGGTGGAGTATCTCGGCGACCTCCACCCCGACCAATCCCCCGCCGACCACGGCCACCGACATGCCGGGCCGGGCCGCCGCATCGAGCCGATCCGCGTCGTCGCGGGTGACGAAGTGATGGAGAGGGTCGGCCCGGGTGTCACCCTCGGCGGTCCCCCGGACCGGGCTGGCGGTCGAGGAGCCACCGTCGGCGAGACTGGCGCCACGAGCACCCGCGTCCCCGGCGGCGGGGGCAAACGGCAGCCGCCGCGCCTTGCTCCCCACCGCGAGCAGGAGCCGACCGTAGGCCAGCTCGCCCCCGCCCGCGAAACGTACCGATTTTCCCTTCACATCCACGCCGACGACTCGTTCGCGGACGCGCGTGAACCGCAGCCGTGCGTACAACTCCCGGTCATACAGCTCCGTGTCCTCGGCGCGGAGCTGCCCGCAAAAGACGTACATCAACCCCGGCCGTGAGAATGGATGGTCACTCTCCGCCGAGACCACGGTGATCCGCGCGGCCGCGTCCCGCCGACGAATCGCCAGCGCGGCTTCCACCCCGGCGATGCTGTTTCCGACGATCACGTGATGCATGGCACCGCCCCGATGCCGGAGTCCCCTTCCCGGTTTCGGTGGTTAGCTTGCGCCGCCCCCAGGATGCCCATGTTCGCCGACCTCGTCGCCCAGTATCGCAAGACCCTCACCAACCTCGACGCCATCTTGTCCAAGGCCGAAGAATACGCCGCCACGAAGAACTTCCCGGTGGAGAACTTCATGAGCGCGCGGCTCGCGCCCGACATGCTCCCGTTCTGGCGCCAGGTCACCATCGCCTGCGATGTGGCCAAGTCCGCCGCCGCCGCCTTCACCGACTCGGCCGCGCCCCGGTTCGAGGACAACGAGACCAACTTCGCGCAGCTGCACGACCGCATCTCGCGTACGATCGCGTTCCTCGACACCCTCCCCGCGTCCGCCTACACCGCCTCGGAGTCCTCCGTGGTGAAGGTGCCGTTCCCCCCCGGGAAAGCGCTCAAGGCGCCGGAGTACGCGCTGTGCCGGAGCCTGCCGAACTTCTTCTTCCACGTCTCGATGGCCTATGCGCTGCTCCGTGCAGGCGGCGTCCCCGTGGGCAAGGGCGACTTCCTCGGCCAGCTCAACCTGTTCGACGCCTGATTCAGCTCCCGTCGGGGTCCAGGCCCCGGCGGGCGAGCAGCCGATCTCCCCAAACGGCGGCCCCTACCGGGCGCACCTCCACGAGGCGCCCGGACTCAGGGAACCACCAGGCAAACCCCTGGAAACGTTTGGTGGGCTGGCAAACTGCCCCGACGCACAGCTCCGGCAACCAGGCGGCGCCGAGCCCGGGCGGCACCAGGTCCGGGGCCGGCCAGAGGGTGGAGAGATAGCCCGCTTCGGCCGCCGCTGGGTCGAAGGTGATCTGCGTCGGCGTGTGCTCGGGGCGCACCCCGCCCAGGGTGCGGCGGCACGCACGATTGGGCCGGTCATCACACTCCGGGAGGAACCGGCACGCCGCGTCGGCCGGCACGGCAACCTGCCCCGACTTCCCCACTACCTCGCAGCTTGCCCCCCCTTGGAGCTCGCTGAGGATCGCCTCGTACCCTACGAAGCTCCCCAAGGGGGCGACGGGCTCCGCGTCTTCCTCGCGCGCGGCGAAGCCGGCGTCCACCTCCGCGAGCCAGGGAAAGGCCGCACCCAGCGTCTCGCTGGGCTCCCCGCCCCCGATGGCGACCGTGCCCGACGCGCGGACCCCCGCGGCGCCGTCGCCGAACAGCGCGGTCGTCGAGTACAGCTCGACCTGCGTTGGATGCGTCGCGTCGTCGAACAGGAAGGCGCGGCCGTCGCGTACGGTGCCGGGCGCGTTTGGATCGGCGGCCAGGGTGAGGCCAGCCCCCTCCGCCGGGGGGCGAACGGGCCCCCACCGGCACGGGTGCAGCGAGCCGAGCACCAGAAGACGGCCATCGGGGAAGCGCACCCAGTGCCGCTCGCTGGTGACGTGGAGGCCGGCGGTCACAAAAAGCAGCGGCATGCCCTTGGACCACTCACACCGCGAGACCAGGGCCTGGGTGGTCTCCGCGTCGCCAACCGTGAAGTGTACGGTGCTGGTGACGGCGTAGTCGTAGTCCTCCCCCTCGCAGCCCGTCGCCACGCCGACGGCCGTTGTGAGGAAGAAAGCGCGGAGTCGTGCGCCTCGCATGCCCCTCCCGGTAAGCGCCGTCCCCGGGCCCGCCAAACCGTGAACGTCAGCGTTCCGTGACCGGCCGCTGGAACCGCGTGGCACACGCGCGCCCTGGCCGCCGAACCGGCGAAACACGATAGGGGCGGTACATGCACCGGCGCTGACTCGTGGTGATGCCGTTCGGCACCAAGCCCACCGGCGCGACCCGAGAAGGCGTGCCGACCGAGGTCGATTTCGACGCGCTCTGGGCGCAGGTCTACCAGCCGGCGATCGTCGCGGCGGGCATGATACCCGTACGCGCCGACGAACAATACGGCTCGTTTATCCTCCACGACATGATCGCGTGCCTCGCATGATCGGACGTGGTGCTGGCCGACGTGACGATCCCCAACGCCAACGTCTACTACGAGGTGGGAGTCCGCCACGGCCGTTCGGTCGACCCCGACCGCTGCCTCATGGTCGCGGCGGAATGGGCGCAGCCGGTCTTCGACCTCGCGCAGCTACGTTCGTACCGCTTTCCGCTCCCCCCGGGACCGCTCACGGCAGAGGTGGCGGCGGAGGCCCGCAAGCGCATCGAGGCCTGGCTCAACGACGCCGCGCTGGGAACCTCCCCGGTGCGAACGGTGGTCACCGGAGGAGACCCCGGCCGCGCGCGGGTGGTGGCGTTTGCCGCCCAGACCCGCGCGCTCTCCGAGACCCTGGATCGGATGCGCACAATTCGCCTTCGCCCGCGGGATGAGCAGGCTGAAGCCGCGCGAGCCCTGCGCGACGAGCTCCTCGCCGAACCCGCGGTGGTGCCCGCGATCCGGCTGGAGCTGCTCCAGCTCATCCGCGACTGCCTGGGTTGGGCGGAGGTGATCGCCTACGTGGACTCCGCGCTCACCGACGCCCACCGGGCGCTGCCGTGGGTCCGGGAGCAGTCGCGCTTGGCGCAGGGGTAGCAAGACGATCCGGCGCGGGCGTACGCGGCGATCGAGCAGCTGATCGACGAGTCCGGGGGGACGTCGGATCGGTACGGCCTGCTCGGCGGGCGCGCCAAGACCCTGTGGCGAGCCGCGCAAAAGGCCGGCAACCCCGAGGCGGACCCGTGGTTGGACCGCGCCATCGACGCCTACGCGCTCGGGATGTACGCCGATCTCAACGACTACTACCCGAGCTGCAACCTGCCGGGCCTGCTCCGGGCTCGCGGGGGCCCGGGCGACGACGACCGTGCGCGACGCGCCGCCGCGGTCGCGCTCGCGGCGTGTGAACGCAGCCGGCGCCGGGAGCCCCGTCCCGGCGCGGACGAGTGGCTGCGGTCACCCTGCTCGGTCTGGCCTTCGAGGCGGCCAACCTCCCCGAAGCGAGGCGCCTCACCCGGGACGACCTGCGCGGCGCGCTGAGCCGGGCCCCCGAAGCAGCGAAGCCCGGCCTCGCCGCGGTGCTCGCGGAGCTGGATGCGTTGGCGTCGGACTGACCGCGCGAGGCCGGGGAGCTCACTGCTCGAAGCAGTACAACCCGGAGCTCTGGCTGCAGAAGATCCAGCCCACGTTCGTCCAGTTGGAGCTGCTCTCGTAGCTGCGCCCGACCGTGGCGTAGTAGTGGTTGCCGTAGCAGACCCCGCAGCCGTTGGTCCAGTCGGCGCAGAGGCCGTTGACCGAGCTGCCACTGGCGGCGCTCAGGCCCGCGGTCGTCGACCCCGTGAAGACCCACTTCGACTGCCGCGACCCGTACTCGTCGACCTGGATCGGCGAAGCCAGGGAGCCGTCGAGGAGGTCGGCGCGGCTCGTGGCGATCGTGGTCCCGTCGAGGAGCACGTATGGGCCGTCGGGGATCCGGCTGGCCGCGCTCGCGCCCGAGGAGCTGAGGAACGCCACCCAGGTGCCGCCGAGCCCGGCCGCGTCGGCGGAGGTCTGGCACTTGGTGTCGGCCACAGACAGGCTCCCAAACGCCGCGTTGTAGTCGTTGCTGGTGACGAAGACCCGGGTCTCCGCGTTGTCGATCTCCACGCTCGCGCTGGCCGATGGCCCGAGGTCGTCGCCGTCGTCGGGGGTGGCGGTGCAGGCGTACAGCTCGTACGCGTCGGTGTCGGCGGCGGCCACGGTGTCGCCCGCCCACGCCGTGGTGCTCGGGCCGACGTCGCCGGCGCCCGGGTACGCGGCGCCGTCCACCGTCCAGTCCACGGTGTAGGTGATCGGGTCCCCGTCGGCGTCGGCGGCGGCGGTGGTCACCTCGCAGACCACGGCGTCGCCCTCCTCGGGATCGGCGGGATCGAAGGCGACGGTCGGGGCCTCCGGGGGGCTGTTGTCGATGGTGACGCTCGCCGAGACCGCGGTGCCGGGGCCGTCCGCGTCGGCCGGCGTCACCGTGACCGTGACAACCTGGTGTTTGCTGAAGGAGCTGCCGTCGAGCGTCGAGGTGATCGGCGCGACCGGCACGCCGTCGACGGTCCAGGCATACGCGAGGTTGATCGCGTCGCCCTCGGGGTCGTGGGCCACGACGCCGGCGGACAGGGTGTCGTCGGTGTAGGCGGGGGTCGGGGTGAGCGCGAGGCTGTCGACGATCGGCGGGCTGTTCTGGATGGTCACGCTGTCGTAGAGCGTGAGCCCGACGTCGGTTCCGTCGAACGGCGTGGCGGCGCAGGTGACGAGATCGCCGGTGGTGAACGCGCCAGTCAGGGTGCTGCCGGCGGCCACGGCCGCCCCGTTCACCGTCCAGGCGTAGGTGGTGACGTCGGCGTCGCCGTCGGCGTCGGCGTAGCCGGTCGCGGCGCAGGTGAGCGTGGACGAGCGGGTGGCGGGGTTGGGGGTCACCGCCACGGAAGCGAGCCCGGGAGCGGTGTTGAGGATGATCACGCTGGCGCTTCCGGCGGGGCCGGTGGTCCAACCGTCGGACGCGGTGACGTCCACGCGCCAGGTCTCGCCGCGGGTAGTGGCCGAGGCAGGGAGCGTGTCGGTCGCGCTGGCGCTGCTGGCGACCCCGTCGACCGACCAGGCGTACTGGTAGCTGAGCGGGTCGCCGTCGGGATCGGTGGCGGGAAGATCGATGACCGCGCCGAGGTCGTCCGCCGTGCGGGGGTCGACCGGGTCGATCGACACCCCCGGGGCGTCCGGCGCGCCGTTGACGCGGATCGTGGTCGACGCGCTGGCGGTGAGCCCGGCCGAGTCGGTGACGGTCTCGGTGATCGAATGCTCGCCGACGGAGAGGTCCGCCAGCGTGAAGACCGAGCGGCCGGAGCTGTCGGCGGTGCCCTCCGCGAGGAGCCCGTCGAGGTCGGAGGTCCAGGCAACGATGAGGGTGTCCGGCGCGTCCTCCGCGTCTGCCACGCGTCCGAGGAACGCCACTTCTTCGCCCTCGTTGGCCACGGAGCCGGCCACCGGAGCGTCGAGGATCGCGCTCGGCGGGGTGTCGATGACCACGCGCACCGACACGGTGCATTCCAGGCCGATCTCGTCCGCGGCGGTGAGGCTCAGCTCGTGCGCGCCGACCCTCAAGCTCGCGGTGTCGAGCCCGACGGCGCCCGACGCGCTCGCCGGGTCCGCCCCGAGGACACCATCCCGGGAGCTCGCCCAGGTGACGGCCAACAATTCCGGACCGAGCTCGGCGTCGTCGACGGTGCCGCGGAGCGCCACGGCCTCGCCGGCGGGCACCACCGCCCCGTCCGCCGGGGCGCTGATCGCGCACGTCGGCGCGGTGTCCGGCGGCCGCACGGTGACGACAACGTCGTCGACCGCCTCGTTGCCCGCCACGTCCACCGCGAACAACTGGAGCGCGTGCATGCCCTCCGAGAGGTTCGCGTAGCCCTGGACCGCGCCGTCCTCGGTCACCGTCGCCGCGTTCGCCAGCTCGCCGTCGAGACTGGACACCCAGCGCACCACGAGTGAGGTCGGCGGGTCCTCGGGGTCGCTCAGCGTGCCCGTGAGCAGCATCGGGCGATCCGAGTAGTAGAGCCCTTCGGCGGTCGGCGCGGTGATGGTGGCGTCCGGCGCAAGATCGTCAATCACCTGGAGCTCCACCAACGCGGACGCCCCGGCCCCCTCCGGGTCATGCCCTTCGAGCTCCACCGCAAAGTCCGTGGTGGGGACGGTGATCGTACACTCCGTGGTGCCGTCGGTGGCGGGCGCGGCGGCGCCGCACGCTTCCGCACCATCGAGGAACCACCGGGCCGTGAGCTGGTCCGGGGCCACGTCGGGGTCGCTCACCGCGCCCCGGAGCACGAGGCGACTGGCCTCACGGACTGAAGAACCGCCTTCGGGCGAGAGGATCTCCGCGAGGGGCTCGCCGTTGTGGCGGGTGAACGCCCCGTCGCTACACGCGAGGAGGAGGACGGGGGAGAGCAGGGTGAGCGAGCGCACCGCGGGAGTGTACGCCGATGCCGGCCCGGGCGGTGAACCTCGCCGCGTACGCGACCAGAAGCTCATTCCGGTGGCCCTCGACGGCTTCCTCCGCAGCCCACCGTACGGGCTGGAGGGCATCCACGGGATCAACGCCGCGACCCTGCCGTTCGCCGAGGTGGTGGAGAAGCGGGTCGCGGCGGTGCCCCGGTCGCCGGCGCCCTGAAGGCCAGCACGCTGGCCCGCTCCCGGACTCCCGCGTTAGCCGGCGAGCATGCTCTTCTTCGCCGTCCTCGCCTGCGCCGCGCCCGAGTGCGACTCCGGGTACATGTTCAACACCGACGGCCTCTGCGTGGTCGACACCCGGGTGCCCGCGGACACGGACACGCAGGACACGGACACGCAGGACACCGACACCCAGGACATCGACACGGGCGGCGGCGACACCGCGGACACGGCCTCGGACACCGCCGGCACGGCCGACACCGGCGACACGGCCGCCCTCGCCTTGG
Source organism: uncultured Pseudomonadota bacterium (assembly GCA_903921785.1). Classification (GTDB taxonomy): domain Bacteria; phylum Myxococcota_A; class UBA796; order UBA796; family SXON01; genus SXON01. The sequence goes on from CAIXRH010000125.1 coordinate 44,484, forward strand.
AAGAGGCAGCCCCGACGGCGAACCTCGGCGTCCTCCTGGTCGACCTCCGCCACGCCCTCTGGCCCTGGTAGGCCGCCCCACGATTGAGCACGCGCCCCGACTGAACCTCCGGCCCCGGGCACGTTAGAGCCCGCGCCCGGAGCGCCCATGGCCGAGAACGAGACCGAGACCGTCGCCCTCACCGCCGCCTTCCAGGCTTCCCGCGAGGTGCGTCCCAGCGCGATCACCGGCCGCGAGACCGGGCTGGAGCTGCTCACCAGCGCTTTCCCCGCCTTCGTCGGCCGGCAGGTGCGCGAGGCTGCCCGCCTGATGACCAAGTCGGTGAGCGAGGGTAACTACGTGTTCACCACGATGTCGGGCGCGATGACCCCCGCGGGGCTCCACCGGAGCTGCATCGTTCCGCTCATCGAGAACGGCTGCATCGACGTGCTCACCACGACGGGCGCCAACCTCTACCACGACGCCCACCGCCTCCTCGGGCATCGCCTCCGCGAGGTCGCTCCCGACGCGGGCGACACCCGCCTGCGCGAGGCCCGGATCATCCGCATCTACGACATCGGCTTCGCCGAGGACGTGCTGCTGAAGACCGACCAGCTCTTCGCCTACCTCTTGCAGGAGGAAGAGTTCCAGAAGTCGATGACCACGGCGGAGATGCACAACCGCCTCGGCCGCCGGCTCTACGAGATCGAGGAGTCCCTCGGCGTGGACCAGCACTCGCTCCTCGCCACCGCCTGGAAGTACGGCGTGCCGATCTTCGTCGGCGCCCCGCAGGACGGCAGCATCTTCCTCAACGTGGTGAAGCTCCGCGCGGTTCGTGGCGAAGCCTTCAAGTTCAACCTCGACATTGCTGCCGACGTGTATGCGATGGCCGCGCTGCAGTGGTACGCGCAGAACGAAGGCTCCACCGCGGTGTGGATCCTCGGCGGCGGCGTCCCCAAGAACTACACGCTCCAAGGCGAGCCCACCCTCGGACAGATCCTCGATCTCCCCGCGCGCGGCTTCGACATCGACCTGCAGTTCTGCGTCGACCCGGTAGACAACGGCGCCCTCTCCTCCTGCCCTGCCGGCGAAGGCCACACCTGGGGCAAGGTGAGCGCGGAGTGTGTGGAGTTCAACTCCGTCTACTGCCACTGCGACGTGACCGCCGTCTTCCCCTGGCTGGTGCACGCCCTGTTCCAGGCCGGCGGCCGCCGCGAGCCCCGCCGCCTCTACGATCGCCTCCCCGAGGCCGTCGCCCGGCTCGACGCCGACGTCCTCACCCGCCGCGACGCGATCCTCGAGAGCCTCGCCGCCACCCCGGCCGAGCTCGGGCCCGAGGACTAGTTGGCGCTGCTCCGCGCGATCGGCCGGGCGCTGGAGCACCTCGGCAATCGAGGCTTCCCCCACTCCACTCGGTTCGTGAAGGAGTACGTACTCCCGCTATGGCGGTGGTACCTCGCCGGCACGCTCACCGTATTGTTGACCAACTGGCTCAGCGTTCTCGTCCCCACCCTGATGGCGGACGCGCTGGACACGATGCGGGCCGGGGAGCCGGGCGCCGCTGCCGACGCGCTCAAGATCGGCGTTTTGGGGCTCAGCATCATCGTCGTGCGCACGCTGTCTCGGGTGTGGTTCTTCACGCCGGGGCGGCTCGCGGAGAGCCAGCTCCGCGAGCGCTTCTTCTCCAAGCTGGTGCGCCTGCAGCCCAGCTTCTACGCCCGCTACCCCACGGGCGACCTGCTCAGCCGCGCCACCAGCGACATGAGCTTCGCCCGCGCGCTCGCCGGCTTCGCGTTCATGCAGGCGTTCAACGTGGTCGGCACGCTGGTGATGGGCGTGGGGAAGATGCTCAGCCTCTCCCCGGCGCTCACCCTCACGGTGGCCGTGCCCTGCGCCGTCGCCTATTGGGGGGTCTCCCGCGCCACCCCGCAGTTGATGGCGCGGCAGAGGGTGGCCCAGAAGCAGCTTGGCGCGCTGGCAGACGAGCTCCTCAGCACGTTCCAGGGCGTCGCCACGGTGCAGGGGTTCTGCGCCGAGGACCAGTTCATCGCCCGGCTGGACGCAAAAGCCGCCGATCTCCGCGAGTCCAACCTCGCGATGACGAAGCTCCGGGTCGCCGCCTTTCCGCTGCTCACCGTCGCGGGCGGCGTGGCCACGTGGGGGCTCCTCGCCTTCGGCGCCCCGGCCGTACGCTCCGGTCAGCTCTCCGCCGGGCAGCTCGCCGCGTTCATCGCGCTGGTCGGGTTCATCGTGATTCCGATGCGCATGCTTGGCTGGTTGTTGCCGGTGTTCCAACGCGCCGAAGCCTCGCTGGAGCGCATCTGGCTGGTGGTCGACGAGGCGGTGGATCGCCCCGACGCAGGGATCGCGAAGGTGCCACCCGCCTCGGGCCCCACCCTCACGTTCACGAACCTGCGCTTCGCCTTTGGCGACGCGCCCGACCGCCCGGTGCTCGACGGCGTCACGGCGACCATCCCGGGTGGGAGCACGGTCGGGGTCTACGGCCCGGTCGGCAGCGGAAAGTCCACCCTTCTACGTTTGCTTTCGCGGCTCGTGAACCCCCCGCCGGGCACCATCTTCGTGGACGGGGTGGACATCCGCGAGCTCGATCTCAACCTGTGGCGCCAACAGCTGTGCGTCGTCGCCCAGACCCCGTTCTTGTTCTCCGAGAGCGTGCAGGAGAACATCGGCTTCGGCGCGTCCCGAGAGGCCGTGATGGCGGCCGCCCGCGCGGCGGCCCTCGGCCCCGACCTGGAGACGCTCCCCGCCGGCCTCGACACTGTCGTCGGCGAACGCGGCATCACCCTCTCCGGCGGGCAACGTCAACGCGTCGCGCTCGCCCGGGGGCTGCTCCGCCCCGCCTCGCTGGTGCTGCTGGACGACGTGCTCTCCGCCGTCGACCACAAGACCGAGCACGAGCTGCTGGACACCTTACGCGCCCGCTCCGAGGCCACCCGCATCGTGGTGAGCCACCGGATGAGCGCGCTGGTCCACACCGACCTCATCCTCGTGCTCGACGGCGGACGCCTCGTGGACCAGGGCCCGCACGCCGAGCTCGTGCTCCGCCCCGGCCCGTATCGCGACGCCTGGGAGACCCAGCGGGAGAGCGAAGCGGCCGCCGCCGAGGCGACCGCGTGAGCCCGAAGCCCACCCCCGAAGCGGAGTCTCGCGCCTGGACCTGGGGCTCCCTCGTCCCGTACATGCGCCCCGACGCGAAGTGGTACGCCCTCGCGCTGGTGCTCACGCCGGCGGTGGCCGCGCTCAACGTGGCCCAGCCGCGGCTGCTCAAGGCGGTCATCGACGCCCACGTCACCGGCGGCTCCCCAGAAGGATTGCAGCGCGACGCCGGGTACTTCCTGGCCGCGGTCGTGGGCGCCTTCCTCATGGAGGGCGTCTACACCTACGTCACGGCGTTGGCGGCGGAGAACACGATCCTCCGACTGCGCCACGCCCTGGTGCGACAGGTGCTCTCGCTCTCCCAGCGGTTCTTCGAGGGGCAGCCGACCGGCCAGCTCATGTCGCGCGCCACCAGCGACATCGACGCGCTCAACGACGCGCTCACCTCCGGATCGATCTCGCTCGCGCTCGACGTGCTCACGATGGTGGGCGTGCTGGTGTCGATGTTCCTGCTCGACTGGAAGCTGGCGCTCGTCCTCTGCCTGCTCGGGCCGCCCATCGCGGGCGTCATCGAGTTCGCCCGTCGACGGATGCGCTCGCTCTTCGCCGAGATCCGCGACTCCCTCGCCTCGCTCAACGCGTACGTGGCCGAGCGCGTCGCCGGCATCGAGGTCATCCAGCTCTACGGGCTCGAGCTGCGGGTCACCGAGCGCTTCGCGGAGCTCAACGCCCGGTACCGCGACTCCAACGTCACCAACAACTTCTACGATGCCGGGCTCTACGCGTTCATCGACGGCATCGCCTCGGTGTGCATCGCGGTGATGTTGTACTGGGGCGCCACCAGCGGCAGCGAGCCGGCGCTCATCGTGGGCCTGGTGGTCGCGTTCAACGGCTACATCGACCAGCTCTTCCGGCCGCTCCGGGAGATCAGCGGAAAGATCACCTTCATCCAGCGCGCTGCCACCGCCCTGGACAAGATCTTCTGGCTCCTCGGGGTGGACGACCGCATCACCGCCGGCGACCGCGGCCTCGCCGAAGCGAAGGGCCACCTGCGCATCCGCGACCTGCGCTTCCGCTACCGCGACGACGCCCCCTGGATCCTCGACGGCATCGACCTGGAGGTCCAGCCCGGCGAGGTCGTCGCGGTGGTGGGGCGGACCGGCGCAGGAAAGAGCACGTTGGTCCGCCTGCTCGCGCGGGTGCACGACGGCTATCAGGGGAACATCGAGGTGGACGGGGTGGAGCTCTCCCGCCTGCGCCCCCAGGACATCCGCCGCGCCGTGGGCACCGTACGCCAGGAAGTGCAGCTCTTCCGCGACACCTTGCGCTTCAACGTGACCCTGGACGATCCGAGCCTCGACCCCGCCCGGGTGCAGGCGGCCGTCGCCCAGAGCGGCCTCGACCGCATCGCCGCGCGCCTCCCCGAGGGCATGGGCCACGTGATCCGCGACCGCGGCAGCGATCTGAGCGCCGGCGAAGGGCAGATCGTCTCGCTCGCCCGCACCCTCGCCCGCGACCCGGCGCTGGTGATTCTCGATGAAGCGACCGCGAGCGTCGACCCCGTCAGCGAGCGGCTTTTGCAGGAGGCCATCGAGCGCCTCTTCGTTGACCGCACCTGCCTCGTCATCGCCCACCGCCTCTCGACCATCACCCGCGCCGACCGCATCGTCGTCCTGCACGCGGGGAAGGTGGCCGAGGTCGGCTCGCACGCCGAGCTGCTGGAGCGGGATGGGATGTACGCCGCGCTCTACCGCGAGGGCCTGCAGGCCGGCGGCGAGCTGGAGCCCGCGCCCACAACCCCGAAGCCCGGAGCCGCCTGAGATGCGGCTCGTGGCCGCCCTGGCCGCGGCGCTGCTCCCCGGGAGCGGACTGGCGGACTACCTGGGAGGGCGAACACTTTTCGGCGCGCTCACGCCGTGGTTGTGGCTCGCCACGCAGGTGGTGCCGATGTTCGCGTGGCGGGCGGGGTGGTTGTCCGGGACGGCGCTCTACCCGGTGGTCTTCGGCGCGGCGTTCGTCCTCTGGGGCGCGCAGATCGCGACCGCGATCCTCCTGGTACCGCGAGCGGAGCGGCCACGACCCTGGGCCATCGTGCTCGGCACCCTGCTGGGTCTGGCCATCGTCGGCTGCGGCGGCGTGGGGGCGCGGGCATACACGGCGGAGGTGCTGATCATTCCCAGCGCGGGGATGTCCCCGACGCTCCTCCCGAACGACCGCGTGCTGGTGCGGCTGCGCCACGGCGAGCCGGTGTCGCCAGGGCAGGTGGTGGTCTACCATTCCCACGGCGAAGATTCGGTCCACCGCGTGGTGGCGACCGAGGGCCAGACGGTGGCCATCACCAACGGTGAGCTCTTCGTCGACGGCGTCCCCGCGACCGCCGGCACCACTCCGCTCCCGCTCGGACTCCGCGACGCGAATTGCCTCCCGCTCCCCGCCGAACGGGCGATCATCGAGTCCGGGGGCACCCGTAGCTGGGTCACCCTCCGGGACCCCAAACAATTCCTCCCCGACTTTCCCCAGGTCACCGTCCCTCCGCACAGCCTGTTCGTCCTCGGCGACAACCGGGATGCGGCCTCCGACAGCCGCCTGAAGGGCTACGTCGGCGTGGACGACGTCTACGGCTTCGTCGACACCGCCCTCGCGCAGCCCGATCCGTGCGAGGGCAGCCGAGAGGCTCGGGTGATCCGGTAGGTTCGTCGAAGGGGTGGAGGCGCCACACCGGCTTGCCCCCCGGCCGGCGCCGTGCCCAGAGGTGCCGCCGCGGTGAGAATGACTCCCCGGGCGACGAGCGACGCCGCGGCGCCGCGATGGCCAGGCAGGTCCATCGAACCCAAGCGGACCGTGATCCGGCCATCGCCCAGAGGGTTGTCCTTCTCCTCGTTCTCGGCCGCCAGCCTACCGGCCGAGGAGCAGGGAGACCGCGCGATCCGCCTCGGCTTCGTCCCGATTGAGCACCGTGTGATCGGTGGTGGCGTAGTCGGTGATGGTGAGGAAGTCGGCGTGCTCCGGCTGCAGGTCGATCAGGTACTGAACGGTCTCGATCGGGACCAGCGGATCCGCCGAGGAGTACCACATGCCGAGCGGATAATTCAAGCCGCTGCGGTCCACGGCCTGCGTCAGCGAATAGGCGTAGAGGTTCGGCTCGATGTCGTCGCGGTAGTTGCCGGCCTCCGAGTCGAGGTCGCCAGAGATCTTGCCGTCTCCGTCGTCGTCTTCGTGGTCGGGGTAGATCCGAGCGAGACCGTCGTTGATCGCGTGGAAGGTCTCGGACTCGGTGTCGGACTTCGCGATCTTCGTGAACACGTCCATCGTGCTGTCGACCACGATGCCCTTGATCGGCGTGGCGTTCTGGTCGGGCACGTCGTTGAGCAGATCACGGATGCGCAGCTCGGCCGCAGCCCGACCGCCCTCCCCAAGACCCACGATGTAGATGCCGGACGCATCGAGCGAGATCGGCAGGTTGTCCAAGCCGAGGTCGGTGCGGGTCTGCGTGGCCACTTCGGGGGTGGGGTTCGCGATCGCGGTCATCACCCAGGCGAGGTAGCGGCCGTTGCGGTGTACGCCGCCATCGAGCTCCCAGTCGTTGTTGCGAGGACCCGACTCGTTGTGCCAGAGGTCCCCCCAGCAATTCGCGGGGTACATGGTGAAGGTGCCGGCGTCGGCGAGCTTGGCGGGGAGGATGCCGAGGTTGGTCTCGGTGGGCTCGAGCTGGTCTTCATCCAGCCCGTCGAGCAGGCCAAGCGTCTCGAAAACCTTGTTGGCGGCCCACTCGGAGCTGAACCGGTCCTGCGCGGCGTAGTGCACGGCCTCGCTGGAGTCGAACGCGGGGACCACGCCGTCGGCGCGGGCCTTCACGTAGTCGAAGGCGCCGGAGTGGAAGAAGACGACGATGGGAGCGGCGGTGTCCAGCGTCTCGGGATAGACGGCGTAGAACGTGGCCGGGCTCCCGTCGGGACAGGTGAGCCCCGCGTAGTGGAACGGCTGCAGCACCAGGTCGGTGCGCTGGGTGTACTCGTTCTCGAAGTGGACCTTCTCCACCGCGAACTCGCCCGGCATCGGGGTGAAGCACCCGATCGCAAACAGGAACACCATCGACAGACCTCCACCGTTGACACTATAGCGCCCCGTCCGCTGCCTTGCCCGCCAGGTGGTTCCGGATCGCTCCCGCGGTGAGATCGGTCGCCGAGCCAGGCACCCCGGCGTCCTCCGGCGACGAGCGCGCCGGGGCCGCTCCCTGTGCCGCGCCCGCCGGGATAGCAGCCCTGCGCATGCGCTGGCGCCTCGTGGATCGTATCGATGAGCTCGAGCGGGACCGCTTCGTGGCGGGGACCGTCTCCTTCAGCCCCGACCTGGAGCTCTTCCAGGACCACTTCCCGGGGTTCCCGGTGGTTCCGGGCGTGGTGCTGATGGAGTCCCTGGCGCAGATCGCCGGCAAGCTCATCGGCTACAGCGTGCGCCTCGGCCGCGGCGACTGGCCGTTCCCGATCCTCTCGATGATGCAGGCAGTGAAGTTCCGGAAGTTCGTTCGGCCGGGCGAGGTCGTCCGCCTGGAGGCCCGGCTTTTGAGCCTGCGCGACGAGAGCGCCGTGGTGGACGTGCGCGCGTGGGTCAACGGGCGCACGGTGGCGCAGGCCGAGCAGACGTTCGTCTTCAACGCGGTGCCGCTCGATTCCCCCGCCGAGGGGGACCGCCTGGAGCAGATCGAGCGGAGCGAGCTGCGTCGACTGTGGGCGGAGTATCCCGGTGACTGAGCGGCTCGCCGTCACCGGGCTCGGGATGGTGACGCCGCTCGGCATCGGCGTGGAGGCCACCTGGCGCGCGGTGCTCGCGGCGGAGAACGGGGTGCGGCGCATCCGCCGCTTCGACCCCACCGGATTCCCGGTGACGTTCGCGGCCGAAGCTCCGCTGCCGGGCGAAGGCGCCGCGCTCAAGGCGGCGCTCACCGAGCTCGCGGTGAACGAAGCCCTGGCGATGAGCGGGCTCGCCCCCGGGCCGCGCGTCGGCGTCTGCCTCGGCAGCGAAGCCTGCCGCCCGCCGTGGGCGTGGTTGTGGAAGAAGGACGCCCCCTCCGCCGCCGAGGTGGACGCGCTGGCCCCCGACGCCCCGACGCGGCAGGTGGCGGCGCTCGCCGGCGCCACGGGCCCACGCAGCACGGTGTCCACCGCCTGCACCTCCAGCTCCCAGGCCCTCGGCGAGGCAATGCTCCGCCTCCGCCGCGGCGAAGTGGACGCGATGGTCTGCGGCGGGGTCGATGCCCTCTCCGAGCCGCTGATGGTCGTCGGCTTCTCCAAGCTCGGCGCGCTGTCCACCCGCAATGACGCCCCCGAGAAGGCCAGCCGCCCGTTCGACCTCCACCGCGACGGCTTCGTCCTCGGCGAGGGCGCGGGGTTCCTGGTGATCGAGCGGGAGTCCACGGCGCGCGCCCGCGGCGCCCTGGTGCTGGCCTGGGCCGAAGGCTGGGGTTGTTCCTGCAACGCCTGGCGGATCACCGACTCTCCTCCCGATGGCCGCGGCGCCTACGACGCCATGGCCGCCGCCCTGCTCGACGCCGGGCTCCGCCCCGCCGACATCGGCTACATCAACGCCCACGGCACCTCCACCCAGCAGAACGACCTCTCGGAGAGCACGGCGATCGCCCGCCTCTTCGACCGGGTGCCCGTCTCCTCCACCAAGGGGATGATGGGGCACCTCGTGGCCGCGTGTGGGGCGGTCGAGGCCATCCTCTGCGTGCTCGCGCTGCGAGACCAGGTCCGGCCGGGCAGCCGCAACCTCGAAGAGCCCGACCCGAGCTGCCCGGTGAACCTGGTGAGGGACGCCGAACGCGCCGCGCTCGACCACGTGCTCACCAACGCCTTCGGGTTCGGCGGCAGCAACGGCTCGCTGATCTTCGGGCGCGCATGATCGCCGCCGTCGGCGGGGTGCTCCCCAACGGGCTCATGCTGCACCCGCCCTTGCTCCCCCTGGGAGACGCGCACGCTGGCGTCGTCGAGGGTCCGGACCTGGGTCCCTGGCTCAAACGTAAGAAGGACGCCCGCCTCCTCCCTCGCGCCGCGGCGCTGGCGCTCCCAGCGGCCGGGCTCGCGATGCGCGCCTTCACCGGCGACGCCGAGGAGCTGGGAATCTTCGTCGCGGTCGGCCGCGAACCACCCGACGAGGGGGACGCGGAGGCGAGCCTCGTGGCGATGGAGGAGTCCGGCACGTTGAGCCTGGTGAAGCTCGGGGGAGAGGGCCGCGCGCTCTACCCGCCGCTCCTCCCGCTGCGGACGCTCCCGAACATGGTGCTCGCCCACGTGGCCATCCAGCATGGCATCCGGGGCGAGAACGCCTGCCTCGCCGGCGGGGAAGACGCCGGGCGCGCGGTGTGGGCCGCCGCGTGCGACGCCCTCGCCGAGGGCCGGTGCGCCGCCGCGCTCGTCGGCGCCGCCTACTCGGCGGTGGACCTCGCGAGCGCCCGGGATCGCCTCCGGCTTGGCCTTCGGGGTCCGCCGGGGGAAGGGGCGATCTTCGCGCTCCTCACCGCGCCGGCTCCGCTGCCACGTCCGGACAGCGCGTGGGCCGGGCGCACGGGCGATCTCGGTCCCGTCGCCGCGCTGCTCGGGCTCGTCGCCGCCGCCGGGTGAGAAAGTGCCCGGGCCGTGCTACGGTGCGGCCCCATGGCCAGCCGCGAGAACGCCCGCCGGTTCCACTTCCTGCGTGAGATCGCCTCCGGTGGCTTCGGGAGCGTGTACCTCGCCAAGGTGATGCACGCCGACGGGTTCTCCCGCCTGGTGGCGATCAAGCTCCTCCACCGGCGCTGGTCGGAGAACAAGGAGATCGCCCAGCGGATGCGCGACGAAGCGCGGCTCCTGGGCTGGCTCCGCCACCGCAACATCGTCGACGTCATCGATCTCACCAGCATCGACGGCCGCGCCGCCGTGATCATGGAGTATCTCGACGCCGTCGATCTGAAGACGATCGTCACCACGGCGGCGGAGAAGGGAGAGCGAACGCCGCCTTACGCCGCGCTGGAGATCGTCGCTTTCGTCGCGTCGGCGCTGGACGCGGCGTACAATCGGCCTCCGTACGAGGGCGAGAAGCCGCTCCGGGTCATCCACCGCGACATCAAGCCCAGCAACATCATGGTGGACGAGTCGGGCACCGTGAAGGTGCTCGATTTCGGTGTGGCCCGCGGGGAATTCGCGAACCGCGAGAGCCACACCCAGGAGCTCCAGTTTGGCTCGGTCGAGTACATGCCGCCCGAGCGGCTGTTCTTCGAGCCAGAGACCGACCGGGCCGACATCTACAGCCTCGGCGCGTCCCTTTTTGAGTTCCTCAGCGGTGAGCGGCTGGGCAAGGCCAAGGGCCGCGCCGAGAAGCACGCGGCGTTCCTGGAAGATCGCCTGTCGTTCCTGGCGGCGAGCTGCCCGCTCCCCAACCCTCAGGGGGGCGAAGTCGCGCGGTTCCTTCGGGACATGTGCGCGTACAACGCGGATAACCGGCCGCGTGCCGATGAGGTCGTCACCCGGGCGCGGGCGCTCGCCCGACAGATGCCCGGCCCCGCGCTGGGCGAGTGGGCAGAGGTGGTGGTGCGGCCGCTGGTGGCCGAGGCCCGGCGCGCGCCCCGCGAACCGAACCCGCTCACTGACGCGGTCCTCCCCGAAGACAGCACGCTCTTCGGCGCTGCGGAGGCGCTCGCCGCCGAGACCGCCCTCGAGGCCGCGGCCGCCTCGAAGCCCGCGCCGGCGGCGCCGACCGCGGCCCCCGCCGCTCCTCCTCCTGAGGTCCCCCGAGAGGATGCGCGCTGGGAGCTGCTCCGCCGCGCCGCGCTCGCGGAGATGGAGTCGATCCCAGACGCCCCGTCCGATGCCGAAGACTTTGGGGACGAGCCCACCCGCATCGGCACCGCCACGCCGGCGCTGATGGCGGCGATCGCGGCCAACCCCGGGCCCGGAGCCGCGTCCACGCCGGCTACCGCCAAGGCCACTGCCCCTCCGCCCGGGCCCCCCCGGCCGCCCGCCCAGGCCTCCGACGCCTCCGCGCCGATGCCCCGCGCCGCGGCGAGCCCGGCGAAGCCCGCGCCGCCGCCGGTTCCGTCCGCACCTCCCGCACCCGCCGCTCCGCCTCCGGGGCCCCCGCGCCCGCCCGCGCAGGGGTCCGACGCGTCGGCGCCGATGCCCCGCGGGGCCGCAGCCCCCGCGAAGCCGGCCGCGCCAGCGGAGTCTGTCGCGCCGGCCGCCCAACCGGCCGGACCGTCCCGCCCGCCGACGATGGGCTCCGACGCGTCCGCGCCGATGCCGCGCGCGATGGCCAGCGCAGCGAAGGCGACGGGGGCGGCAGGGGCGACGCTGGTTCCAGCGCCCGTCGCTGCGCCCGCGCCCGCGCCCCCTGCGCCGACG